>NZ_JBHVUS010000054.1:0-48567 GCF_042884005.1 Kitasatospora sp. NPDC058162
CGCAGCGACTGCACCGCGAGGTGCAGCGCGACCAGCGACGACGAACACGCCGTGTCCACCGTCAGCGCCGGCCCCTCAAGACCGAACGAATACGCCAGCCGACCCGACGCGACACTCGTGGTGCCGCCGGTGAGCAGGTAGCCCTCGGAGCCGTCCGCGGTCTCGTGCAGGCGCGGGCCGTAGTCCATCGCGGTGGCGCCGATGAAGGTACCGACCCGCTTGCCGCGCACGGATGCGGGGTCGATGCCCGCGCTCTCGAACACCTCCCAGGCGGCCTCCAGGAGGAGCCGCTGCTGGGGGTCCATCGCCGCGGCCTCGCGGGGGTTGATGCCGAAGAAGTTCGCGTCGAACTCGGTGGCCGTGTCGAGGAATCCGCCGTGCCTGGTGCTCGACAGGCCCGGCTGTGACGGGGCGGTGCCGAGGAGGGCGTCGAGGTCCCAGCCCCGGTCGGCGGGGAAGTCGCCGATGGTGTCGATGCCTTCGGCGACGACCTGCCACAGCTCTTCGGGGGAGGTGATCCGGTCCGGATAGCGGCAGGACATGGCGACGACGGCGATCGGCTCGTCATCACGGAGGGCAGTGGCCGGGTGGGCGCCGCTGTCGGCCGAGGTGCCGGAAAGCTCGCCGACGAGGTGGTCGACCAGGACCGCGGGCGTCGGGTGGTTGAAGAGCAGCGCGGCGGGCAGCCGGAGGTCGAGCTCCTCGTTGAGGATGTTGCGCAGCTCGACGGCGAGCAGCGAGTCGAAGCCCAGTTCCTTGAAGGTGTGGGTGAGGACGACGTCGTCACCGGAGGCGTGGCCGAGGACGGTGCCGACCGTGTTCCGTACCAGGTTGGTGAGTTCGCGGGTGAGTTCCCGCGTGCCGAGCGAGGTCCGGCGGGCCGGCTCGGCGTCAGCCTGCGCCGTCTCCTCGTCCTCAGCGCCGTCCGTGGCGAGGCCGACCGGTCCGGCGGTGACCGCCGTGGTGGGGCGCGGGGTGTGCTCGGACCAGTAGCGGCGGCGCTGGAACGCATAGGTGGGCAGGTCGAGGGTGGTCGCGTCGGCGTCGATCACCGCCCGCCAGTCGACCTCGGTCCCGTTGACGTGCAGCCCCGCGAGCGCGGCCATGACCGCGTGTCCCTCGGCGCCCTCCCGCATGCCGGGCAGGAAGACGGTGCCGGGCTCGTCCAGGCACTCCTGGCCCATGGCGGTGAGCACTCCGCCCGGTCCGACCTCCAGGAAGGTCCGCACGCCCGCGGCGTTCAGGGCGTTCAGGGCGCCGGCGAAGCGGACCGGCTGGGCGACATGCCGGACCCAGTAGGCCGCGGACTGCAGTTCGCCCGCGTCGGCCGGTTCTCCGGTGACGGTGGAGACCAGCGGGACGGCCGGCTCGTGGTAGGTCAGGGTCTCGGCGACGGCCTGGAACTCGGCGAGCATCGGGGCCATCAGCGGTGAGTGGAAGGCGTGGCTGACCGTCAGCTGCCGGGTCTTGCGGCCCATCCGGCGGAAGTGTTCGGCGATCGACAGCAGGTCCTGCTCGGCACCGGAGATCACCGTGGAGCCCGGCGAGTTGATGGCGGCGAGGCCGACGGTGTGCTCCGAGCCGCGCAGGAGCGGGCCCACCTCGGCCTCGGAGGCCTGGAGCGCGATCATCGCGCCGCCGGTCGGCAGGGCCTGCATCAGTCGACCGCGCGCGGCGATCAGCGTCGCGGCATCGGCGAGCGAGAGGACACCGGCCACGTGGGCGGCGGCGACCTCACCGATGGAGTGTCCGGCGAGGTAGTCGGGGCGCACCCCCCACGAGGTGATCAGCCGGAAGAGGGCGACCTCGATCGCGAACAGCGCGGGCTGGGTGTACCGGGTCTCGTCGAGCGACGCGCGGTCGGCGGCGGCGTCACCGGTACCGCCCTCGCCGTCCTCCGCCCAGATGATCGCGCGCAGCGAGCGGCCGATGCGGTCGTCGAGCTCGGCACACACCTCGTCGAAGGCGTCGGCGAAGACCTGATGGGTCTCGTACAGCTGCCGGCCCATCCCCAGGCGCTGGCTGCCCTGGCCGGTGAAGAGGAAGGCGAGTGCACCGTCCTCGGCGCCGCGACCGGTGACCACGCAGGCGGAGCGCTTGCCCAGCGCCAGCGACTCCAGCCCGGCGGTGAGGGCGTCGAGGTCGCCGGCCACGACGGCGGCGCGGTGGGCGAAGTGGGTGCGCGTGGTGGCGAGTGAGAGAGCGACGTCGGCGGGGCGCCGCGGCGCGTCGGCACTCAGCGATGCGAGCAGCCGCCCGGCCTGGGCGCGCATCGCGGTCTCGGTCTTCCCGGACAGCAGCCAGGGCACGTGCGCTTCGTCCGCCGACGGCTGCCCGGAGGGCGCCGGCTGCGCGTGCCCGTCACGGTCGGTCGCGGGGAGCCCCGCCCCCTCCACCCGGTCGGGCGGCGAGGCGAGCACGAGGTGCCCGTTCGTACCGCCCATCCCGAAGGAGCTGACCCCGGCGACCAGTTGGCGGTCCGGGTGCGGCCACGGGCCCGACTCGCTCCGCACACGCAGGCGCAGATCGTCCAGCGGGATCTCGGGGTTGGGCTGTTCGTAGTTGAGGCTCGCCGGAATCCTCCGGTGGGCGATGCTCAGTCCGGCCTTCAGCAGGCCGACGATGCCGGCCGCGCCTTCGAGGTGGCCGATGTTGGTCTTCGCCGAGCCGACGAGCAGCGGCGCGTCGACGGCACGGCCGGTGCCGAGCGCGGCACCCAGCGCGGCGGCCTCGGTGGGGTCGCCGACCCGGGTGCCGGTGCCGTGCAGTTCGACGTACTGCACCCGGGCCGGGTCGATGCCCGCGTCGTCGTAGGCGCGCCGGATCACTTCTTCCTGGGCCCGTCCGCTGGGCACGGTGAGGCCGTCGGTGGCACCGTCGCTGTTGACCGCGCCACCCATGATGAGCCAGTGGATGCGGTCGCCGTCGGCGAGGGCCTGCTCGTACGGCTTGAGCAGCAGGGCGGCACCGCCCTCGCCGCGCACGTAGCCGTTGGCGCGCTCGTCGAAGGTGTAGCAGCGGCCGTCGGGCGACAGACCGCCGAACCTCTCCGTGCTGAGGGTGGTCTCGGCGAGGATGTTGAGGCTGACCCCGCCGGCCAGGGCGAGCGTCGAGTCGCCACGGGCCAGGCTCTCGCATGCCATCCGGACCGCGACGAGCCCGGAGGACTGCGCCGTGTCGACGGTCATGCTCGGCCCGTGCAGGTCGAGGACGTACGAGACGCGGTTGGCGATGATGCCGCGGTGGGTACCGGTGACGGTGTGCGCGGTGATGCCGTCGACGCCGGCCGCGTGCATCAGGCGGGCGTAGTCGTCGGCGATCGCGCCGACGAAGACGCCGGTCCTGCTGCCGCGCAGGTCGGCGGGAACGATCCGGGCGTCCTCCAGCGCCTCCCAGCCGAGTTCGAGCATCAGGCGCTGCTGCGGGTCCATCACGGTTGCCTCGCGGGGCGAGACTCCGAAGAAGCCCGCGTCGAAGCGGTCCACCTGGTCGAGGAAGCCGCCGAAGCGGGCCGCGATGGGCGTGTCGGGGTTCCAGCGGTCGGCGGGCGCCTCGGTGATCGCGTCCTGGCCGCTGTCGAGGAGCTTCCAGAACGCCTGCGGGTCCGGCGCTCCCGGCAGCCGACAGGCGATGCCGATGACCGCGATGGCCGGAGTGCCCTGCGAGCGGGGGGTCTGTGCGGACTCAGCCATGGGTCTTCTCCGGAGCCTGGAAGGCGGCGCAGGACCAGGTGTAGCCCGCACCGCCGCCGATCACGAGGGCGATCTCGCCGGGCTGGAGGATGCCCGAGGCGATGATGTCGCTGAGGTTGGCGATGAAGTCGCCGGCGCCGAGGTGGCCGGTCTTCCGGCCGAGGAACAGTGGCTCGGCCTTGATCACGTCCTCGATGACGGGCAGGTACATGAGGTTGTAGACGGAGTCGCCGGCGCGGGGCAGCGCGATGCAGCGGATCCGTGGGTCGCCCGGCTCGATACCGGCGAACTCCAGGCACTCAAGCAGGATGTGCCGCACCTTGGCCAGGCCGAGCGACTTGAGCTGCTCCATGCCGCCCATCTCCAGGTACGCCTTCTTCGGGCGGCGTACGTCGATGGGGCGGCTGTGGTCGAGGGCCGCGTCGCTGAAGCCGTCGCGGCCTCGGAAGAAGAGCTCGGTCTCGGCGGCCGCAGCGGTGGAGAAGGAGAGCATGTGCAGCAGGTCGCCGTGGCCGTCGGTGCGGCCGAGCAGGAGGGCGGTGCCGGCATCGCCGTAGACGACGTCGTAGTCGCCGGCCCAACGGTCGAAGCCGGGCAGGGAGAAGCGGTCGCCCGTGGTGACCAGGACCGAGTCCATCGCCGGGTCCGCGACCAGCCGGGTCGCGGCGAGCTGGACGCCGAGCGCACCGCCGTTGGACATGTGCTGGAGGCCGAAGGGCAGCGCCTTGCTGACACCCGCCTGGTCGGCGACGTAGTGGGCGGGAGCCCAGAAGTCGTGGCCCTGGTGGTAGATCCAGGCGTGGGCCAGCAGGCCGACGCGGTCGGTGTCCCAGTCGGCGGCACGCAGCGCCCGCTGGGCGGCCCGCGCCGCAAGCTGAGGGCCGGAAAGTTCGGTGGAGACCGGGAGTTCGGTGACGCCGACGCGGTGCCGGTGCTCGGGTTCCAGTCGCCCGTCCGCGATCACCGCGTCCACGGTTTCCCGGTCCTCCGGTAGCCATGTCGAGGCCGCCTTGATGCTCAGAGCGCCGCCCAGCCTCATCCTGGAATCCCCCTACTGCCACGTGCTTCGAATGTGAAAGTCCGGCGTGGGGGTCAGGCCTCCCCGACCCGCTGACCTGCCACGCGGAGGCCCACGTTAGTTAGCTCGAAGCGTTGGGAAGTAGGTCACTTAAGGCGCAACCGCCCGTGTGCTCCTTTAGTGATACCGATGTGCCTCATGACCCTCATCGGTACCCGTTCCGGCGTCGCCGTAGAGGCTGTCGGACCAGCTCAGCACCCTGGTCACGGGGCGGGTGCACCGGACGCCCCGCACCTCGGACGCCGGCACACAGGTGCGTGCGGCGGTACCGGGGATCACGCTTACCAGCCGCGCCCGCAGCGAAAAGCCATGAGTTCGAACTGCACAGATCGGCATCAATGGGCCATCTGGAAATGGAAGTTGAAAAGCCCGAAATGCACGGGGGAGGTTTTCGTGGTAGCCGCTGCCCCCACCGCCCCACCTCTCGGGCCAGAACGTGATCCGTGTCACGTCATTGACGCACCATCAGCCAACCCGCGAACCGGCGCGTGGAATTAGACTGACTCGTCGTCATAGCCGAAGCCACAGGCCGCCGGGAAGCGGAATTGGTCTGCGCAGTTCGCATTGACCGATGTATCATCCCGTTTCCAGGCCTGTGAAGTCGAGCGGCGCACCCGGGCGTTGCGCCGGGTGCCCGTTCGGAGTCGAGGCCCTGGTAGATCCTTGGGAGCCCACCGAATCGGGGGATTACTTGTGGCCTTCAAGAAAAATCTGAGCAAAGAAAACCCGTCGGGGCATGCCCTCCTGGGCCGCTCCCCGGACCTGGTCAACCGATTCTGCGCGCGGCTGGCGCAGCAGCAGAGCACGCTGATGGCGAGTCCCGCGAGTCGGGACCGCATCGCCGTCCAGGCCGACGGGGTCATCGCCGACTGTGCGCTGACCCTGCGGCTGGGGCAGGCCGTCACCTCGGAGACGGCGGCCCGCCTGGCCCGGGCCGCCGCCGATCCGCACCCCACGCTCCACGCCGACCAGGCCGCGCTGGCGCAGGCGTCCGTCGTGCTCTTCGAGACGGTGGCAACTGCGCTGCAGGAGGTCGTGGTTGCCGAACCTCAGGGTCCCGCCCTGCTCGCCGAAGCACTCCTCACGCTCCATCGCAGCGTCAACGCACGCTGGCAGGTCATCGCAGGTGACCGCGAGGCGGCCTTGCTGACCGCGATGCACAACGCGAGCAACGCCCACCGCCGGGAGCTCGCGCGTGACGTGCACGACCGAGTGGGCAGCAGCGTGAGTCTGGCGATGCGCCAGCTGGAGCTCTACGCCCTGTCGGTCGCCGACCGGACCGAGGCCGAGCAGAAGCGCGTGCTGGCCGTGCGTGACACGCTCGTCAGCACCCTGCTGGAACTGCGCGAACTCATCACCTGGCTCCGCGAGGACTCCTCGGACCTGGACCTGCGCAGCGCTCTTGCGGCGTTCGTGGAGTCGATGCAGGTGTCAAGGACGAGCGCGGTGACGATCGACGTCATCGGGGACGGCGCACCCGCCGGCCACCGGACGCTCACCGAACTCTTCCTCGTGCTGCGTGAGTGCCTGCTCAACGCTCTCGCGCATTCCATGGCCAGCCGGATCGATGTGCGGGTCGAGTTCACCGAGAGCGAGGTGAACGTCCTGGTCGAGGACAACGGCATCGGGCTCGACCTGCACCGGGCCGTATCCGGCCGCAGGGGCCACGGCCTGCTCTCCATGTCCGAGCGCGTTGCGCAACTCAACGGCCGGCTCGCCATCAAGGACACCGTGCCGACCGGTACCCGGGTCGACCTGTGGATACCGATCGGAGTCGCAGAACATGTCTGACCGGATCCGCATACTCGTCGCCGACGACCACACGATACTGCGCCAAGCCCTGTGCGACTCCCTGCGCAGCGAACCCGACCTCGAGATCGTGGCGGAGGCCGGAGACGGCCAGTCCGCGGTGGAGCTGGCGGTGCAGCATCAGCCCGACATCGCCCTGCTGGACGTCGAGATGCCGGGGCAGAAAACCCTGACCACCGTGATGCAGCTGCGCGACCGCTGCCCGGACACGAGCACGGTCATCCTGACCATGCACGACTCCCCCGGCCTGGTCCAGGAGTTCCTCGAACTGGGCATCAGCGGCTTCCTCCACAAGAGCGCGACCCGCGCGACCCTGATCTCCGCGATCCGCGCCGCCCGCTCCGCCGATCAGCAGGTGACGATGTCGGTCTCCCGGAAGAGCCTCAAGGTCTCCCGGCAGAAGCCGACCGGGCCGGGTGCGCTGTCCAACCGCGAGATCGAGGTGCTCAACCATGTCGCCGCCGCCCGCAGCAATAGACAGACGGCGGCCTCGATGGGAATCGCCGAAGGCACGGTGAAACGCCACATGCGAAATATATTCGAGAAACTCGGCGCGGTTTCCCGGATCGACGCGGTGAACAAAGCGATTGCCGCCTCGGCTATCCACGCCGACACATCGCAATCATCATGGCACGCAAACAACGCAGCCGTCTGAGCGCGAGAACCCAGTGCCCCCGCCCCGCATCGCTGCTCCTTCCGCGCATATCGCACCCTGAAAAGACATCGTAGGCCACCGAGGAATTCTGTGAATATCGACCCCGCCCTCGCCCCCGTGCTTGCCACCCTTCCGACACTCGACTGGTTCAGCGACGTCGACGGCACCCGCGCCGCCACCCGGAGGCTGCTGGCCGCCGCTCCCGCGCTCGCCGACCCGAGGATCGAGATCAGCGGGTATTCGTTCACCGGCCCTGACGGCAACCGGATAGAGCTGCGCGTCTACACCCCGACCGGGGAGGGCGGCGCGCCGCTGCCCGGGGTGCTCTACTGCCACGGCGGCGCCTTCATCACCGGAGACCTCGACACCGCCGACGGCAACTGCCGCGAGATCTGCCTCGGAGGCGGCGCGGTGGTGGTCTCGGTCGGCTACCGGCTGGCGCCCGAACACCCGTACCCCGCCGGACTCACCGACTGCTACGCCGCGCTCGGCTGGCTCCAGGCCCATGCGGCCGACCTCGGCGTGGACCCCGACCGGCTGGCGGTCAGCGGGCGCTCCGCAGGCGGTTGCCTCGCCGCCGCAGTGGCCCTGATGGCCCGCGACCGGGGCGGCCCACCTCTGATCCACCAGCTCCTGCTCATCCCCGTACTGGACGACCGCTGCGACACGCCCTCCGCTCACAGCGTTACCGACCACCGTGTGCTCAACCGGCCCACCGCCCTGACCATGTGGCAGACCTACCTCGGCCCGGCAGACCCGACCGCTCCGTACGCGGTGCCCTCCCGTGCCGACGACCTGTCGGGGCTCCCCTCCGCCTACGTCATGGTGGCCGAGAACGACCCCTTGCGGGACGAGGGCATCGACTACGCGCGCCGACTCGTCGAGGCCGGTGTCAGCACCGAACTCCACCTCGTGCCGGGCGCATTCCACCTCTTCGAGGGGTACGCGCCGGACAGCGCATTGGCCCGGCGTACGACGGAGCACTGGATGGCCGCGCTGCACGGCGCGCTGCGCCGCTGAACCGAAGTGACATGTCCACTCCCCGAAAGGGGTAGCCGTCAGTGCCCCTAATCGGCCTTACCGTCCAGCGCGGGTGCGGATAGCTTTCAAGAGGCCACGACGGAGACGGCCTCCGCAGACATGGCCCACTTCCCCTTGACCCATCACGGAAGGCAGGGCCATGTCGGACGGCGGACACGAGGAAAGCGCATGGATTCGGCGGTACCAGCCCACCCCCGGGGCGGCCCGCCGGCTGGTGTGCTTTCCGCACGCGGGCGGATCGGCCACTTTCTTCCGCCCGCTCGCACTCGCCCTGTCGGGTGCCGTCGACGTCGTGGCCGTACAGTATCCGGGCCGTCAGGACCGGCGTGCGGACCCGCTCATCGACAGCATTCCCCGGTATGCCGACACGATCGCCGAGGCGCTCGCCGGCTGGACCGACCTTCCGCTGCACTTCTTCGGCCACAGCATGGGCGCGATTCTCGCCTTTGAAGTGGCTTTGCGATTCCAGCGCGAGGACATTGCGGTCGCCCACCTCTTCGCCTCCGGCCGTAGCGCCCCCTCCGTCCTCAACGCCGACGCGGTCCACCGGCTCGGTGACGACGCGCTGCTGAAGGAGATGGCCGCGCTCGGCGGCACCGACCAGCGGCTGCTCGTCGACGACGAACTGCTCAGGGGCGCCCTGCCGGCCATCCGCAGCGACTACAAGGCGATCGAGACGTACCGGTGCGCCCCTGGCGCTGTCCTCAACTGCCCCATCACCGTGCTGACCGGCAACGACGACTCCCGCGTCAGCCAGGCCGGCGCCGCCGCCTGGAGCAGGCACACCACCGCCGGAACGCGCTTCGCGGCCTTCCCCGGCGGACACTTCTTCCTCAGCGACCAACTCCCGGCGATCACAACCCTGATCACGACCGAGCAAGGGCTCGCGCCCCATCAGGCGCGCCGAGCGCCTGGAAGCACGGTCGAAGGTGAAGGGCTGTGACCGGCATCACGCGGTAGCGGTCTGCGGGCGGCCCAGCTGGGCTGCCCGGGTTCGCCTCGGTCCGGAGCCGCCGGCGCCGGCGTCAACCGGCATGAAAATGCCCCCGAAGCGAGCTGCTTCGGGGGCATCGTGCCATTTCAGGCGGTTGTGGCCAGGGCCGGGGTCGAACCGGCGACCTTCCGCTTTTCAGGCGGACGCTCGTACCAACTGAGCTACCTGGCCGTACTGCACCGTCTCTTGCGAGACGAGCGATCCCGACGGGACTTGAACCCGCGACCTCCACCTTGACAGGGTGGCGAGCTAACCAACTGCTCCACGGGACCTTGTGGTGGCGAACCACCAAGGTCTTGCGGCACTGCACTTTACTACGGTACTGCGTGCCCCCAACGGGATTCGAACCCGTGCTACCGCCTTGAAAGGGCGGCGTCCTGGGCCACTAGACGATGAGGGCTTGTGGTCCGTTCGGCTGTTTCCAGCGTTCCCGGGGACGTCGAGAAGCATATGGGATGTGGGGCGGATCGCCAAAACGGGTTTGGGCCGGGTGGGGGTGGGGGTGTCCGGAGGGGTTGGTGGGGGCCTCCGGCGGCGGGGTCAGGACCAGCCGAGCTCGTCCAGCTCGTGGTCGTCGAAGCCGAAGTGGTGGGCGACCTCGTGGATGACGGTGGTGCGGACCTCGTCGACCACCTGCTCGCGGGTCTCGCAGTGCCGCAGGGTGGGGCCGCGGTAGATCAGGATGCGGTCGGGCAGGACGCCGGCGTACCACTCGCCGCGCTCGGTGAGCGGGGTGCCCTCGTAGAGGCCGAGGAGTTCGGGGTCGCCCGGTTCGGGTTCGTCCTCGACGAAGACCGCGACGTTGTCCATCATCGCCGCGAGCTTCGGGGGGATCCGGTCCAGGGCGTCGCTGACCAGCGTCTCGAACTCTTCCCGGGTCATCTCCACCGGATCATTGTCGGGTCTGGGGTGACGGTGTGCCAGGCGGCGGACGGCGGTGTTTGATGGGCCCGTGACGACCTCGGAGAACGCGTTGGACGACACCGTGACTGCGGCACCGCAGCCGCCGCGCCCCCCGGTGCTGCGCGGGCAGGGGCCCGCCGTGGCGGTGGTCGCGGCGGGCGGGGCGATCGGGGCGCTGGCGCGGTACGCGGCCGGGCTGGGCTGGGAGACCGGGCCGTCGGCCTTCCCGTGGACGACGCTGCTGATCAACGTGGTCGGCTGCGCGGTGATCGGGGTGTTCCTGGTGGTGGTCACCGAGGGGCGTCCGGCGAACCCGCTGCTGCGGCCGTTCTTCGGCACCGGGGTGCTGGGCGGGTTCACCACCTTCTCGACGTACGCGGTGGACGTCCGCCGGCTGCTGGAGGCCGGGCGGCTCGGGCCCGGGCTGGCGTACCTGGGGCTGACCCTGCTGGGCGCGCTCGGCGCGGTGTGGGCGGCGGCGGTGCTGACCCGGCGGCTGATCCACCGCGGGGGTGCCCGGTGAGCCGGCTGAGCGGGCCGGCGCTGCGGCTGACCGTCCTGGTGGGCGAGAGCGACACCTGGCACCACCGGCCGCTGTACAGCGAGATCGTGCACCGGGCGCGGGCCGCCGGGCTGGCCGGGGCGAGCGTGTTCCGGGGGATCGAGGGCTTCGGCGCCTCCTCGCTGGTGCACACGGCGCGGCTGCTGTCGCTGAGCGAGGACCTGCCGGTGGCGGTGGTGATCGTGGACCGGGAGGAGCGGGTGCGGGGGTTCCTGCCGCAGCTGGAGGAGTTGGTCGCGGAGGGGCTGGTGCTGCTGGACCGCTGCGAGGTCGTCCGGTACGCGGGCCGGGGTACGGAGCCGGGTGCGGGTGCGGGTGCGGGTCCGGACGCGGGGGCGGGGGAGAGCGCGGAGTGAACTGGCTGCTGGTGGTGGCGGGCGCGGTGGTCGGCGCTCCGCTGCGGTACCTGACCGACCGGGCGGTGCAGTCCCGGCACGACTCGGTGTTCCCGTGGGGCACCTTCACGGTGAACGTGGTCGGCTGCCTGGTGCTCGGCCTGCTGACCGGCGCGGTCGCGGCCGGGGCGGCCTCCTCGCACGTCCAGCTGCTGGTCGGCACGGGCTTCTGCGGGGCGCTCACCACCTACTCGACGTTCTCGTACGAGACGCTGCGGCTGGCCGAGTCCGGTGCGGGGCGGTACGCGCTGGCGAACGTGGCCGGGAGCCTGGCGGCGGGGCTGGGCGCGGTGTACGCGGGGGCGGAGCTGGCCTCGGCGCTCTGGGGCTGAGCGGGCCCCCAGCGCCCCTGGACGGCCTCCTGGCGGCCTCCAGGAGGGCTTCCGAGGGGGCGGTCGCCGAGAACTGCGCCACCCACCCGTGTCCCGCCGCGCCCGGCGCGCGTTGGGCACCGAAAGCGGCCGCGCGGCAGTGGGCGGCCCGGGTGGGGCGATGGAGAGGGAGCTCGGTGGCTTCGGTGCGGGCGGCGCGTTCGGGCGCGGTGGTACGGGCGGCGGCGGTGCTGGCGGTGGCCGGGCTGGGGCTGACCGGGTGCATGTCGGTCGGTCCGGCGGCGGAGGAGAAGCACGGTGTGGCGCCGGTCGGGCAGGCCGGTCCGGCGGGTCGGCCGGGGGCGACGGGCGGCCCCTCGACCGCGCCGGGTGCCGGGCACCCGGGGGGTGCGTCGGGGCGCTCGGAGCACCAGGGGGGCTTGCAGGCCGAGAACGCGCCGACCGGGGCGACGAGCGCCGCGCCGGGCGAGCTCGCGCCCGGCGCGAACGGCACGGTGGCCGGTGTGGTCCCGGTGCCGGGGGCGGGTTCCCCCGAGGGCGCGCCGGGCGGCAGCGGTGCGTCGGGCGGCGCGAACGTCAGCCCCGCGCCCCACCCGGGCGGCTCCTCGGCCGGCGGCTCCACGGGCACCGGCGGCACCGGGGAGGGCCGCTCCGGCGGCGGTTCGGCCGGGACCCCGTCGGCCACCCCGAGCGGCCACCCGTCCGGCACCCCCGAACCCGAGCACACCACGCCCGCCGCGACCGTCCCGCCGGGCCCGGAGCCCTCCGCCGGCAGCTCCGGATCTTCGGCCCCGAGCCCGCATGCGGGTGCGCATTAGCGATCTGGCCAGGGCATTTGCCTCTGATCCCGAGGGTCGTCTATGGTGGTAGATCGTTCGTTTGATTCATTTGATTGGCGCCCTATTCCCATCTGGCGCCCTTGGCGCGTTCCGGCGATCCGTGGCTGACCGCATAGAGGCGGTTGTGAAACAGAACCCCGGACTTTGGCGCGTGCCACTTCCGGAAGGTTTTGCATGTCTCTCGTTGACGACGCCCGCTTCGCCATGCCCGCGAACGAGGCTGCCGCCGATGTCACCGACACCACCGAACTGATCGCCGAGGCCGCCGAGGCTGCCGTCGAGGTCACCGACACCACCGACGCCGCCGAGGCCGTCGAGGAGGCGGCCGAGGCCGCCGAGCCGACCATCACCTTCGGCGACCTGGGCCTGCACGACGACGTCGTGCGCGCCCTCGCCAAGCGCGGCGTCACCACCCCGTTCCCGATCCAGGCCGCGACCATCCCGGACGCCCTGGCCGGCAAGGACGTGCTGGGCCGCGGCCGCACCGGCTCCGGCAAGACCCTCAGCTTCGGCCTGCCGCTGCTGACCCGCCTCGCCGACGGCGAGCGCACCCGCGCCAAGCACCCGCGCGGCCTGATCCTGGTCCCGACCCGCGAGCTGGCCATGCAGGTCGCCGACGCCCTGGAGCCCTTCGGCTCGGTGCTCGGCCTCAAGCTCAAGGTCGTCTGCGGCGGCACCTCGATGTCGAACCAGATCTACGCGCTGGAGCGCGGCGTCGACATCCTGGTCGCCACCCCCGGCCGTCTGCGAGACCTGCTGAACCGCGGTTCCGCCAAGCTGGCCGACGTCCAGACCGTCGTGCTCGACGAGGCCGACCAGATGGCCGACATGGGCTTCCTGCCCGAGGTCACCGAGATCCTCGACCAGGTGCCGGCCGGCGGCCAGCGCCTGCTGTTCTCCGCCACCCTGGAGAACGAGATCGACACCCTGGTGAAGCGCTACCTGAAGAACCCGGTCACCCACGAGGTCGACCCGTCGGCCGGCGCCGTCACCACCATGACCCACCACATCCTCGTGGTGAAGCCCAAGGACAAGGCGCCGATCACCAACGCGATCGCCGCCCGCAAGGGCCGCACGATCATCTTCGTCCGCACCCAGATGGGCGCCGACCGCGTCGCCGAGCAGCTGATCGAGGCCGGCGTCAAGGCCGACGCGCTGCACGGCGGCATGACCCAGGGCGCCCGTACCCGCGTCCTCGGCGACTTCAAGGACGGCTACGTCAACGTCGTCGTCGCCACCGACGTCGCCGCCCGCGGCATCCACGTCGACGGCATCGACCTGGTCCTCAACGTGGACCCGGCCGGCGACCACAAGGACTACCTGCACCGCTCCGGCCGCACCGCCCGGGCCGGCCGCTCCGGCGCCGTCGTCACCCTGGTGCTGCCGCACCAGCGCCGCGGCGTCTTCCGCCTGATGGAGGACGCGGGCGTCGACGCCAGCCGCCACATCCTGGACCACGCCTTCGACGCCGAGGTCGCCAAGATCACCGGCGCCCGCTCGCTCACCGAGGTCCAGGCCGAGAGCGCCGCCAACATCGCCGGTGCCGCCGAGCGCGAGCTCGCCGACATGACCCGCCAGCTGGAGCGCGCGCAGCGCCGCGCCACCGAGCTGCGCGAGGAGGCCGACCGCCTGGCCGCCCGTGCGGCGCGCGAGCGGGCCGACCTGGGCATCGAGGACGAGGCCCCGGCCGACGCCCCGGAGACCGGCGAGGAGGCCGCCCCGGCCGCCGCCGAGGCTCCGGCCGCCGCGGCCGCGCCGCAGGCGGAGGAGCGCACCCCGGCCTACCGCGAGGCCCGCAGCGAGCGTCCGGCCTTCGGTCGGGACCGCGACCGTGACCGTGACGACCGCGGTGGCCGTTCCGGTGGCTTCAACCGTGACCGCGACGACCGCGGTGGCCGCTCCGGTGGCTTCAACCGTGACGACCGTGGTGGCCGTTCCGGTGGCTTCGGTGGCGACCGTGAGCGCTCGGGTGGCTTCAACCGTGACCGTGACGACCGCGGTGGCCGTTCCGGTGGCTTCAACCGTGACGACCGTGGTGGCCGTTCCGGTGGCTTCGGTGGCGACCGTGAGCGTTCGGGTGGCTTCAACCGTGACCGTGACGACCGCGGTGGCCGCTCCGGTGGCTTCGGCGACCGTCCGGCCCGCACCTTCGGCGACCGCCCGTCCTTCGGCCGGGACCGCGACGAGCGCGGCGGCAGCAGCAGCCGTCCGTTCGCGCGCCGCGACGACCACCGCTCCGGCGGCCGTCCGCAGGCCGACCGCGGTGGCTTCAACCGTGACCGCGGCGGCTTCGGCGACCGCGACCGCGGCGGCTTCAACGGTGGCGGCTTCAACCGCGACGACCGCAAGCCGCGCTGGAAGAACTGACCTCGACCGAGGTCGTGCGGCACGGCCGGTGATCGACCGCCGGCCGGCTGACTGAACCACGTACGAAGGGCCCGCTCCGTCCCCCGGAGCGGGCCCTTCGCGTTCCCCCGGCGATATCCCCCGATACCCCCGGTACCCCCCCCGACACCTCGCTGCCACACGCCCCCCGAGGTGTTGTTCTGGTAGTGAGAATAACCTGTGGCGCGTGCTGAGGGTAGTCCCGTAGCGTCACGGACATGAGCAGCAGACTGCATGACGTGGCACGGGTGAACGAGGAGATCGCCGCGCGGGGGAGCTACCGGACGGCCGGGGGCGAACTCGTGCAGGTGGGGGAGCAGTTGGCGGCTGCCCGGGCCGGCACGGTGTCGTACGCGCCGGAGGGGCTGGACGCGCTGCTGGCGGCGGGGGAGCGGGGTCCGGCGGGCGGGCGGATCGAGGTGACGGCCGAGGGCAGCGTCGAGGCCGCCCGGCGGCTGGTCGCGGCCGGGGCCGGGCCGGTCGGGGTGCTGAACTTCGCCTCCGCGCGCAACCCCGGCGGCGGGTACCTGCGCGGCGCCCGCGCCCAGGAGGAGGACCTCTGCCGCAGCGCGCTGCTGTACAGCTGCCTGGTCGAGGCGCCGGACTACTACGAGGCGCACCGGGCCTCGACGGACCTGCGGTACAGCCACCGGGTCATCGTCTCGCCCGCCGTACCGGTGATCCGGGGCGGCCGGGGCGACCTGCTGGCCCGGCCGTACCCGGTCACCTTCCTGACCTCGCCCGCCCCCAACGCCGGTCAGCTGGAACGGCGTTCGGCCGGTACGGACGTCCGGGGCGTGCTCGCCGAGCGGGCCCTGCGGGTGCTCGCGGCGGCGGCCCGGCACGAGGTCCGCGCCCTGGTGCTCGGCGCCTGGGGCTGCGGGGTGTTCCGCAACGACCCGGCCCAGGTCGCCGAGGCCTTCGAGGGCGCGCTGGCCCGGTACGGGGGCGCGTTCGACCAGGTGGTGTTCGCGGTCTGGGACCGCTCGCCGGTCTCGGCCAACCGGGCGGCCTTCGAGGCGCGGTTCGGTACGGCGGTCGTGCCGTCCTGAACCGGGGCCGTGAACCAGGGCCGTGACCGGCTCAGGACCAGTGGGGGGCCGGTTCGGGACGGGCTGCTCAGCGCTTGCGCGCGGACAGCACCGTCGCGGCCGTCGAAGCCGCCGCCACCACCCCGGTGACGGCGAAGACCGACGGCCAGGCGCCGATCCGCTTCGCCAGCGGGTGCGAGCCGCCGAAGGCCGCCACGTACAGGCCGGTCAGCGCCGCCGCGGCCGCCGTGCCCGAGCTGCGCCGCCACTGCGCGGCCGCCCCGGCACCGGCCACCGCCAGCACCGCGCCGCCCAGTTCGCGCCGGCCGCTCCAGCGGGCCACGCCGTAACCGCCGACCAGACCGCTCGCCGCGGTCAGCGCGGCGGGCGCGGCGGCCGCGAGCGCGTTCGGGACCTTCGCCATCGTCGACTCCACTCGTAGGGCTCGTAGGGGACGTGCGTCGGCTTCCGACCCTAACGCGGTGAACGGGGCAACCGGCCAGGGGCCCGGGGCGCTCAGTTGAAGGCCGAGGCCGCAGCCGCCCCCGGCACCGTCCGGGCCAGCAGCCGGGCCGCCTCCGCCGGGTCGAGCACCCGCTCCAGCCGCAGCTCGCCCGGGACCTCCTGGAGGAAGCGCCCGGCCGACCAGCTGCGCTCGTACGGCAGCGGCTCCAGCACCAGGGTGCGCACGCCGTCCAGCACCGGGACGTCGCTCGGCGTGCCCTCGTTCCACAGCCAGGAGCCGTCCGGGGCGACCAGGTTGAAGGCGCCGGTGGCGATCAGCCGGCGGCCGTCCAGGAACTCCGTCCGGGCCAGCGCCACCACCTCCGGGTCCTGCGGGGCGCCGGGCAGGTGGCCGCCGCCGATCAGCACGTCGGCGAGCAGGGTGTGCAGCTGGAAGGTGTCGCTCAGGCCGCTCATCCGCAGCAGGTAGCCGGTGCCGGTGGGGCGGTCGAGGACCAGCAGCGGCTCGTCGTCGAGCACCAGCGCCAGGTGCGTCAGGCCCTTGAAGTCGTGCCGCTCGCCGTCGTACCGGTCGAACAGCCCCAGCAGCACCTCGGTGACGCCCGAGGCGCGGGCCTCGGCCCGGACCGGCGGGTGCGCGTACACCGCCCAGGCGGCCTGCTGCCACAGGTGCAGCGTCCACCAGGCGACCACGGCCTGGTGCGCGTGCCAGGGGTCGAGGTGCGCCGGGTCCTCGATCCGGGCGTGCGCCTCGGCCGGATCGTCCGCCTCCTGGTCCGGCAGCGGCCCGCCGCCGGTCCGCGCCCAGTGCTCGACCAGCCGCTGCGCGCCGGTCAACGCCCCGCGCAGTCCGGCCAGCACCGGGCCGGCGCAGGCCACCGGGCCGGCACCGGACTCCACGCAGGCGCCGACGACCATGGCCAGGTGGGCCCGGGGGAACGGCGGCGCGTCCGGCAGCAACGCGGCCAGCCGCGGGCCGGCCGCCCGTCGCTCGGCCGGTCCGGCCGGGCCGAACACCCCGCCGACCAGGCCCAGGGCCGGGCCGAAGCCCTCGTCGTCGCCGGCCGCGACCACCGCCTCCAGTACGGCCACCGCTTCGAGGAGGGTGGGCTGCTGACGGGTCGGCGAAGTGCTCTGGTCGGACATTCGCCGCAGCATAGGCGGCCCCGCCCGTCCACCGGAAACCGCCCTGCGCACCGGCCCGGTGACGGATACTCGCGCGGTGACTGCGTCTCCCGTACCCCCCGTCGCGTCCGAGGTCGGCGCGATATCCGAGCCCGCGCTCAAGGCCGAACCGGCGCTCAAGGCCGAACCCGCGCTCAAGGCCGAACCCGCGCTCAAGGCCGAACCGGCCCTCAAGGTCGCGGCGCTCGAACTCTTCCTGGACCTCGTCTTCGTCTTCACCATCACCCAGCTCACCGGCAGCCTGGTCCACCACCTCACCCCCGGCGGCTTCGCCCAGGTCCTGGTGATGCTCGGGGTGATCTGGTGGATGTACGACGCCTTCATCTGGCTCACCAATGCCATGCCGCCACGCACCCACGGGCGGCGCGCGCTGCTGATGCTGGCGATGGGCGCCTTCCTGGTGATCTCGCTGTCCGTGCCGCACGCCTTCGAGGGCAGCGGCGCCGCGTTCGGCTGGGCGTACCTGGTGGTGGTCGCCCTGCACACCGGGATGTTCGTCGCCGCCGGGGTGGCGCCCGGTGCGGCGCTGCGGATGGGCGCCTCCAACCTGGTCGTCACCGCGCTGGTGGTGACCGGCGGCTACCTCACCGGCACGGCCCAACTCGGCTTCTGGGCAGCGGCCTTCGCGATGCAGTTCGTCACCCCGCGGGTGGCCCGGCTGCCCGAGTTCCGGCTGCGCGCGGACCACTTCGTGGAGCGGCACGGGCTGATCGTGATCATCGCGTTCGGCGAGTCGGTGATCGCCATCGGGATCGGCGCGGGCGCGGCCGGGCTCGGACCGGCGCTGATCGCCGTCGCGCTGCTCAGCCTCACCGTCTGCGTCGGGCTCTGGTGGGCGTACTTCGGGCACGACGACGACGCGCGCGCCGAGCACCACATGGCCTCGCTGCCCTCCGCCGAGCGCAACCGGGCGGCGGTCTCCGTCTACTACCTCGGCCACCTCGGGCTGCTGTTCGGCGTGCTGCTGTTCGCCGCCGGGGTGAAGTCGGCGACCGCCCACCCCGGCGCCGCGATCACCCCGCCGCAGGCCACCGCGCTGGCCGGCGGCATCACCCTGTACCTGGTGGTCAACACCGCCGTCCGACGCTTCTTCGGGCTGCGGCCCAACCTGCCCCGGCTGGTCGGCGCCGCCCTGATCGCCGGGACGGTACCGCTGGGCACCTCGGTGTCCGCCCTGGCCCAGGTCGCCGCCGTGGTCGCGGTGCTGGCGGCCGTCTTCGGGCACGAGGCGCGCCGCCGCACCGCGGAGCGGGCCGCGCTGTCAGCCGCTGGTGCGAGACTGCGGCCATGACGGACAGCGCCCCTGACAGCACGGCCGACCAGGCGGTCACCGACGGCCGCTACCGGATCCGCAACATCGGCAGCGGCCTGCTGCTGGAGGTCGCCGAGGCCTCCCGACGCAGCGGCGCCCGGATCCGCCTCGGCACGGACGACGGCTCCGACGCCCAGCTCTGGCAGCTCACCGCCGTCCACCCCGGCGGCGCGCTCTTCCACATCGAGAACGCCGGCAGCGGCAAGCGCCTCGACGTCACCGGTGCCTCCCCGGAGGACGGCGTCCCCGTCCAGCAGTGGTCCGCCAACGCCTTCGGCGCCCAGGAGTGGCTCCTGGAGGCCCACGTCGACGCCCCGGGCACCTACACCGTCACCAGCTTCATCAGCGGCAAGCCCCTCACCGCCACCGACACCGGCGCCCAGCAGTGGGAGGACACCGATGCCCCCACCCAGTGGTGGCGCTTCGAACGGCAGCGGTAGAGCGGGCCGTCCCACCGGCGCCTCAGGCCGAGAGGTTGGCCCGGAGGGCGTCCAGGTCGGCGGGGGTGAGGCCGTGGGCGGCGAGGTAGGCCGGGACGGTGCCGTGGTGGGTGCGGATCCAGGCGAGGGAGGAGGCGATGAGGTCGGCGTTGATCGGGCGGGAGATCCGCTCGGTGCCGGTCTCGTCGATGTACGGGGTGGGGCCGTCCTCCAGGTCGAGGCCGGCGTTGGAGAGCAGGAAGTCGGCGGTGATGTCGGCGTCCGAGGCGCCCAGCAGGGACTGCAGGACGGCGATGGTGAGGCCGGTGCGGTCCTTGCCGACGGCGCAGTGCACGATCACCGGCACGGCCTCCGGGGCGGCCAGCCGACGGATCACCGCGGCGAGCGAGGGGCCGGCGGTCTCGGGCATGAAGGTGTAGAGCTCGGCCTGGTCCTCGGGCCAGGGGCGGTCGAGGTCCTCGCGGTTGGCGGGCAGGGTCGGCAGGTTGAGGGACTCGTGGTCGAGGCCGTGCCGCTGGTCCGGCCAGACCTCCAGCTCGAACGGGCTGCGCAGGTCGATCACCGTCCGCAGGCCGAGGTCCTTGAGCTTCCGGGCACCCTCCTCGGTGAGCGTGTGGAGGGAGCCGGAGCGGTACAGGACGCCCCGGCGCAGGGCGCCGATCCCGCCCGCGTCACGGAAGTTGCGCACACCGGGGATGTCGATGAAGGCATCGGTCATGGCCCCCACCGTACGGGCGCGGACGGAGCGGGGGGAAGGAAACCGGAGAGGACCGTTCGCTTAACCCCGTTCCGTACTCCGTCGCGTACCCCGTCCCGTACGACGTCCCGTACGACGTCGCGCCGCAGCCCCGTCAGCGCCCGCCGGAGACCTCCAGGAACGCCCCCGTGGTGTACGAGGCGGCCGGGGACAGCAGGAACAGCACCGCCTCGGCGACCTCCTCCGGCTCCCCGCCGCGCCGCATCGGCAGGCCCGGCGCGACCCGGTCGACCCGGCCCGGCTCGCCGCCGAGCGCGTGGATGCCGGTGTGGATCAGGCCCGGGCGCACGCAGTTGATCCGGATCCCCTCGGCCGCGACCTCCAGGGCCAGTCCGCGGGTCATCGAGTCCACCGCGCCCTTGGCGGCCGCGTAGTCGACGTACTCGTTCGGCGAGCCGATCCGGGAGGCGGCCGAGCCCACGTTGACGATCGCGCCGCCGCGCCCGCCGTGCCGGGTGGACATCCGGCGGACGGCCTGGGCCGCGCACAGGAACGGGCCGGTGATGTTGGCGGCCCAGATCCGGTTCAGCCGGTCCTCGTCGATGTCCTCCAGCCGGCACTGCCGCTCCAGCGTGCCCGCGTTGTTCACCAGCCCGGTGAGCGGCCCGAGTTCGGCGTCCACGGTGGCGAACAGCCGCTCCACCTCGGCGCTGCGGCTGACGTCGGCCCGGACGGCGATCGCGGTGCCGCCGCCGGCCCGGACGGCGTCCACCACGGCGGCCGCCGAGGCCTCGTCCGTACGGTAGTTGACGCACACCCGGTAGCCGCGGCGGGCGGCCAGCAGGGCGGTGGCGGCGCCGATGCCGCGGCCGGCGCCGGTGACGAGCAGGACCTCGTCGGTGTCGGCGGCGGTGCTGTCGTCGGTGCTGGGAGTCGACATGGCTCGTACGCTACCCGGCCGTCAGCCGGCGCGCCGCCCCGCCGAGGCGGCCTCCCGCAGCGCGGCGACCTTCGGGGCGCGGCTCTTCGGCGAGTCGAGGCTGAACCCGCGGGCGTCGCCCAACTCGTCCCGGACGAACGCCTCGGTGCGGGCCACCGCCGCGCGCAGCGCGTCGTCCGGCGGGACGAAGGACTGGTGGACGATCTCGGCCCGCTCCGTGTCGTACTCCCACAGGCCGACGATCCGGCCCCGGTCCAGCACCAGGTGGGTCTGCGGGTCGGTCTCGCCGCCGAAGGTGCGCCCGGCCCGGCCGGCGGGCAGCGGGCGGGCGGCGTCCGCCGGGTCGAGCAGCCGGGACAGGTCCCGGTGCAGCAGGTGGATGCCGTCGATGCCGGCCAGCAGGGTGTAGTGCGGCTCGGCCGGCACCTCGAACCCGGCGAACTCCTCGGCGAGTTCGGGCGGCAGCAGCAGCACCGAGCCGGGGGCGACCGGCACCGGGCCGGCCTCGGCGACGGCCGCGCGGGCGGTGGCCGCGGAGAAGCCGGAGAACCAGCGGAAGTGCGAGAGGGTGGCCGGCCCGGCCCAGGAGAAGTAGCGGCGGGCGAGGTCCACGGCGTTCCCCGCGACCGGCTGGTCCCAGCCGACGTAGCCGTAACGCTGTTGGTCCAGACGGCCGTTGACGGGCACCCGGCGGATCCGGCCGCGTGACTGCAGCAGCCCGAGGGCGAGCGGCAGGGTGGTCGCCAGCCCGCGCTTGCGGCCCGGCTCGCCCAGCGACCGGACCGCGCCGCCGACCGCCTCCCGGATCGTGGTCGGATCCAGCGGCCCGCCGTCGGCCAGCGCCCGCTCGATGGCCAGGCAGAGCTGCTCCACCTCGTCCCGGCCGACCCCCAGGTGCTTCGCCGCGGCCGCCAGCTCGCCTTCCGGGGCGGCCGCGCCCACCGCCAGGCCGAGCGCGAAGTCGGCGGCCGGCAGCACGTAGGTGCAGCCCCGCGCCGACGGCAGCTCGTGCACCGCCAGGTCGGCCACCGCGGCGTCCACCGCCGCCCGCCCCAGCCCGGCCCGGGCGAACAGGCCCAGGTACGGGGCCGCGCCGCCCACCGAGCGGGCCCAGCCGGTCGCGGCCAGCACCTCGGCGGCCGACGCCCCGGCGTGCGGGCGGTCCAGCCACTGCCGGTGCGACCACCAGGCCCGCAACTTCTCGACGCCGACGGCTTCCGGGCGGGGATCGTGCTCCATGGGGCCAGTATCGGCGGCCGGGCGGGCCCCGGGTCGGAAATCGCTCGCCCGGCGCGGCCCGTTCCGGAGAGGATGCGGTACCCGGAAGAACCACTGACCGAGAGGAGAACGCATGCCCGCCGCACCCGGCACCGTGCTGCTCTCCGGCATCGTCGGCTCCACCGCCTACGGCTTCGCCCACGCCGGCTCCGACATCGACCGGCTGGGCCTGTTCGCCGTCCCCACCGAGGAGTTGCACGGCCTGCACCGCCCGGCCGAGTCGCACGTCACCACCGAGCCGGACGTCACCCTGCACGAGGCCGCCAAGTGGTGCCGGCTGGCGCTGTCCTGCAACCCGACCGCCTCCGAACTCGTCTGGCTGCCCGAGGACCTGTACGAGACCGCCACCCCGCTCGGTCGCGAACTGGTCGAGATCCGGTCGAGCTTCCTCAGCGCACCCGCCGTCCGCAACGCCTATCTCGGCTACGCGGACCAGCAGTTCCGCAAACTGCTGACCCGCGACACCACCGACCCGGCCACCCGCCGCCGGGCCGCCAAGCACGCCCGGCACCTCGTCCGGCTGGTCGAGCAGGCCGTCCGCCTGCACCGCACCGGCCACAACCTGATCCGGCTGCCCGACCCCGAACGCGTCCGCGACCTCGGCGAACGCATCGCCGACCGCCCCGCCACCGCCGAACAGCTGCTCGCCGACGCCGCCGACCGCCTCGCCCGCCCCGGCGTCCTGCCCGCCGCCCCCGACCCCCGCCCCGCCGAGGCCTGGCTCCGCCGCGTCCGCGCCGCCCACTACAGCCCGCCTCGA
This sequence comes from Kitasatospora sp. NPDC058162, assembly GCF_042884005.1. Lineage (NCBI taxonomy): Bacteria > Bacillati > Actinomycetota > Actinomycetes > Kitasatosporales > Streptomycetaceae > Kitasatospora > Kitasatospora sp. NPDC058162. The sequence goes on from NZ_JBHVUS010000054.1 coordinate 22,794, forward strand.
GCCGCACCCCCCGCACCCGGCGCGCCCACCCAATCCACTGGCGGAGCCCTGGGCCCCACCGGGTAGGATCGCCGTTGGCCCTCCCCACCCGGGACCACCCGGCACGGAGGGCCGCGGGCCACTAGCTCAATTGGCAGAGCTGCGGACTTTTAATCCGTAGGTTCAGGGTTCGAGCCCCTGGTGGCCCACACGAACGATCCGGTCAGGCCAAGGGCGTTCTCCCCGTCGGGGAGGGCGCCCTTCGTCGTGTCCGGGGGCGGTGAGGGTGAGTGAGGAAGGCTCAACTATCTTGGTGTCATGGGACCTTTGAAGCCGGATGTTGCACAGCTGGTCATCGGACTCGTCTGCTTCTTCCTGATATTCGGGATCCTCGGGGCTGTTCTGCTGCCGCGGATCGAGAAGGTGCTGGGGGAGCGGCGGGACGCCACTGAGGGGGGTGTCGAGCGGGCGGAGGAAGCGCGGGCCGAGGCCCAGCGGGTGTACGAGGAGTTCCAGGCGGAGCTCACGGCGGCGCGGCACGAGGCGGCGGTGATCCGCCAGACCGCGACCGAGGAGGGTGCGGCGCTGATCGCGCAGCTGCGGGCCGAGGGGCAGGCGCTGCGGGACGGGATGCTGGCCGAGGCGCAGGTGCAGCTGGCGGCGGACCGGGTGCTGGCCGAGGCCGAGCTGCGGGAGGACGTGATCCGGCTGGCCGGGGAGCTGGCGGGGCGCGTGGTCGGGGAGCCGCTGGCGGACCTGCCGCGGACCCGGGAGATCGCGGACGAGCTCTTCGCCGCGCACGACGCCGGGGCCGCTGCCCGGGCCTGACCTACCTGTCGTACTTCCCCACCAATGGCTCGGGCCCCGGGCAGTGGATCGACCACTGCCCGGGGCCCGGGCCGTTCTGCGGTGGGGGCATGACGTTTGTCATGGCGGGCTGGTGTTCGCGGGCACTGACGGGGCGTCCGGGCCCGGCCGTAGGTTTCAGGGCATGGAGATCACGAAGAACATCGCGTCCGAGGCCCGCCGCACCGAGTGGAGCCTGGCACTGCTGGGCGGGCTGAAGCACCGCGGCGGTTTCGCGGCCCGGCAGCGCACGGTGCACGTGGCCGCGGTGGGCGGGGCGAAGCTGGACCACACCGAGGCGGTGCTGCCGGTGGACGGGACGCACCTGGTCAAGGTGGCCCTGGTCGGTGGCGCGGAGCTGGCCTACCCGGAGGGTGCCTCGGCCGAGGTGGACGCGTTCTCGGTGTTCGGCGGGGTGGACCTGACCGTTCCGGCCGGGACGGCGGTGGAGGTCAGCGGCTTCTCGCTGCTCGGCGGCCGGAGCCAGGGCGTGGTGGGCGAGCCGGGCGGTGCGGTGGTCAAGGTGCGTTCGTACTCGCTGGTCGGGGGTGTGAAGGTCCGGCAGGCCGGCTGACCCCGGTCACCGGTTGGCGAGGGCCGGGGCCGGGGCGGTGGCGCCGGGAGCTGCGGCGGGGGCGGCGGCCGCGGCGGTGGCGCGGGAGAGTCGGACGGTGAGGCCGATCATGGCGAGGACGGCCGCGAGCGCGACCCAGCCGGCGGTGGCCGCGGCGACGGCCGGGCTGTGGTGGTCGAGGACGGCGAAGTAGCTGCCGCCGATGACGGCGACGCCGGTGACGGCGGCGAACTGCTGGGTGGTGGAGAGGGTGCCGGAGGCGGTGCCGGCCCGTTCGGGGGCGATCCCGGCCATCGGGGCGCCGATCAGGGACGGCAGGACCAGGCCGTTGCCGATGCCCATCAGGCCCATGGTGGCGAGCAGGACGGGCAGGGCGTGGCGGGCGCCGTCGGTCTGCAGGGCGAGGGCGGTGAGCAGCAGGCTCAGCGCCGTGATCGCGCCGCCGACGACGGGGACGCGCAGCCCGTACCGGGGGAGCAGCCGCTTGCCGGTGAGCGAGCCGGCCATGGCGAGGACGGCCATGGGGGTGAAGACCAGGCCGGAGCGCAGCGGGCTGTAGCCGAAGCCGGTCTGGACGGTCAGGCTGATGACGAACACGAAGCCGGCGAAGAAGGCCATGAAGGCGGCGTTGACGGCGAGGCCGGTGCGGAAGACCCGGCCGCGGAACAGGTCGGGGTCGAGCAGCGGCTGTCCGCCGCGGGCGGCGAGCCGGCGCTCCCACCGCAGGGCGGCGAGGGCGGCGGGGACGGCGGCGGCGAGCATCGCCCAGGCCCAGAGCGGCCAGCCGGCCTCCCGGCCGAGGACGAGCGGGACGAGGGCGAGGGCCAGCGAGCCGGAGACGGCGAGCACGCCGATGCCGTCCAGGGCGGGGCGGCGTCCGGTGGTGGTGCGGGGCAGGACGGCGGCGGCGACGGCGAGGACGACCAGGCCGACCGGCAGGTTGACCAGGAAGACGGCGCGCCAGCCGAGGCCGAAGAGGTCGCCGTCGAGCAGCACGCCGCCGAGCAGCTGGCCGCAGACGCCGCTGAGTCCGCCGGTCACGCCGAACCAGGCGAGGGCGCGCGGCCGGCCTTCGGCGGGGATGACGGTGGTGATCAGGGCGAGCACCTGGGGGACCATGGCGGCGGCGGTGAGGCCCTGGAGCATGCGGGCGAGCACCAGCTGGGTGGGGGACTGGGCGAGTCCGCAGAGCACGGAGGCGACGGTGAAGGCGGCCATGCCGGTGAGGAACATCCGCCGGTGGCCGAGGATGTCGCCGAGGCGGCCGCCGAGGACGAGTCCGGTGGCGTAGCTGAACACGTAGCCGGCGACGACCAGTTCGAGGGCGGCCTGGCCGGCGCCGAGGTCGGCGCGGATGGCGGGCAGGGCGACGTTCACGACGTTGCCGTCGAAGCCGTACATGAAGAACGCCGCCAGGATGACGGGGAGCAGGGGCATGGGGTCTGGCCTCCGGCGGGAGTAGTTGTTGGTTGAAGTGCCAAAAACCTGGGTGCGGGGAAGCCCGGAGCCCCCGTGAGGACTCGGGCGCTCAGGCAGTCATGCGGTCGGGCGTTCAGGTGGTCAGGCGCGCAGGTCCTCGACGATCGCGTCGACGGTGGCGTGCAGCGACTCGGGCTCGAAGCCCGCCTTGGCCTGGAGCAGCAGGCCGTGGAAGCCGGCCATCACCTGGCGGGCGAGCACCTGTGGGGCGCGGTCGGCGCGGATCTCGCCGCTGAGCCGGCCGGCCTCGATCGCGGTGGTCAGTGAGGCCTCCAGCGGGATGAAGGCCTGGCGGGCCAGATCGGCCAACTCCGGCTCTCGGATGGCGAGTTCGGTGACGGTATTGACCGCGAGGCAGCCGCGGTGGTCGGCCGAGGCCTGGTCCACCCCGGTCAGCAGCAGTCGGCGGATGCGCTCCAGCGGCGGACGGTCGTCCTGCACCGGGTTCGCCCCGGCGCCGCCGCCCTCGCGGTAGCGGCGCAGCGCCAGTTCGAACAGCTGGCGCTTGCCGCCGAAGGCGTTGTACAGGCTGCCGCGCAGCATGCCGGTGCTCTCGGCCAGGTCGTCGGTCGAGGTCGCGGTGTACCCCTTGGTCCAGAAGGTGTTCATGGCCGCGTCGATCGCGGCCTCGGTGTCGAACTTCCTCGGGCGTGCCATGGGGAGGATCGTGCCAGTTATTGTCGGCTCTGTCAAAAACTCCGTCAGATCCCGGTGCGGGCGAGGCCCCGGCGCCCGTTCCCTGCGTGCACGGACCAGGGTGGGTTCGCGCCAACGAGGGCCGTGATTCGCGTCAATCGGCAGGGCCGCGCCGGGCCGGGCGCCGCCGGGCGCCGAACGGGTTCGGCCCGCTGTCCTACGATGCCGCCCGAACGAAAACGATCACCTGGGGGAATTCGTGTCCCGTACAAAGACATTGACTGGGCGTCAGGCCAAGCGCTGGCCGGTCGCGGCGGCCGCCGCCGCGCTCGCCGCCGCCACGTTCTTCACCACCACCGGCAGCACCGCCGAGGCCTCCGCCACCCCGCCGGGCGGGCTGCCGGGCTTCAAGGACGGCTACGCGGTCAGCGACGGCCTGCGGATCCACTACGCGGTGGCCGGGCACGGCCCGGCGCTGGTGCTGCTGCACGGCTGGCCGGAGACCCTCCAGGCCTGGGAGCAGGTGGCGCCCGCGCTGGCCGAGGACCACACCGTGATCGCGGTCGACCTGCGCGGGCTGGGCCGCTCGCAGGCCTCCGACAGTGACGCCTACGGCAGCTACACCCCGCTCACCCTCGCCGCCGACGTGCACGCCGTGGTGGACCGGCTCGGCTTCGGCGGCACCAAGGTCGCGGTGGCCGGCCATGACATCGGCGGCGGGGTGGCGCTGGCCTACGCCGCCCGGTACCGCGACCAGGTGAGCCAGTTGGGGATCCTGGAGGCGCCGCCCACCCTCTGGTACCTGAAGCTGGTCGCCGACATGCCGAACTTCCTGTGGTGGGACTCCTTCGTCAACGGCCAACAGCCCGGTGTGGCCGAGCAGTTGGTGGCCGGCAAGGAGAAGGTCTACTACGGGTCGGTCTACAACAACGGCGGCCCGGGCGGGGCGCCGAGCGCCAAGGCCCAGCGGGAGTACACCGCCGCCTACAGCCGCCCCGGCGCCACCCGCTCGGGCTTCGACTTCTTCCGCCAGCAGGACAAGGGCATGCACGACCTGCAGGCGCTGCTCGAGCACGACCGGCTGACCATGCCGGTGCTCGGCCTCGGTGGCCAGAACAGCATGAAGGACTCGATCGGCGAGGAGATGAAGAACGTCGCGACGGACGTGACCACCGCGGTCGTGCCGAACGCCAACCACTGGGTGCTGGAGGAGGATCCGCAGTTCGTCATCGACCAGCTGCGGCAGCTGCTGGCCCGCTGACCGGACCCTGCCGGACCCTGCCGGACCCTGCCGGACCCTGTCTGGGCCGGGGCCGCGGGGCCGGTGCCGGGGCGGGTGGGCGCCCGCCCGCCCCGGCACCGGGGCGGTCACTCCGCCAGGAACGTCTCGCTGAAGCTGGTGCCACCGGAGCCGAGGCCGCCGGTGCTGGCCTCGAAGGTGCCGTTGGAGCTGGGGTCGAGGGCGACCGGGCCGGCCGAGCCGAGGGACTTGCCGTTGACGGTGGCCGAGGTGAAGTTCAGCGTGCCGAAGTCGGGGTAGGCGCCGGTCGGCGACTCGATGATGACCTCGGCGCTGGTCCGCTGGGCGGTGGTGGACTTGGTGGTGGTGTAGGTCCAGCCCCGTGAGGAGTCGGTCAGCTTGAGGGTGTACCGGTTGCTGCCGACGTAGTTCACCGAGGCGGTGATGTGGTCGCCGGCCGACACCGGGTACGAACTCAGGCTCAGGTAGACCGGGTTCGCCGGGTACATCTCGTACCAGGCCTGGTTGACCGGGCTGCCGCTGGAGCAGTCGGTCGCCACCCCGGTCTGCTCGACGCTGGAGGAGCCGTACCCGTCGATGCCGACCCACGGGGCGTAGAGGTCGTTGCTGGAGTTGCAGGTCGCGTCCGGTTCGGTCCAGGACGCCGAGACCGAGCTGAAGCCGCTGCCCGTCGCGGCGTAGCCGCCCCAGTTGTAGCCGTTGGTGTTGTACTGCAGCGGGCGGAAGGCGAGCCCCTGGGCGGCCGCCGCGGTGGTCGGCGCGACGGGGGCGAGAGTGGTGGCCGCTGCCGCGAGGGTGGCGAGGCGGATCATGAATCTGCGCATGCTGACTCCTTCGTGAGGGGACGAACAGGAGGAGCACAAGCCAACTGAGGCCGTGGGGGCGGCCGTTGGCGAGTGGCAGTTCAGGATGAGCCGACTGTCATGCCCGGGGCAAGAGGATCAGGGGGAAGGTTGGCCAAGCCATTGCACTGTCGGGTGCACTACTTGACGATGCGTCGGCGAACCAATGCCGGCCTCGAAGTCGTTTCGGTCGGGGTCAATCTGCGGTAAATCGGGCGCAGCGATGGCAATTTGACGTCGAACCGTTTTGGCGTGATCCGTTTCTGTGTTTCGCTGGCGACTCCATGCCTGTCGAAAACGGATCGAACGGTCCGGGAGCCGGGGGACACACCATGGCCGAGCACACCGAGAACGCCGAGCAGCCGCAGGGCCCCGAGCAGCCGCCGCAGGCCGGCGGCCGGGCCGCCGTCCGCAAGGCCGGTGGCGGCGGACGCTCCCCGCTGCTGATCGCGGGCCGGGTGGCGGCCTGCGCGGTCGGCTTCACGGTGTTCGCGGCCAGCGGAGTGGTCTGGTACGAGTACACGTCGCTGACCGACGGGATGACCACGTCCAAGGCCCTCGACGAGACCAAGAAGGACGCCCCCAAGCACCTCGACAACTCGATCAACCTGCTGCTGATCGGCCTGGACAGCCGCAAGGCGATGGACGGTTCGGACCTCGACCCGTCGATCGTGGAGAACGAGCTGCACGCCGGCCACGACTCCGAGATCGGCGGCTACAACACCAACTCGCTGATCCTGCTGCACATACCGGCGGGCGGCGGCAAGGTGCAGGCGGTCTCCATCCCGCGCGACGACTACGTCATGACGTACAAGGGCGACGGCACCAAGATGGGCATGGCCAAGATCAAGGAGGCCTACGGCAACGCCAAGGACCAGTTCAACGGCAGCTCCAAGGCGAAGGGCCTCAAGGGCCCCGACCTGGAGAAGGCCGGCCGGGACGTCGGGCGCGCGGCCACCATCCGCACCGTCCAGACCTTCCTCGACCAGCCCGTCGACCACGTCGCCGAGGTCAACCTCAAGGGCTTCTACGACATCGCCAAGGTGCTCGCGCCGATCGAGGTCTGCCTCACCCACCCGGTGGACGACCCGATCATCGCCAGGACGGCCACCAAGGCGGGCGGCGGCACCGGACTCAAGCTCCCCGCCGGGCACAGCAAGCTGGACGCCGCCCAGGCGCTCTCCTTCGTCCGCCAGCGCCACAACCTGGACGACGGCCACGGCAACTCCGACGACTTCGCCCGCACCCACCGCCAGCAGGCCTTCGTCTCCTACGTCGTCTACAACCTCAAGCAGAAGGGCATCGTCGGCGACCTCGGCAAGATGCGGGAGCTGATGGGCGTGCTGCAGCAGGACCTCGTCATCGACGACCAGTGGAACGTCCTGGACTTCGCCCAGCAGGCCCCCAACCTGACCGGCGGCAACGCCGAGTTCCGCACCCTCCCGGTGGCCGACCTCTCGTCGGTCAACGGCCAGGACGTCAACCTCGTCAACCCGGCCAAGATCCAGAAGATCGTCAAACAGCTCTTCGGCTACGCGGACGCCGCCCCCGCCCCGGCCGACGCGACCCCCGGGGCCACGGCCACCACCCCGGCCCCCGCCCAGTCGACCGCGACGGCTCCGACCGCGCCGCCGACCGCCGCCGCCAAGGCCGTCACCGTGGACGTCCTCAATGCCTCCGCCGCCGCCGGGGTGTCCTCCTCCGACGAGGCCAAGGCCCTGGTCGGCATGGGCTTCAAGGAGGGGAGGACCGGCCCGGCGGCCAGCCGCCCGAAGACCACCACGGTCAGCTACGGCAAGGGTGCCAAGGACGGCGCCGACCAGATCGCCGCCCGCTACGGCGTGACCGCCGCCGAGTCCGCCTCGGTGGGCCCCGACCGGGTGGTCGTCGTCCTCGGTACCGGCTTCACCGGCGTCGCCGCCGACCGGCCCACCACCGCCCCGACCGACCCGGGCACCAACGTGGCCCAGCAGGGCCCGATGGTCGACGCCCAGGCCGACGGCGGCATCCCCTGCGTCTTCTGATCTGGCCGGTTCCCCTCGGGTTCTCGCCCAGTTCGCACCGGGTTCCCGCCCGGTTCCCGCCCGGTTCTCCGAGGCCGACGACACCCCGCCCGAATCGGTCGATTCCGGACGTTCTGTGGCGGCAGCGCCCGGTGGCCTGCGGGGTGGTTGGTGTACCGGAGGTCGGTGATCGCCTTCGGTCTCCATATGATCGGAAGCCACGATGGTCGGTCTGTACCGACTTTCGTACGTACAACCAGGGAGCGGGTTCCGGCCGTCTCCCTGAGTGCGGTGCGCCAGATCGTCCGGGGCGTCGCTTCCGTCGGTGAAAGGTAAGCGCATGGCAGGTCGCAGGGGCGAGAGCCCGGCTCGGGGCGAGGACGCGCCCGGGGCACTCCCGGCGGACGGTGCGGCGGGCGGCGTGCCCGCCCCGCGCTCCGGCGGTCGGGCCGAGGCCCGGCGTGCCGCGCAGGGCAAGGGCGGCGGCCGGTCGGACGGCGGGTCCGGCGGCTCCGGTGGCTCCGGCGGGACGGGCCCGGGCGGCCGGGCGGCGGCGCGGCGCGGCGCCAAGCCCAAGAAGAACGTGAAGAAGATCGTCGCCTGGTCCGCGGCCGGCGTGCTGGTGCTGATCGCGGGCGCCGGCGGCGCGATCTACTTCAAGCTGAACGCCAACATCAAGTCCTTCGACGCCGACGCGATAGCCACCGACCGCCCGCCCGAGGCCAAGGCCGACGCGGACGGCAACAAGCCGGTCAACATCCTGCTGATCGGCTCCGACAGCCGCGGCGGCAACAACTCCGACCTCGGCGGCGGCGAGGACGGCGGCGCCCGCTCGGACACCACGATCCTGTTGCACGTCTACGCCGACCACAAGCACGCCGTGGGCATCTCGATCCCGCGCAACGCGATCGTGCCGATCCCGTCCTGCAAGCTGCCCAACGGCAAGTGGACCAAGGGCGGCAACGACCTGTTCAACGCCGCCTTCTCGGTCGGCGGCAGCGACGGCGGCAACCCGGCCTGCACCCAGAACACCATCGAGAAGGTCACCGGCATCCGGGTCGACCACACCATGGTGGTGGACTTCAACGGCTTCGCCGCGATGACCAAGGCCGTCAACGGCGTGGACGTCTGCCTGCCGAAGGCGATCTACGAGGGGGACATCAACCCCAACCTGCACAAGAAGGGCAACCTCGTCCTCCCGCAGGGCAAGCAGACCGTCGAAGGACAGCAGGCGCTCGACTACGTACGCCTGCGGCACGGCATCGGCGACGGCTCCGACATCGGCCGGATGAAGCGCCAGCAGGCCTTCATGAGCTCGCTCGCCACCAAGATGAAGAAGGAGGGGCTGAGCCCCACCAACCTGCTGCCGCTGGCCGACGCGGCCACCAAGTCGCTGACCGTCGACCCCGGGCTGGACTCTGCGGACAAGCTGATCTCCTTCGGCCTGTCGCTGAAGAACATCGACATGCACGACCTCAAGTTCGTGACGGCGCCCTGGCGCTACCGCACCCAGGACGCCAACATCGACCTGGTCCAGCCCGACGCCAACAAGCTCTGGGACACCCTCAAGGCCGACCAGACCATCGACGGCCAGAACGCCACCGGCCAGCAGCCGGACGCCGCCGGCACCACCGCCCCCCAGCAGGCCGCGCCCAGCACGCCCGCCGCGGCGGCCGGGGACCCCTCCAACGCCTCGGTCAAGGTCGCGGTCTACAACGGCACGGTCGTCAACGGCCTGGCCGGCAAGGGGACCGACCTGCTCAAGGGCGCCAAGTACTCGGCCAGTACGGCGGGCCAGGCGGCGAACACCAAGTACAAGACCACCACGATCGAGTACAGCTCCAGCCAGAAGGCGAACGCCGAGAAGCTCGCCGCGCTGTTCCCGGGCGCGAGCCTGGAGCCCAGCAGCGCGAAGGGCATCTCGGTGATCGTCGGCCAGGACTTCGCCGCGGCCAACGGCATGGGCACCACCGCGCCCGCCGCGGGTGCCACCCCCGGCGTCCAGACGCCCCCGCAGCCGCTGCCCACCACCGTCACCAACGACGCCCGCTCGGCGGACGACGACATCTGCGCGAACACCACCTACGGCAGCGGCGGCTGACCGCACCCGCCGGACCGACTCCCGGACCGACCGCCGGACCGACCGCACGACCCCGGAGCGCGTACGCCCCGGGGTCGTGCCATCGTGGGCTCAGGGCCCGTCCGCGGATCGTCGCCGGACCGGGCCGCCGAGGGGGCCACCGTCACCGAAAGGCGGACCCCATGCCCGAGATCGCCATGCAGATCGACATCGCCGCGCCCCGGTCCGCCGTGCTCGACGCGCTCAACACCCACGTCGGGCTGACCAGCTGGTGGACCACCGGCGTGGACCGCGAGGGCGAGGTGCTGCTCTTCGACTTCCCCGGCGTCCCCGAGCCGTTCCGGCTGCGCCGCGAGCGGGCCGACCCGGACCGGGTGCTGTGGGCCAACGCCGGGGCCTTCCCGCCGCACTGGGCCGGCACCTGGATCAGCTGGGACCTCTCCGACCAGCCCGACGCCCCCGACCGCACCCGGCTGCTGTTCCGCCACGGCGGCTGGCAGCCGGGCAGCGAGGAGGGCGTCCCGATGGTGGCCGGCACCTGGGCCGAACTGCTGGTCCGGCTCAAGGACTACGCGCAGAGCGGCAAGGCGCAGCCGCTCTTCGTCACCGCCCTGCGCCACGACGAGGAGTGACCGCGGGGTCACAACCCGGCCACCGCCCCGCCACCGCCCCGCCGCCGCCCCGCCGCCCCGCCGCCCCGCCGCCGGTCGCCCGCCAGGGCGCCGTCCGGTGGCGGGAACGCGGCGCCGGACCGAAGGTGGGCGGTGTACCGCCGTCGTACCGCCGTCCGTGCGGACGGCCGTACCGGTCGGGCCGGGCCCGTCCGCCCGCCCGACGACCCCAGCCGGCCACCACCGCCTCCGGGAGGCCCCGCAATGCCCCTAGTGACCGATCCGTACAAGCCCGGCACCCCGTGCTGGATCGACCTGATGGCGAGCGACCAGCAGGCCGCGCTCGACTTCTACCGCGACCTGTTCGGCTGGCAGGGCGAGGTCGGCCCGGCCGAGTTCGGCGGGTACGCCGTGTGCACCCTCAACGGCCGCCCGGTCGCCGGGATCATGACGCAGTCCGGGCCCGAGGGGCAGCCGCTGCCGCCCGTCGCCTGGACCACCTACCTGGCCTCGGACGACGCCGACGCGGCCCACACCGCCATCGCCGGGGCCGGCGGCACGGTGCTCTACGAGCCGATGGACGTCGGCACGATCGGCCGGATGCTGGTCGCCGCCGACCCGACCGGCGCGGTGTTCGGGGTCTGGCAGGCGATGGACTTCATCGGCGCGGGCGTCGTCAACGAGCCCGGCGCGCTGGTCTGGAACGAGCTCAACACCTCCGACACCGACGCGGCCGGCCGCTTCTACCAGCCGGCGGTCGGGCTGCGCCCGGCCACCATCCAGGGCATGGACGGCTACTTCTCGCTGAACGTCGGCGACCGCACGGTGGGCGGCATGCAGGCGATCCCCGGGTACCTGGGGTCCGGCACCCCCTCGCACTGGATGACGTACTTCTCGGTGGACGACACCGACTCCACGGTGGACGCCCTGGTCAAGGCCGGCGGCTCGGTGCTCCAGCCGCCGTTCGACATGCAGTCCGGCCGGATGGCCGTGGTCCGGGACCCGCAGGGCGCGCTGTTCGCCGTCATCCAGGCGCCGGAGGCGCAGATGCCGGACTCGCCGTAACCGGTGCCGCGGCCGCGACGGCCCCGGCCGTGACGGCCCCCGGCCGCGGCGGGCAACCGGAAGCCGCCCTTCCCGCGACGCGCCGCCGGGAATGGGCGGCATCCCCCGCGTTCCCGGGGCAGACTGCACCCATGCTGGGGCTACCGGACGACATCCGCGCTTTCCTCTTCGACCTCGACGGGGTGCTCACCCAGACCGCCACGGTGCACGCCGCGGCCTGGAAGGACACCTTCGATGCCTTCCTGCGCGCCGAATCCGCCCGCACCGGCGGTCCGTTCGTCCCCTTCGACGCCGTCACCGACTACGACACCTACGTGGACGGCCGCCCGCGGCTGGACGGCACCCGGGCCTTCCTGCGCAGCCGGGGCATCGACCTCCCCGAGGGCACCGAGGACGACCCGCCGAACACCCGTACCGTGCAGGGCGTCAGCCGGGCCAAGAACGACACCGTGCTGCGGCTGATCCGCGAGCAGGGCGTCGCCCCGTACGACGGCTCGGTCGCCTACGTGCACCGGCTGCGCGCGCTGGGACTGCCCCGCGCGGTGGTCTCCTCCAGCGCCAACTGCCGGGACGTGCTGCGCTCGGCGGGCATCCTGGACCTCTTCGACGTGATCGTGGACGGCGTGGTCGCCAAGGAACGGTCCCTGCCCGGCAAGCCCGCCCCGGACACCTACCTGTACGCCGCCCGGGAGCTCGGCGTCGAACCCGCGCACGCCGCCGTCTTCGAGGACGCGCTGGCCGGGGTCGCCTCCGGCCGGGCCGGCGGCTTCGGCGCGGTGGTCGGGGTCAACCGCACCGGGCAGGCCGCCGAACTGCGCCGCGACGGCGCCACCGTGGTCGTCGACGACCTCGCCGAGCTGCTGCCGGAGGAAGAGCGATGAGTCCTGCGGACAATTTCACCATCGACCCCTGGCAGGTCACCGAACACGGCGTGGACCCGGCCTCGTTGGCCCGCGCCGAGTCCGTCTTCGCGCTCTCCAACGGCCACATCGGCCTGCGCGCCAACCTGGACGAGGGCGAGCCGCACGGCCTGCCCGGCACCTACCTCAACGGCGTCTTCGAACTGCGCCCGCTGCCGTACGGCGAGGGCGGCTACGGCTACCCGGAGTCCAGCCAGAGCGTCATCAACATCACCAACGGCAAGATCATCCGGCTGCTGGTGGACGACGAGCCCTTCGACCTGCGCTACGGCGAACTGGTCAGCCACACCCGCTGGTTGGACTTCCGCGAGGGCCTGCTGCACCGCGACTGCGAATGGACCTCCCCGGCCGGGCGGACCATCCGGGTGCGCTCCTCCCGGCTGGTCTCGCTCACCCAACGGGCCATCGCCGCCGTGGAGTACACCGTCGAGGCGGTGGACGGGCCGGTGCGGATCGTGCTCCAGTCCGAGCTGGTCGCCAACGAGCAGCTGCCGGGCGGCCCGGAGGGCGATCCGCGCGCCGCCGCCGTGCTGGAGGCGCCGCTGCAGGCCGAGGCGCACCACGCGAGCGGCACCAAGGCCGTCCTGGTGCACCGCACCCGGTTCAGCGGCATCCGGGTCGCCGCCGGGATGGACCACGTCATCGAGGGCCCGGAACGGCTCGACACCGTCGCCGAGGCCGAGGCCGACCACTGCCGGATCAGCGTCACCACCGTGCTCGCCCCCGGACAGCGGCTGCGGCTGGTCAAGTTCATGTCCTACGGCTGGTCCGGCACCCGCTCGCTGCCCGCCGTCCGGGACCAGGTCGAGGCCGCGCTGAACGCCGCCCGCTACACCGGCTGGGACGGCCTGGTCGCCGAACAGGCCGACTACCTCAGGGAGTTCTGGGAGACCAGCGACGTCGAGATCGAGGGCGACGTCGAACTCCAGCAGGCCGTCCGGTTCGCCGTCTTCCACGTGCTGCAGGCCGGCGCCCGCAGCGAGGAACGCGCCATCCCCGCCAAGGGGTTGACCGGCCCGGGCTACGACGGGCACAGCTTCTGGGACACCGAGACCTTCGTCCTGCCGGTGCTCACCTACTGCCTGCCCGGCGCCGTCAACCAGGCCCTGCGCTGGCGGCACACCACCCTCCCGCTCGCCCGCGAGCGCGCGGCCCAACTCGGCCTGGCCGGAGCCGTGTTCCCCTGGCGGACGATCCGCGGCGAGGAGTGCTCCGGGTACTGGCCGGCCGGCACCGCGGCCTTCCACATCGGCGCCGACATCGCCGCCGCCGTCGCCCGCTACGTCCGGGCCACCGGGGACGCGGAGTTCGAGCGCGAGTACGGCCTCGAACTCCTGGTGGAGACCGCCCGGATGTGGCGCTCGCTCGGCCACCACGACAGCGCCGGGAAGTTCCGGATCGAAGGCGTCACCGGTCCGGACGAGTACAGCGCCGTCGCCGACAACAACGTCTACACCAACCTGATGGCGCAGACGAACCTGCGCGCCGCCGCCGAGGCCGCCGTCCGCCACCCGCGCGAGGCCGACGCGCTCGGCGTGGACACCGAGGAGACCGCCGCCTGGCGCGACGCCGCCGCCGCGATGTACGTCCCGTACGACGAGGACCTCGGCGTCCACCCCCAGGCCGACGGCTTCACCCACCACCAGGTCTGGGACTTCGAGTCCACCCCGCCGGAGAAGTACCCGCTGCTGCTGCACTACCCGTACTTCGACCTGTACCGGAAGCAGGTGGTCAAGCAGGCCGACCTGGTGCTCGCCATGCAGGTCCGCGGCGACGCCTTCACCGACGAGCAGAAGGCCCGCAACTTCGCCTACTACGAGCGGCTCACCGTCCGCGACTCCTCGCTCTCCGCCTGCACCCAGGCCGTGATCGCCGCCGAGGTCGGCCAACTCGACCTCGCCTACGACTACACGGCCGAGGCGGCGCTGATGGACCTCCACGACCTCGGCGGCAACACCCGCGACGGCCTGCACATGGCCTCGCTCGCCGGGGCCTGCATCGCCCTGGTGGCCGGCTTCGGCGGACTGCGCGACCACGGCGAGACGCTCGACTTCCGGCCCCGGCTGCCCTCCGGGCTGATGAAGCTGAGCTTCTCGCTGCTGGTCCGCGGCCATCTGCTCGGCGTCCGGATCACCCACGACGGCACCACCTACACGCTGCGCCGGGGCGAGGTGATCCACCTGCGGCACGACGGCGAGACGGTCCAGGTCAAGGCCGGCTCCCCGGTCACCCTGCCCACCACCGCCCCGCCCGCCCAGGAGCGCTGCGTCCAGCCCCCGGGCCGCGAACCGGCCCGCCGCCAGCCCCAGGCGGGCCTGGTCGCCGGGAAGCTCGGCCAGCAGGAGCACCTGGCGGCGGAGTAGCCGGGCCGGTCGGCGGGGGAGTGGCCGGGCCGGTCGGCGGGGGCAACGTCCGCGCCGGTCGGCGGCGGAGCGGCCGGGCCGGTCGCTCGCCTGTTCGGGCCCGCTCCGGATGCGGAGCGGGCCCCCGCGCCGGAGGGTGGGCACGTCCTGTGACAACCGGCGCCCGGCCGACGCCCGGCGCCCGGCGAAGGGGTGCACCCGTGGCGACCGTGGCCGAACAGATGGTGGAGGTGCTCCGGCAGGCCGGGGTGGAACGGGTCTACGGCGTGGTCGGCGACAGCCTCAACCCCGTGGTCGACGCGATCCGCCGGGCGGACGGCATCGGCTGGGTGCACGTGCGCAACGAGGAGGCCGGCGCCTTCGCGGCCGCCGCCGAGGCCGAGCTCAGCGGCCGCCTCGCGGTCTGCGCCGGCTCCTGCGGCCCCGGCAACACCCACCTGATCCAGGGCCTGTACGACGCCCAGCGCAGCGGCCTGCCGGTGCTCGCGCTCGCCTCGCACATCCCGTCCGGACAGATCGGCACCGGCTTCTTCCAGGAGACCCACCCCGAGCGGGTGTTCACCGACTGCAGCAACTGGTGCGAGATGCTCTCCACCCCCGCCCAGCTGCCCCGGCTGCTGCGGGTCGGGATCCAGCACGCGCTCGGCTCGCACGGCGTCTCCGTGCTGGCCTTCCCCGGGGACGTCGCCGCCCTCCCCGCCGCCGGGCCGACCGGCAGCAGCCACTTCCTCACCGAGCAGGCCGTGGCCGCGCCGCCCTGGTCCCAGGTGCAGGAGCTGGCCCGGCTGTTGAACGCGGCCCGCCGGGTCGCCCTGTTCTGCGGCGCCGGGGTGCGCGGGGCGCACGCCGAGGTGATGGCGGTCGCCGAGGCGCTGAACGCGCCGGTCGGGCACTCGCTGCGCGGCAAGGAGTGGATCCAGTACGACAACCCGTACGACGTCGGGATGAGCGGCCTGCTCGGCTACGGCGCCTGCCACGAGGCGCTGCACTCCGCCGACCTGGTGCTGCTGCTCGGCACCGACTTCCCGTACGACTCCTTCCTGCCGCAGGCGCGCACCGTCCAGGTCGACCACGACGCGACCCGGCTGGGCCGGCGCACCGCGCTGGAGCTGGCCGTGCACGGCGACGTCGCGGCCACCCTGCGGGCCGTCCTGCCGCTGCTGGACGCGAAGCCGGACCGGTCTTTCCTGGACGGCATGCTGCGCAAGCACTGCAAGTCGCTGGAGGACGTGATCGGCGCCTACACCCGGGACATCGAGCAGCACCTGCCGATCCACCCCGAGTACGTCGCCTCGGTGCTGGACGAAGTCGCCGCCGAGGACGCGGTGTTCACGGTCGACACCGGCATGAACAACGTCTGGGCCGCCCGCTACCTCCAGCCCAACGGCCGCCGCCGGGTGATCGGCTCCTTCCTGCACGGCTCGATGGCGAACGCCCTCCCGCACGCGATCGGCGCCCAACTCGCCTGCCCCGGGCGGCAGGTGGTCGCGATGGCGGGCGACGGCGGGATCGGCATGCTGCTCGGCGAGCTGCTCACGGTGGCCAAGTACCGGCTGCCGGTGAAGACGGTGGTCTTCAACAACGGCGCGCTCGGCATGATCAAGCTGGAGATGCTGGTCTCCGGCTACCCGGAGTCCGAGATCGACAACGGGGACGTGGACTACGCGGGCGTCGCCCGGGCGATGGGCATCCAGGCCAAGCGGGTCACCGAGCCGGCCCGGGTCCGGGAGGTGCTGGCGGAGGCGCTGGAGCGGCCCGGACCGGCGCTGGTGGACGTGGTCACCGACCCCAACGCGCTGTCCATCCCGCCGCGGATCACCGCCGCCCAGGTGAAGGGCTTCGCGCTGGCGGCCGGGAAGACGGTGCTGTCGGGCGGGGTCGGGCGGATGGTCGACCTGGCGCGCAGCAACCTGCGCAACATCCCGCGGCCGTGAGCGACTCGGGGCCGGCTTCCGTGATTTGCCTCTGAGGCAACTTTCTTGCCCCGGCGGCACGGCGGGTGTCCACTGGTCACATGACCAGCAGCTCCACCGGCACCCCCGCCGACGGCCGGCAGTCCGACGGTCGGCAGCCCGACGGCCAGCAACTCGACGACCAGGAGGTCGCCGGCCTCGCCGCCCGCCTCCGTGAGCACCGGCTCAGCAGCCGGCTCACCCTGGAGGTCGCCGCGGGCCGGATCGGCCTCTCCCCAGCCTATCTGTCCCGGCTGGAGACCGGCCGCCGCCAGCCCTCGCTGCCCGTCCTGCTCGGCCTCGCCCGCGCCTACGGCACCTCGGTCTCCGGGCTGCTCGGCGAGGCCATGGTCGAACCGGACCCGGTGGTCCGCGGCGGGGCCATAGAGCCCGGCCGGGCGGGAGGTTGGGGCTACCGCCGGGCCGGTGCCCCCGGCCGCGCCATGCAGGCCCTGCGGGTGCACGTCCCGCCGGGCGTCCAGGACGCGGTGGTCCGGGTCCACCCCGGCGAGGAGTGGCTGTACGTCCTGCGCGGGGAGCTGAAGGTCACCCTCGGCGACCGCGTCCACCACCTCGCCCCCGGCGACTCCGCCCACTACGACTCGCTCACCCCGCACTGCATCGCCGCCGAATCCGACACCGGCGTCGAACTGCTCTTCATCCACACCCTGTTGCAGAGCCCCGGCGGCGAACTCTGCCTCGGCGGCGGCCCCGCCGCGAGCCACTGACCTGCCGTCAGGCCCACCCGGAGGAGATCACCATGGCCGATCCCACCACCCCCGCCACCACTGCCGCCACCGCCGGCGCCGCCACCGGTGCCGTTCCGGTCGGAGCCGCCGACACCGCAGCCGGTCCGAAGACCATGGACGCCGGCAAGTGGGCCAACAAGCGGGTCTACCTCCGCCTGGTCATCTACACCGCGGGGATCCACGCCTTCGCCGGCTTCATCATGCTGCTGTTCGAACTGGGCAACCGCAACAAGTAGTTGAGACCTCCTCAAGCCCGTCAAGCCGGTCAGGCCCCGCGGAGCACCCCGCAGAGGGCCTCCAGGGCCGCCGGGAAGGCGTGCTCCGGCGGGGTCCCGTAGCCGATCACCAGCGCGGGACCGTCCTCCTCCTCCGTCCCCGGCACCTCCGGGTCGGCGCGGTGCCAGGCGAGGCCGCTGAGGGCCAGCCCGGCGGCCTCGGCGCGGGCCAGCAGTTCGGCCTCCGGCGTGGCGCCGGGCGGGAGTTGGACGACGGCGTGCAGACCGGCCGCGATGCCGGTGACCCGCACCCGCGGGGCGTGCTCGGCGAGCGCGGAGACCAGCCGGTCCCGGCGGCGCCGGTAGTGCAGCCGACAGCGCCGCACGTGCCGGTCGTACGTCCCCGAGGTGATCAGCTCGGCCAGGGTCAGCTGGTCGAGCACCGGGGACATCGTGTCGGCCAGCACCTTCAACCGGGCCACCGGTTCGACCAGCGCGTCCGGCAGGGCCAGCCAGGCCAGCCGCAGGCCCGGGGCCAGGCTCTTGGCGGCGGTGCCCGCGTACACCACCCGCTCCGGGTCGAGCGCCTGCATCGCGCCGAGCGGCTGCCGGTCGTAGCGGAACTCGCCGTCGTAGTCGTCCTCGACGACGTACCGGTCCTGCTCGCGCGCCCACCGCACCGCGGCCGCCCGCCGGTCGGCGGACAGCGGCGCACCGGTGGGGTACTGGTGGGCGGGGGTGAGCAGGGCGGCGGCGGAGTCGGCGTCCAGCCGGTCGACCAGCGCGCCCTCGCAGTCCAGCGGCAGCGGGACGGTGGCCAGCCCGGCGGCCCGCACCACGGCGTGCTGCGGCGGCAGCCCGTACCCCTCCACCGCGAGCGACCGGGCCCCGCGCTCGCGCAGCGCCGCGCACAGCAGGGCGAGGCCCTGTTGGAAGCCGCTGCAGATCAGCAGGTGGTCCGGGTCGGTACGGACCCCGCGGACCCGGGCCAGGTAGTGGGTGAGCGCCTCGCGCAGCTCGATCCGGCCGAGCGGGCTGCCGTAGCCGAGCGCCTCGTGCGGGGCGGTGGCGAGGGCGCGGCGGGCGGCGGTCAGCCAGGCGGTGCGCGGGAAGAGCGAGAGGTCGGGCCGCCCGGGCATCAGGTCGTGCCGCACGCTCCGCCGCCGAGCCCCGGCCGGTGCGGACCGCTCGCCCCGCACCGGCACGGCCCGGCGCGCGACGGTGGTGCCGGACCCCTGCCGCGAGCTGAGCCACCCCTCGGCGGCGAGCTGCCCGTACGCCTCCACCACCGTGTTGCGGGCGATCCCGAGGTCCTCGCCGAGCGCCCGGGAGGACGGCAGCCGGGTACCGGGCGCCAGCCGTCCGTCCTGCACCGCCTCGCGCAGCGCGTCCTCCAGCGCGGCCCGCAGGCCGGCGCCGGCACCGCGCCGCTCGGTGAGGTCCAGATGCAGATCGCCGCCGAAGGAGGTCCAGGAGCCGTTCACGGGCCCCATTCTCGCCTGTCGGGCCCGGCTCCGGGCGGGGCGGCGGGTGTTCCGCCGTGGGGTGTCGAAGTGGTCGAGGCGGTGGCCGCCCTCCGTCGGGTCCGGCAGAATCGGGGTGGGGTGCTCAGGGTCGGTGGGGTTGCCGGGGTGG
The DNA here is from genome assembly GCF_042884005.1 of Kitasatospora sp. NPDC058162. NCBI lineage: Bacteria > Bacillati > Actinomycetota > Actinomycetes > Kitasatosporales > Streptomycetaceae > Kitasatospora > Kitasatospora sp. NPDC058162. The sequence goes on from NZ_JBHVUS010000054.1 coordinate 42,004, forward strand.
GCGGTGTCCGTCACCGGTTCGACGGATCCCGACGCGAGGATGTGACAGATGAGCGGGGAAATCTCCCGAGCGGAGCTGCTGGCCGCACGGTTCGAGGCCGAGCGGCCCCAACTGAGGTCCGTGGCCTACCGGATGCTCGGGTCGCTCGCCGAGGCGGAGGACGCCGTCCAGGAGGCGTGGCTCAAGCTGAGCCGCAGTGACACGGACGAGGTGCGCAAGCTCGGGGCCTGGCTGACCACCGTGGTCGGCCGGGTGTGCCTGGACCAGCTGCGCTCCCGGGCCTCCCGGCGGGAGGACCCGCTGCCCGAGCAGGACGGGCAGGTGCGGCTGCCGGACCCGGTGGTGAGCGGGGCGGCGACGCTGGACCCCGTGCACGGGATCCTGGTCGCCGACTCGGTGGGGATCGCGCTGATGGTGGTGCTGGAGACGCTCTCCCCGGCGGAGCGGGTGGCCTTCGTGCTGCACGACATGTTCGACGTGCCCTTCGACGGGATCGCCGAGGTGCTCGGCCGGACCGCCGCCTCGACCCGGCAACTGGCCAGCCGCGCCCGCCGCCGGGTGCAGGGCGCCACCCCGGCCGCCGACACCGACGACGGGCGCAAGCGCGAGGTGGTGGAGGCCTTCCTGGCCGCCTCCCGGGGCGGCGACTTCGACGCCCTGCTGACGGTGCTCGACCCGGAGGTGGTGGCCCGCTCCGACGGCGGCACGCTGGTGCCGAGCGTGCTGCGCCGGGGCGCGGCGGACGTCGCCGCCCAGGCGATCGCCTTCGCCCGGTTCGCCGCCGACGGACGCCTGGTGCTGGTCAACGGCTCGCCCGGGGTGGTGTCCTTCGCCGGGGGCCGTCCGCTGTCGGTCATGTCCTTCACGATCCACCGGGGCCGGATCACCGGCCTGGACATCCTCACCGACCCGACCCGCCTGGCCGCGCTGGGGCTCGGAGCGTAGAACGCCCGCAGGCCGTCCGGCAGTTCGCCGGACGGCCTGCGGGCTGTCGTAGGTCAGACGTCGGTCAGCGGCCGGTCAGCCCAGGCCGCCGGTGGCCCGGAGGTTCTGTCCGGTGATCCAGCGGGCGTCCGGCCCGGCCAGGAAGGCGACCACGTCGGCGATGTCCTCGGGCTGTCCGAGGCGGCGCAGCGGGGTCAGCGCCGCGACCCGCTCGAGCGCCTCGGGCGGGTTGGTGCCGCGCAGCAGGTCGGTGTCGGTGGCGCCGGGGGAGACGGTGTTGACGGTGATGCCGCGCGGGCCGAGTTCGGCCGCGGCGACGGCGGTGAGCTGTTCGACGGCGCCCTTGCTGGCGGCGTACGCGGCGATGCCGGGGACGGGGCGCGCGGTGTTCACGCTGGAGATGTTGACGATCCGTCCGCCGTCGCGCATCCGGCGGGCCGCGTAGCGGACGGTGGCGAACACGGCGCGGGTGTTGACGGCCAGGACGGCCTCGAAGGCCGTGTCGTCGAGGTCCGCGAGCGGGGTGGGCGTGAAGGACTTCGCGGCGTTGTTCACCAGGATGTCCAGCCCGCCGAGCCGTTCCTCGGCCTCGGCCATCAGCCGTTCGGCGGCGCCCGCCTCGCCGAGGTCGGCCCGTAGCGCCCAGGCGCGGCCGCCGGCCGCCCTCACCGCGTCGACCACCGCTCCGGCGGCCGCCCGGTCGGTGGCGTAGCCGAGGACGACGTCCGCGCCCTCGCGCGCCAGCCGTTCGACGATCGCCCGTCCGATGCCCCGCGAGCCGCCCGTGACGACCGCCGCTCTTCCCTCGGCCACCTTGCGCACCTGTCCTCCCACCGTGAAGTCGCCTGCCCTGTCGGGGACATCGTCGCCGAGGCGGTCGGGCGGCGCGCGCGAATTTCCGGCGTCCAGGGGCTCAGACCGAGAGGTAGACCGCGCTGCCGAGGCCGGCCAGGAAGCAGTACACCGCGAACGGCGTCAGGCTGCGGGTCTCGAAGTACTTGGTGAGGAAGCGCACCGAGATGTAGCCGGCCACGAAGGCGGCGACGCTGCCGGCCGCGACCGGGCCGAGGACGGAGGAGTTCTCCGGCTTGAACAGCTCGGGCACCTTGAGCACCGAGGCGGCCAGGATGACCGGGGTGGCGAGCAGGAAGGAGAACCGGGCGGCGTCCTCGTGGTGCAGTCCGCGCAGGATGCCGGCGCTCATGGTGACGCCGGAGCGGCTGATGCCGGGGAACAGCGCGAGGATCTGGGCGGCGCCGATCCAGGCGCCCTGGCCGAAGCTGAGCTTGGTCAGCCGGACGTCGGAGGCGACCGCCGGGTCGAGGCCGGGCTCGTCGACGGGGGCGGCGTACCCGGCCCGGCGGCGGCCGCTGCCGCCGCGCTTGAGCCGTTCGGCGCCGAGCAGCACCAGTCCGTTGAGGGCGAGGAAGACCGCGGCCGGCAGCGGCTTGCCGAGCGCGTGCCGCAGGGCCTTCTCCAGGACGAGGCCGGCCACGCCGACCGGGATGGTGGAGATGATGAGCAGCCAGGTGAGCTTCTCGTCCCGGGTCTCCACCCGGCGGTGGCGGATCGAGCTGACCAGGCCGCTGACCACCCGGACCCAGTCCCGCCAGAAGAAGACCACCAGGGCGAGCGCGGTGGCCAGGTGCAGGGCGACCAGCGCGGCGAGGTAGGAGGAGCCGTCGGCGGTCATGTCGAGGTCCTGTTGGATCTTCCCGCCGATCACGGCCGGGAGCAGGATGCTGTGGCCCAGGCTGGAGACCGGGAAGAGTTCCGTCACACCCTGCAGCAGGCCGACGCCTATCGCTTCCGGGTAGGTCAGGGTCGACATCGCGCACCTTCGCTCGGGGGTCGGTGGTCGCCGGATTCCGGTGGCCACGGCGAAGCTACTACGGGCATGTAGACGCCTGGCAGCCCTGCTTCCAGAAGTTCATCGAGCGTATGTCCGGGCGTCACCGGGGCCGGTTCACCCGAACAGGGCGCCGGCCACCGTGCCCAGCAGGCTGCCGCTCGGCACGGCCCGGTGCACGGCGCCGCCGAGCAGCAGGCCGGCGGTCGCCGCGAGCGGGAGGCCCACCAGGGGCAGGGCGACGGCCAGCAGGGCGGCCAGTACGGCGGACGGGCGTGGCGGGCGCTCCATCGTGAGCCTCCATCGGGCGCGGGGGTCGACGGACGCCCACGATGCCGCCTCCCGCAGCGTCAGGTTCAAGTCCGTGTCCGGGACTTGTCCCGGACGTCCGGCCGAGACGTACGTCCGTATGTCCGCCCGGGTCAGACCTCCACCCGCCGCCACCCCGACCCGTCGTCGGGCACCGGCGCGGTCGCGAAGTCGTAGCGCAGCAGCTCCGGTCCGAGCGCCAGCAGGGAGATCGAGGAGGACCCCCAGATCCGCCCGTCGCCGAAGTCCCGCCGCTGGATCAGCGCGGCGTCCTCGTCCGGGGCCAGCCCGTCGCCGGTGACGATCGGCAGCCAGCCGCCCCAGGCCCGTCCGGTCGGGCCGTCGGCGGTGGGCCGCGGCCGGGGTTCGGCGCGGAAGCGGGCCCGGAAGTGGTCGGCGCGGGCGGCCATCAGCGAGCGGATCCGTTCGGAGGCGGTGCGGCTGGCGGCCATGCCCTCCAGCCCGTCGTTGACCACCACGCTGAGCCCGGTGGGCAGTTCGTGCTCGTCGAGCCGCCCGCCGCCCCAACTGCTGACCCGGGCGCCGTCGGGGCGGACCTGGACGAGGTGGAAGGGGTCGTACGGGGTGAGGTCGAGGTGGCCGATCCCGCCCTCGCGGACGGCGGTGAGCGGCAGCTCGCCGCGGCTGAGCCGGGTGTCGGCGGGGGCGAGCGGGCCGAAGCCGTTCAGCAGGCAGGCGGCGGTGCGCCGGGTGGGGTCGACGGCCAGCCAGGTGCCGCCGGCCGCGAGGTCCAGTCCGCCGAGCAGTTCGGGCCGCTGCGGCCAGTGGTGGTCCGGCGGCAGCCAGGCGCGTCCGAGGTACTCGTCCCGGACGGAGAGCAGCAGTACCGGTACCGCCGCCTCCGGCTCGATGCTGATGAACGCCGTGCACACGGTCGTGTTCCCCCTGACCTCTTCGTGCCGAAGATCCACCGGCGATCCTCGCACGCCTGTTCGTGCACCGGAAGTGGCCCAAGGAAACAGTGGTCGAATGCACCAGGGGCGCGGGCCAGTGGACTCCTAGGCTGGCCACCGTGACGACGAACGAGACGACGAGCGAGACCGCCCACGCGAACGGGGCCGTGCCCGCCCCCGAGCAGCGCCTGCAGATGCCGCGACTGGCCCCCGAGTTCTACCAGGCCATGATCGCCGTGGACCGGGCCTCCCGGCAGGGCCTGGACCCGGTCCTCGCCGAGCTGGTCAAGGTGCACGCCTCGATGATCAACGGCTGCGCCTTCTGCATCGACATGCACGCCACCGACGCCCGCAAGAACGGCGAGCAGGACCACCGCCTGGTCTCTCTCCCCGCCTGGCGCGAGACCCCCTGGTTCACCGCCCGCGAGCGCGCCGCCCTGGCCCTCACCGAGTCGGTCACCCTGCTGACCCAGGGGCACGTGCCGGACGCCGTGTACGCCGAGGCCGCCGCGCACTTCGAGCAGGCCGAACTGGCCCAGCTGATCGCGCTGATCGCCACCATCAACGCGTGGAACCGGATCGGCGTGTCCACCCGCATGAGCCCGGCCGCGAAGTGAGCGGGGCAGCGATGACCACCCAGCGGGAGAAGGCCCGGCTGCTCCGGGAGCTGCACCGCCCGGGCGAGCCGCTGGTGCTGGCCAATGTGTGGGACGCCGCGAGCGCCCGGCTGGTGGCCCTCGCCGGGGCGCGGGCGCTGGCGACGGCCAGTGCCAGTGTGTCCTGGTCGCTCGGCAGCGCGGACGGCGGCGGCGCCGACCGCGAGCGGGTGCTGGCGCGCACCGCCGACGTGGTCCGCTCGGTCGACCTGCCGGTCACCGCGGACCTGGAGAGCGGCTACGCGGACACCGCGGCCGGGGTCGGCGAAACGGTCACCGCGCTGCTCGCCACCGGCGCGGTCGGGGTGAACCTGGAGGACGCGGACCACCCCCCGGAGCAGGCCGCGGAGCGGGTCGCGGCGGCCCGGGCGGCGGCCGACGCGGCGGGCGTCCCGCTGTTCGTGAACGCCCGCACCGACGTCTTCCTGCACGGCATCGGCGAGCCCGAGGGCCGGCTGGACGAGGCGGTCCGCCGGCTGCGGGCGTACGTCGAGGCGGGTGCGGACGGCGTGTTCGTCCCCGGCGTCGACGACCCGGAGACCATCGCGGCCCTGGTCGCGGCCGTCCCGGCCCCGCTGAACGTGCTGGCGGCGCCGGGCTCCCCCGCGGTCGCCGAGCTGGCGAAGCTGGGCGTGGCCCGGATCAGCCTGGGCCCGGGCCTGGCCAAGGTCGCGTACGCGGCGGTCCGCCGGGCGGCCGAGGAGGTGTACGCGAGCGGCACGTACACCTCCCTGGACGGCGGGCTGACGTACCCGGAGCTCAACGGCCTCTTCACGGGCTGAGCACCGGGGCTCCGAGGAGCAGGAGCGGGCGGCTGGCCGGACGGGGGTCGGTCAGCCGCCCGTTCCACCTCGTGCCGGGGTGCCCCCGGGGGCGGCGGACGGTCAGCCGATCTGCCCGCTGATCCCCGGGTGGGACATCTGGTTGGTGCCGATGGCCTCGACCTCGTCGGCGGTGTGCCCGACCACCGGGAGCTTGCCCGCGGTCTGCAGGGCCAGGTCGGCGGGGGAGAGGGTGAGACCGTCGGTGAGGCCGCCGGTGGCGTCCGGCGAGCTGGCGGTCTGGCTGGTGGCGGAGGCCGCCGGGACGGCGAGGGCGAGGCCCGCCATGGTGAGGGCGGCGAGGGTGGCGAGTTTCTTCATGCCCTGCCGAACGACCGGGCCGCCTTCAGGTAACCGGGTGACGGCGAGCGTCACCCTGCCACCGTCGCCGTCCCCCGCGGCCGTCTCCCTCCTCTGACCGTCCTGCTCAGACCGTCACCCGCAGCGTCCGCACGCTGTTGCTCACGAACGAGCCGATCGGCTCCGGCCGTTCGCCCTCCGCCAGGGCCAGCGCCGGGAACCGTCCGAACAGGTGCCGCAGCGCCGTCTCCGCCTCCAGCCGGGCCAGGCCCGAGCCGAGGCAGAAGTGCGGGCCGTGCCCGAGCGACAGGTGCCGGGCGGGCTGCCGGGTGAGGTCGAAGCGGTCGGCGTCCGGGTAGTGCCCGGCGTCGCGTCCGGCCGCGGCGTACGAGGCGAGCAGGGCCTCGCCGCGGCGGATCACCACGTCGCCGACCTCGATGTCCTCGCTCGCGTAGCGCAGCGGGAACTGGCCGACCGGCGAGTCGTAGCGCAGTGTCTCCTCCACCACCGCGGACCACGGCTGCGCGCCGTCCAGCACCAGCCGCAGCTGGTCGGGGTGGGCGAGCAGGGCCCGGACCGCGTTGGTGATCAGGTTGAGCGTGGTCTCGTGCCCGGCGACCAGCATCAGCAGCAGGGTGCCGACGAGTTCGGCCTCGCTGAGCCCGGCGCCGTCCCCGTTCCCGGCCCCGTCCCCGTTCGCGGCCTCGCGGGCGGCGATCAGGTCGGTGGTGAGGTCGTCGCCGGGCTCGGCCCGCTTGACGGCGACCACC
>NZ_JBHVUS010000055.1:0-47873 GCF_042884005.1 Kitasatospora sp. NPDC058162
CCGGCCTAACCAAATCCATGCAGCCCCGTTCTCTCCCACCCCCGGAACCGCCCCCGGACCCACCCACCCTCCCGAAAGCCCACCCCCACACCCCAGCCCCGCGCAGCGGACCCCCCACCCCCCTACCCCGCCGGCGGCGAAGCCCCTCCCGCCACCGCCACCGCCACCAACCCCCTCATCGCACAAGCCACCTGCCCCAACGGCAACGTCGCATCATCCGCGAACAGCTCCACCAACCACCCACCCGCCGGATTCTGACCCCCCGCCGCAACCATCCCCCGGTACCCGGAGACCACGAGCATCGCCTCCTCCGCCGGATCGTTCCCCGCCGCCCCCGCCCGCAGCGCGAACGCGCCACCCCGCACCGCCCGCCTGGTCATCGGGTAGTGACGGAGGTCGAAAACGGCATCCGGCGCCTCGATCTGCGCCCGCTGGGTCTCGGCCCGGGTGCTGCTGGGCCCGCTGGTCATCCGGTAGACCGCGTGCCGCGCGGTCCGCATCAGCTGCGAGCCGGGCGGCACGTACGACACCCACCAGCCGACCGCGTCGAGCAGCCGGGCGGAGGTCTCGGCGACGACCGCGAGCTTGCCGAGGGTGTCGGCCGGGTGGACGGCCCGGGCGGCCGCGGCGTGGTCGAGGGCGGAGAGGACGGCGGTGAGCAGCTGCCCGGGGTCGGCGCTGTGGGCGGCTCCGCGGAACCGGCGCCGGTCGGCGGTGCCGGTCCGGCCGCCGGGCCCGCGGCGTCCGTCGGCGCGGTGGTGGGGGTCGGCGGCGTCGGCGAGCAGCACGGTGGGGTCGGGCGAGAAGCCGGGGCCGTGGCTGCGTCCGGCGACGACGGGGTGGGCGGCGCGGGCGGCCTTGGCGCGGTACTGGGCGGCGTCGGCGAGCCGGAAGAGCCGGTCGGGCGTGGTGACCGGCCCGATGGAGTCCCCGGTGGAGGCAACGCCGCAGGCGACTCCCTCGCCCTCGGACAGCGCGAGGGCCCGGGCGCACAGTTCTTCGGCGACGGCGACCACCTCGTCGGCCTTCTGCCCTTCGGCGAGCAGGCAGAACTCGTCCCCGCCGAGCCGGGCGGCGAGGCTGCCGGGCAGTTTGGCGGCGGCCAGGGAGAGCTGGTGGGCGAAGCGTTCCAGCAGCCGGTCGCCCATCTCGTGGCCGAGCTGGTCGTTGACCCGCTTCAGTCCGTTGACGTCGCAGACCACCAGCGAGACCACGGTGTTGTCCCGGTTGTGGGCCTCCAGCGCGCTCTCCAGCCGGGCGTCGACGGCACGCCGGTTGGCGAGGCCGGTGAGCGGGTCGGAGAAGGCGAGTCGGCGCAGGTCGGCGAGGCGCTCGGTCTGGGCGAGGCCGGCCGAGATCTGGGCGGCGAGCAGGGTCGCGTAGTCGGCGTCGGCCTGGGTGAAGGTCGGCTGGCCGACGGCCCGGGCGAGGTAGAGCTCGCCCCAGGCCTGCCCGTGCAGCACGATCGGCGCGACCACGCAGCAGCCCCGGCCGCGCCGGCGCAGCGCGGCGGCGCGTTCCTGGCAGTACGCGCCGGCGGTCGGGTGGGTGTGCCCGGCGTGCGGCTCGACGTTCTCGGCGGTCTGCAGCCAGGCGCGCGGCAGCCGACCGGTGGTCCAGCGCTCCTCCAGGTAGGTGACGATCTCCGGGAAGTCCGCGACCGGGTACGACTCGTCCTCCGGGAGTTCCTCCTCGCCGGGCGCGAGTGCGCCGTGGTTGACCAGCACCCGCAGCCGGCCGGATTCGCGGTCCCAGACCGACACGGCGGCCATGGTCGCGCCGAGCGCCTCGGTGGCCCGGGCGGCGGCGGCCCGGACGGCCTCCAGCGGGGTGAGCGCCCCGGCCATGTCCTGGGCGAGTTCGACCACCGATTGCAGCCGCAGGTCGGGCAGCGGGTCGGCGCGGTGCGGACTCTCGCAGCCGCGGTCCGTCGTGATCGCCTCACTGCTCACCGGCTCGCCTCGCTCCCTGTGCCAGGTCCTGCCGGACCCCCACCGGTCGGCCGTACCCGTCGGCCGCTTGCACCAAGACTATGGCGATTTCGTTCGGTTTTGCCCCGTTTGCCCGGAGAGACCCACAACCGACCGTACGACCTTCAACCATTCGGGAGCGCTACCCGCGAACGGTCGGGCTACTCCGCCTTCATCCGCCGCGTCAGCAGCCACGGCTCCACCAGCCCCAGCCCCCGCACCGGCCGCCGCCACATCGGCTGGAGGTGGAACCGCGCCCCCGCGTCCGGCCCCGGCACCGGCAGCCCGGAGGCGGGCATCCCGGCCGCCACCGACAGTGCCTCCGCCAGGCCGGGCCCTTCCGAGTCGGCGGGGGCGACGCTGCCGTTCAGCTCCAGGGCGGCGGCGAACTCCCCGTCGATCAGCACCGCGTCCTTGGGCGCGATCGAGGTGAGTCGGCTGGCCAGGTTCACGGTGGTGCCGAACACGTCGCCCATCCGCTGGGTGACGGTGCCGAAGGCCATGCCGACCCGCAGCGCCGGGATGGTCTCGTCCTCGGCGAGGGCGTCGATCAGGCTGAGCGCGATCTCGGCGGCGGTGGCCGGGTCCTCGGAGACGTAGAGGATCTCGTCGCCGAGGGTCTTGATCACCCGGCCGCCCTGCCCGGCGATCAGGTCGGAGCAGGTGTTCTCGAAGGTCTCGACCAGTTCGCCGAGCTCCTCCTCCTCCAGCCGCCGGGACAGCCGGGTGAAGCCGACCAGGTCCGCGAAGCCGACCGCGAGCCGTCCGCTGGTCATCTCGTGGTCCTCGGCGGCCTGCACGACCCGGCCGGTGACGGCGGCCAGCTGGCGCCGCCAGACGTACACCAGGAACTGCTCCAGCTCCGGCAGCAGCAGCTCGACCAGCGGGTACGCGACGTCGGCGCGGGTCAGTCCGGGCTCGACGGCCTGGGTGAGGTTCTCCAGGAAGGTGTCCATCTGCCAGCCGGCCAGCCGGGCCGTGGTCTGGCCGGTGGAGCGGGCCACCTGGATCGCCATCGACTCGCTGAGCAGTCCGGACTCGACCAGGCCGGCCAGCCGCCGCAGCGCGATCACGTCGCCGTCGGTGAGTGCCCGGGACTGGCCGATGTCGGGGAAGCCCATGGCCCGCCAGAAGCGGGTGGCCAGCTCCATCGGGACGTCGGCGGCGCGCGCGGCCTGGTACGGGGTGTAGCGGCGTGGTGCGTCCAGGATCAGGCGTTCCAGTTCGAGCGCGACCGTGGGGTCGTGGCTGCCCGCCGTCCCGCTGTTGCCGTCCTCTGCCACCGGTCCGTCCCCGTGCGGTTGCCGCACTTGCCTCGTTTCCTACCTGTCCCGGCACCCCGCCCGCCACCCGTGCGGACAGTGGCGCGCCTCACACCGCTGCCAGGTGGAATGTTCGCACGGAATCACGTGATCCGGAGCATCCGCCCGGGTCAAGGAGAGGTGAAGACTGCCGTTCAGCGCGGTTCGGGGCGCGGTTCGGGGCGGACGTGGACCACGTCCCCCGCGCCGACCGCCCGGCGTGCGCCGTCGGCGGTGCGGACCACCAGACGGCCGTCCCCGTCGATCGCCACCGCCTCGCCGACCAGCTCGCGGTCGCCCGGCAGGTGCACCTTCACCTGGCGGCCCAGGGTGCTGCAGCGGTCCGCGTACGCACGCAGCAGGTCGCTGGCGTGCGGATCCCCGGCGGCCGCCGTCCACTCCCGGTAGAGCCCGGCGAACTCGCGCAGCAGGGCGCGCAGCAGGACCGAGCGGTCGGTGGTGGCGGCGCCGGCCAGCGCGAGCGAGGCGGCAGTGGGGACGGGCAGTTCCGCGGTGCGCAGCGAGACGTTGAGGCCCATCCCGACCACCACCGCGCCGCCGCTCAGCTCGGTGAGGATGCCGCCGAGCTTGCGCTCCGCGCCGTCGATCCCGGTCTGCAGGTCGTTGGGCCACTTCAGCCCGACCTCGATCCCGGCCACCCGGTCGAGGGTGCTGGCGGCGGCCACGCCGACCAGGATCGGCAGCCAGCCGTACCGCTCGACCGGCACCTCCTCGGGGCGCAGCAGGAAGGACAGGAACAGTCCGGAGCGCGCCGGGGCGGTCCACTGCCGGTCGAGTCGGCCGCGCGCGGCACTCTGCGCCTCGGCGACCAGCACCGCGCCCTGCGGGGCGCCGGAGCGGGCCAGCGCGGCGAGGTCGCTGTTGGTCGAACCGGTCTCGGCGACGACGTCCAGCGAGGTCCAGAGCCCGCCCGGGACGACCAGGTCGCGGCGCAGCGCCTCCTGGTCCAGCGGCGGCCGGTCCAGGTCGGTCCAGGGGGACGGTCCGGTGCGGCCGAAGCCGCGCAGTCCGCTGCGGCGGGGGGTCTCGGGTGCGGTCATGAGCAGCACACTAGAGGCACTACGCCGCCCCATCGTCCCGCAGAACGCTCGTTAACACACTGTGTCGATGGCCATAACGCCAGGACATGCCGCATCGCCCTGCGCGCTGGTTACGCTACGCAGCGGTAGTTCGCAGCGCCGCCCTGCCCTCGTGCGCGAGCCCCCGATCCCGGCCCGCGCGATCGAACAGGTCGCGGCCCATGATCAGGGAGAGCCACCGGATGACCGAGGCGCCGTACGACCCCCACACCACCGCCGGGAAGCTGGCCGACCTGCGGCGCAGGCTGGACGAGGCGGTGCACTCCGGCTCGTCCAAGGCCGTGGAGAAGCAGCACGCCAAGGGCAAGCAGACGGCCCGTGAGCGGGTCCTGGAGCTGCTGGACGAGGACTCCTTCGTCGAGTTCGACGAGTTCGCCCGGCACCGCTCGACCAACTTCGGCCAGGAGAAGAACCGGCCGTACGGCGACGGCGTGGTGACCGGCTACGGCACCGTCGACGGCCGCCAGGTCGCCGTCTTCGCCCAGGACTTCACCGTCTTCGGCGGTTCGCTCGGCGAGGTCTTCGGCGAGAAGATCGTCAAGGTGATGGACTTCGCACTGAAGACCGGCTGCCCGGTCATCGGCATCAACGACTCCGGCGGCGCCCGGATCCAGGAGGGCGTGGTCTCGCTCGGCCTGTACGGCGAGATCTTCCGCCGCAACGTGCACGCCTCGGGCGTCATCCCGCAGATCTCGCTGATCATGGGCCCCTGCGCGGGCGGCGCGGTCTACTCCCCCGCGATCACCGACTTCGTGGTGATGGCCGACCAGACCTCGCACATGTTCATCACCGGCCCGGACGTGATCAAGACGGTGACCGGCGAGGACGTCGGCATGGAGGAGCTGGGCGGCGCCCGCACCCACAACACCAAGTCCGGCAACGCCCACTACCTGGCCACGGACGAGAAGGAGGCGATCGAGTACGTCAAGAGCCTGCTGTCGTACCTGCCCTCCAACAACCTGAGCGACCCGCCGTCCTACCCGGAGCAGGCGGACCTCTCGGTCACCGACGAGGACCTCGAACTCGACGCCATCGTGCCGGACTCGGCGAACCAGCCGTACGACATGCGCAAGGTGATCGAGCACATCGTCGACGACGCCGAGTTCCTGGAGACCCAGCCGCTGTACGCGGGCAACATCATCACCGGCTTCGGCCGGGTCGAGGGCCACCCGGTCGGCATCGTCGGCAACCAGCCGATGGACCTGGCCGGCTGCCTGGACATCAACGCCAGCGAGAAGGCCGCGCGGTTCATCCGCACCTGCGACTCCTTCAACATCCCGGTGCTGACCTTCGTGGACGTGCCCGGCTTCCTGCCCGGCACCGAGCAGGAGTGGGACGGCATCATCCGCCGCGGCGCCAAGCTGATCTACGCCTACGCCGAGGCGACCGTCCCGCTGATCACCGTGATCACCCGCAAGGCCTTCGGCGGCGCGTACGACGTGATGGGCTCCAAGCACCTGGGCGCCGACCTCAACCTGGCCTGGCCGACCGCGCAGATCGCGGTGATGGGCGCCCAGGGCGCGGTCAACATCCTGCACCGCCGGGAGATCGCCGAGGCCGAGGCGACCGGCACCGTCGAGGAGAAGCGGGCCGAGCTGATCGCCTCCTACGAGGACACCCTGCTGAACCCGTACCTGGCCGCCGAGCGCGGCTACGTCGACGCGGTGATCGCCCCCAGCGAGACCCGCCGGCACATCGTCCGGGGCCTGCGGGCGCTGCGCGGCAAGCGCGAGGTGCTGCCGCCCAAGAAGCACGGCAACATCCCCCTGTAGGCACCACCCCACTCGGGAGAGAACCAGCCATGTCCCCGATCCACGTGCTGCACGGGCAGCCGACCCCCGAGGAGCTCGCCACCGTCCTGGCGGTGGTCCAGGCCCGGGCCGCCGCCGCGCAGGCCGCCGCCGAGGCGGCGCGCCTGGCCGGTGTCGGCCCGGCCTCCCCCTGGAACGACCGCTCCCGGATGCTCCGCCCCGCCGTCCGCCCGGGCGCCAACGCCTGGCGGACCTCGGGCTGGGCGCACTGAGTTGACCGCCCGGAGCAGGAAGTCGGCCCGCCCGACTTCCTGCTCCGTAACTCGCCCGCTCGCCTCCGGGGCGGGGGTCGCCCGCTTTGCCCGAAACCTGAGTACGGATACTCAGGCGCCCGCCCCCACCCGCACCGCACTCTGGACGGGTGCTCTGGTCAGACCCCGAGGACGGGCCCTCGCCCGAGGCCCGTCGCATGCAGCAGCGGATGCAGCGGTCCGGCAAGGTGCTCGCCGCGATCGTGCTGGTGGGCGCCGTCCTGATCATGGTCAGCCGGTACTTCACCTGACCCGTTCACCCGAACGGCTGAACCCCGCACCCCCTACTCTGGTGGGCATGACCGACCAGCGCGCCCTCGTCCTCGCTTCCGCCTCCCCCGCCCGCCTCGGGCTGCTGCGCCAGGCGGGGCTCGACCCGCGCGTGGTGGTCAGCGGCGTCGACGAGGACGCGATCAGCGCCGCCACCCCCGGCGAGCTCGCCCTCGTCCTGGCCGAGGCCAAGGCGAAGGCCGTCGCCGCCGAACTGACCGGCGGCGAGCTGGTGATCGGCTGCGACTCCGTCCTGGAGCTGGACGGCCTGGCCCTCGGCAAGCCCGCCGACGCCACCGAGGCGCTGGCCCGCTGGCAGTCCATGCGCGGTCGCGACGGGGTGCTCCGCACCGGCCACTGCGTGATCGACACCGCGACCGGCCGGCAGTCCTCGGCGACCGCCTCCACCACCGTCCGCTTCGGCACCCCGGACGACGCCGAGGTGGCCGCCTACGTCGCCTCCGGCGAACCCCTGTACGTGGCCGGGGCGTTCACCCTGGACGGCCGCTCGGCGCCGTTCATCGACGGCATCGACGGCGACCCGGGCAACGTCATCGGCCTGTCCCTGCCGCTGCTGCGCCGGCTGCTCGCCGACCTGGACGTCCGCATCACCGATCTGTGGGCCAACTGACGTTGCTCAACTGACTCCGTGGACCAACTGACCTGCCGCATCCGCCCGGTGCCCGTCTAAGCTGACCGGCGTTCGAACGGGGAGGGAACGCGGCGATGACCGACAACGTGCTCAACGTGGTGCTCGGCCTGGTGGCCAGTGCCATCAGCGCCGGGCTCGGCTGGCTGGCCCAGGCCCTGCGGCGGCGCCGGAAGGTCGAGCGGGTCCGGGAGTTCTTCGGGCTGCCGGCCGGCAGCGAGTGCCTGATCGTGGTGCCCCGCAGCGTCGGGACGGGCTCGCACGCCAACACCGTGACCCGCCGGGACGCCTACGCCCTGATGTGGCTGGCCGGGCTGGTCGAGGAGTGCGGCGCCCGGCCCGAACTGGTCGCCCACGACGCCGCGAACCGCGGCCTGGGCGCCAAGACCGAGCTGTGCCTGGGCGGTCCGGTCAGCAACGAGCGGATGGCCGCCCACCTGGCCTGGGGCCTGCCGGGCGTGCTGATCACCTCCGGCCCGGGCCCGGGCAGCAACGTGATCGTGGTGGGCGGCCGGGAGTTCACCGCCGAGCCCGACCGGACCCACGTCCTGCTGGCCCGGATCGCCACCCCGGACGGCGGCCGCCCGGTGTTCCTGATCTCCGGCCAGACCGGCACGGCCAACCAGGCCGGCGTCCGCTACCTGGTCGCGCACCACCGCCAACTGGCCCGCGAGCACGGCCGCAACGGCACCTTCGCGCTGCTCCTGCGGGTGGTCAACCCGGAGGCGTACGGGCCGGACATGGTCGAGCCGGTCGCCGACGTGACGGCCGAGGCGCTCCGACGCCCCGCGGCCCCGGCGCCGGCCGGCACCGGCGCGGGGTGAGAGCGGGCCGGGGAAGGTGTGTTCCATCCCACCGACCCGCCACGCCGCCCCCCGGTCACCCACCGTCGACCCCGCCCGCCCGACCGCACCGGGCGCGACCTGCGAACTCGCCCACGGCCCGGCCGCGGAGGCCGGAATTCCCATCACCGAGCGTGTGGGATAGTTCACAACCCGGGGCTACTCGCCGGTACTGCCCAGGAATCCATAAACTCATCGAGGTTCAAGAAGGGAGCCACAGTGCGCAAGGTGCTCATCGCCAACCGCGGGGAAATCGCCGTCCGCGTCGCCAGGGCCTGCTCGGACGCCGGTATCGCCAGCGTCGCCGTCTACGCCGAGCCGGACCGGGATGCGCTGCACGTCCGCGCGGCCGACGAGGCTTACGCGCTGGGCGGTGACACCCCCGGCACCAGTTACCTGGACATCGCCAAGGTGCTCAAGGCCGCCGAGGACTCCGGGGCCGACGCCGTCCACCCCGGCTACGGGTTCCTGTCGGAGAACGCCGACTTCGCCCAGGCCGTCCTCGACGCGGGCCTGACCTGGATCGGCCCGCCGCCGCAGGCCATCCGCGACCTCGGTGACAAGGTCACCGCCCGTCACGTCGCCCAGCGCGCCGGCGCCCCGCTGGTGGCCGGCACGCCGGACCCGGTCTCGGGCGCCGACGAGGTCGTCGCGTTCGCCCGGGAGCACGGCCTGCCGGTCGCCATCAAGGCGGCGTTCGGCGGCGGCGGTCGCGGCCTCAAGGTCGCCCGCAACCTGGAGGAGATCCCGGAGCTGTACGAGTCCGCGGTGCGCGAGGCGGTCGCCGCCTTCGGTCGCGGCGAGTGCTTCGTGGAGCGCTACCTGGACAACCCGCGGCACGTGGAGACCCAGTGCCTCGCGGACAAGCACGGCAACGTGGTGGTCGTCTCCACCCGTGACTGCTCGCTGCAGCGCCGGCACCAGAAGCTGGTCGAGGAGGCGCCCGCGCCGTTCCTGACCGAGGCGCAGAACGCCGAGCTGTACCGCGCCTCCAAGGCCATCCTCAAGGAGGCCGGCTACGAGGGCGCCGGGACCTGCGAGTTCCTGGTCGCGCTGGACGGCACGATCTCCTTCCTGGAGGTCAACACCCGTCTGCAGGTGGAGCACCCGGTCACCGAGGAGGTCACCGGGATCGACCTGGTCCGCGAGATGTTCCGGATCGCCGACGGCGAGGAGCTCGGCTACGGCGACCCCGAGGTGCGCGGCCACTCCTTCGAGTTCCGCATCAACGGCGAGGACCCGGGCCGCAACTTCCTGCCCGCGCCCGGCACCGTGACGCTGTTCTCCCCGCCGTCCGGCCCGGGCGTACGCCTGGACTCCGGCGTGGAGTCCGGCTCGGTCATCGGCCCCGCCTGGGACTCGCTGCTGGCCAAGCTGATCGTCTCCGGCCGCGACCGCAAGCAGGCCCTGGAGCGGGCCAAGCGCGCGCTGAGCGAGTTCAAGGTCGAGGGCATGGCCACCGCCATCCCGTTCCACCAGGCGGTCGTCACCGACCCGGCGTTCGCGCCGGAGGTGCACGGCGGCGACGGGCCGTTCACGATCTACACCCGCTGGATCGAGACCGAGTTCGACAACACCATCCCGGCGTTCACCGGCGGCGCCGGCGAGGCCGAGGAGACGGAGACCCGGGAGACCGTGGTCGTCGAGGTCGGCGGCAAGCGGATCGAGGTCTCGCTGCCGTCCTCGCTGGGCGTCGCGGCGGCCCCAGCCGCCGGGGCGACGGGTGCCGCCAAGGCCAAGCGCCGGGTGGGCGCCAAGAAGGCCGGTTCGGCCGTCAGCGGTGACACCCTGGCCTCGCCGATGCAGGGCACCATCGTCAAGGTCGCCGTCGAGGAGGGCCAGGTCGTCGCCGAGGGCGAGCTGATCGTGGTCCTGGAGGCGATGAAGATGGAGCAGCCGCTGAACGCCCACAAGGCGGGCACCGTCGTCGGCCTCAAGGCCGAGGTGGGCGCGAGCGTCAGCAGCGGCGCCGCGCTGTGCGAGATCAAGGACTGACGCAGCACTCGTCAATCCTCCGACCGGTCCGTACTCCCTTCGGGGGGTGCGGACCGGTCGCTTTTACCCTGTGACTCGCCCGCTCGCCTCCGGGCGCTCCTGACCCGGCGCCGACGGTCGGCGCTCCGGCGCTCGTGCCTCGCTTGTCGCTTCTCTCTTTCGGCACCGGCGCGCCCCTTCGGCTCGGGGCGGGTAGGCGCGCCGCGGCACGGCCTGCCTCAGCGCCCGCGCGGCAGGCCCATCTCGGCCAGCCGGACCGGCAGGCCGCCGGGGCCGACCGGGCCGCCGTGCGCCCCGGGGCGGCGCTGGCCGGGCAGCGGGGCGCCGCCGGGCGGCGGGACGGGCCGGCGGCCCAGCGGGCCGGGCTGGGTCTGGTGCACCGGGCCGCTGCCGGTGCCGTGCACGGGGGCGTCGGCGCCCGGCCCGGCCCCGAACGGCGCCAGGTCGATCTGCACCCCGCAGTCGGCGAGCGCGTCCAGCTCGCGGGCGGTGGCGTCGTCGGCGGTGGCCTGCTCGTCGGTGACCAGCCGGGTGATGGTCTCGGTGGCGACGGTCTGGAACATGCCGGCCGCGCCGAGCTTGGTGTGGTCGGCGAGGACGATGACCTCGGCGGCCGCCAGCACCATGGCCCGGTCCACGCTCGCGGACAGCATGTTCGCGGTCGACAGCCCCCGCTCGGCGGTCAGCCCGCTGCCGGAGATGAAGGCCTTGGTGACCCGCAGCCCCTGCAGCGACTGCTCGGCGCCACTGCCCACCAGGGCGTAGTTGGAGCCGCGCAGGGTGCCGCCGGTCATCACCACCTCGACCCGGTTGGCGTGTGCCAGCGCCTGGGCGACCAGCAGCGAGTTGGTGACCACCGTCAGCCCGGGCACCCGGGCCAGCCGGCGGGCCAGCTCCTGGGTGGTGGTGCCGGCGCCGACCACCACCGCGTCGCCCTCCTCCACCAGCCCGGCGGCGAGGTCCGCGATGGCGCTCTTCTCCGCCGCGGACAGGTGGGTCTTCTGCGGGTAGCCGGGTTCGCGGCTGAAGCCGCCGGGGAGCACCGCGCCGCCGTGCCGGCGGTCGAGGAGCCCTTCTGCCTCCAGCGCCCGCACGTCACGGCGCACGGTCACTTCGGAGGTCTGGACGACGCGGGCCAACTCCCGGAGCGAGACAGCTCCGTTGGCGCGCACCATTTCGAGGATCAACTGGCGACGTTCTGCTGCAAACACAGAACCGACGGTAACCCGCGTGACCGTCTGCTTTCAGGCGTTTGCAGCTGGTAGCGGGAATTGCTCACGCAAGAGCGGCGCGTGACCGTACAATACGCGCCGTCAACAACCCGGAACTGCGCCCGCCGTCCGGGTGACGATCATGCCTGCGCGAAGGGCGGCCGCCGATCGGCAGCCGCCCTCAACTGTGCGCCTTGAGCTCAGGATTCGCCGTCGGCCCGCTTGCGGACGTGCAGCTGCCGGGCGGCCTCGGCGGTCGAGCCGGAGACGGACGGGTAGACGGTGAAGGCGCTGGCCACCTGTTCGACCGTCAGATTGGCGTCCACCGCCAGCGCGATCGGGTGGATCAGCTCGCTGGCCCGCGGGGCGACGACCACGCCGCCGACCACGATGCCGGTGCCCGGGCGGCAGAACAGCTTCACGAAGCCGTCCCGGATGCCCTGCATCTTCGCCCGCGGGTTGCCGCGCAACGGCAGCTTCACCTCGACGGCGTCCATCTTGCCGCACTGCACGTCGGCGGCGGTGTAGCCGACGGTGGCGATCTCCGGGTCGGTGAAGACGTTGGAGGCCACGGTCTTGAGGTTCAGCGGCTGCACCGCGTCGCCCAGCGCGTGGTACATCGCGATCCGGCCCTGCATGGCCGCCACCGAGGCGAGCATGAAGACGCCGGTGCAGTCGCCGGCCGCGTACACGCCCGGGGCGCTGGTGCGGGAGACCCGGTCGACCTGGATCTGGCCCCAGTCGTTGAGCTTGACCCCGGCCTCCTCCAGGCCCATCTCGGCGGTGTTGGGGATCGAGCCGACCGCCATCAGGCAGTGGGTGCCCTCGATCACCTTGCCGTCGGAGAGGGTCACCTCGACCCGGTCGCCGATCCGCTTGGCGCTCTCGGCGCGCGAACGGCTCATCACGTTCATGCCGCGGCGGCGGAAGACCTCCTCCAGCACCTCGGCGGCGTCCGGGTCCTCGCCCGGCAGCACCCGGTCGCGGCTGGAGACCAGGGTCACCTTGGAGCCGAGCGCCTGGTACGCGCCGGCGAACTCGGCGCCGGTCACACCGGAACCGACCACGATCAGCTCGCGGGGCAGCTCCTCCAGGTCGTAGACCTGGGTCCAGGTGAGGATCCGCTCGCCGTCCGGCTTGGCGTCCGGCACCTCGCGCGGGTGGGCGCCGGTGGCGATCAGCACCGCGTCGGCGCGCACCGACTGCACGCTGCCGTCGGGGCCGTCCACCAGCACCTCGCGGGAGCCGTCCACGGCCTGCCCGCCGGCGCCGAGCCGGCCGCGGCCGCGCAGCACGGTGACCCCGGCGCGGGTGACGGACTGGGTGATGTCGTGGGACTGGGCGATCGCCAGCCGCTTCACACGGCGGTTGACCTTGCCCAGGTCCACGCCGATGACCTTGGTCTCCCGGTCGGCGGCCGCGCCCTGGTCGACCGTGATGCCCAGCTCCTCGTACGAGCTGTCGAAGGTGGTCATCACCTCCGCGGTCGCGATCAGGGTCTTCGACGGCACGCAGTCCGTGAGCACCGCCGATCCGCCCAGACCGTCGCGGTCGACGACGGTCACCTCCGCGCCGAGCTGAGAGGCCACCAGGGCCGCCTCGTAGCCGCCGGGTCCGCCACCGATGATCACGATCCGAGTCACGTACCCCATTGTCCCGCACGCCGGGAGCGGCGCCACAACGGGGTCCGCGCTCGGTACCTTCATCCACTGGCCCCGTCCCGTGCACCGGCCGGGCTACGCTGCACCCATGCCCCTTTACGCCGCGTATGCCACCAACCTCGATGCCCGGCAGATGACCCGCCGAGCCCCGCACTCCCCGCTCCGCGGCACGGGGTGGCTGGACGGCTGGCGGCTCACCTTCGGCGGCGAGCAGCTCGGCTGGGAGGGCTCGCTGGCGACCGTCGTGGAGGACGAGAAGGACCAGGTCTTCGTCTCCCTCTACGACATCGCGCCGATGGACGAGGAGGGCCTGGACCGCTGGGAGGGCGTCCAGCTCGGCATCTACCGCAAGATCAAGCTGCGGGCGCAGACCCTGGACGGCGACATCCCGGTCTGGACGTACGTGCTGAACGACTACGAGGGCGGCCTGCCCGCGGCCCGCTACCTCGGCCTGATCGCCGACGCCGCGGAGAGCGCGGGGGCCCCGCACGACTACGTGATGGAGCTGCGCCGGCGGCCGTGCTGATCGCCGGTCTTCTTTCCGTACGAATCGACGAACCCGGTCACCCGAAAGCGCCACCGAGCTGTGTTTTCGGGCCAACCGGGTAACGATCCGGCAAGCCGCGGCGGAATTTCTACGCGCGTAGTCGAAAGCCGTCTATCCTCGGACCCGTGAACGCTTCTCCTCAGTCGGTCGTCTCCGCCGACCCCTACGCCGCCGCCCAGGCCGCCGCCGAGCGCCTGCGCGAGCTGACCGGTGCCGAGCGGCACGACGTCGCCCTGGTGATGGGCTCCGGCTGGGTGCCGGCCGCCGACGCCCTGGGCGAGACCGTGGCCGAGTTCCCGGTCACCGACCTCCCGGGCTTCCCCGCCCCCGCCGTCGCCGGCCACGCCGGCAAGATCCGCTCGGTGAAGATCGGCGACAAGCGCGCCCTGATCTTCCTCGGCCGCAACCACTACTACGAGGGCCACGGCGTGGCCACCGTCGTCCACGGCGTGCGCACCGCCGCCGCGGCCGGCTGCGGCATCATCGTCCTGACCAACGGCTGCGGCGGTCTGCGCGACGGCTGGACCCCGGGCCAGCCGGTCCTGATCAGCGACCACATCAACCTGACCGCGGACTCCCCGATCGTCGGCGCCAACTTCGTCGACCTCACCGACCTGTACTCCAAGCGCCTGCGCGCGCTGTGCCGCGAGGTCGACCCGAGCCTGGACGAGGCCGTCTACGTCCAGTTCCGCGGCCCGCACTACGAGACCCCGGCCGAGGTCAACATGGCCCGGGTGATCGGCGGCGAGCTGGTCGGCATGTCCACCACCCTGGAGGCCATCGCCGCCCGCGAGGCCGGCTCCGAGGTGCTCGGCATCTCCCTGGTCACCAACCTGGCCGCCGGCATCACCGGCGAGCCGCTCAACCACGAAGAGGTCCTGGAGGCCGGCAAGGCCTCGGCCGAGCGCATGGGCGAGCTGCTGGCGAAGGTCCTGGAGCGGATCTGACGCCTGCCGGGCGCAGAATCATGAACGACGGGGCCCACGGGCGGCGTGATCCGCTGATCACGCCATCCCGGGGGCCCCGTCCGCATGTGCACACCTCCTCTTCCCCTTGCGTGGAACCCTCCGGTCGACACCCGACGCACTTCCCGATGGAGCAGGCAAGAACATGACGCAGGCACCTACCACCGACCTCCTCGCCCGGGCCCGCACCTGGCTGACCGAGGACCCCGACCCGCAGACCCGCGAGGAGCTCGCCGCCCTGCTGGCCCGCGCCGAGGGCCCGGAAGCCCAGGAGGAGTGCACGCTCGCCTGGGCCGAGCTCGCCGAGCGCTTCTCCGACCGCCTCCAGTTCGGCACCGCCGGCCTGCGCGGCGAGCTCGGCGCCGGCCCGATGCGGATGAACCGCGCCGTGGTGATCCGGGCCGCCGCCGGCCTGGTCGGGTACGTGAAGAAGCAGGGCCTCGGCGACCTCGTGGTGATCGGCTACGACGCCCGCCACAAGTCGTACGACTTCGCCCGGGACACCGCCGCCGTGGTGGTCGGGGCCGGTCTGCGCGCCGCGCTGCTGCCGCGCCCGCTGCCGACCCCGGTGCTCGCCTTCGCCGTCCGCCACCTGGGCGCGGCCGCCGGCGTGACCGTCACCGCCAGCCACAACCCGCCGCAGGACAACGGCTACAAGGTCTACCTGGGCGACGGCTCGCAGATCGTCCCGCCGGCCGACGCCGGGATCGCCGCCGAGATCGACGCGATCGGCTCGCTGGACGACGTCCCGCGCGCCGAGCAGGGCTGGGAGGTGCTCGGCGAGGACGTCGTCGAGGCCTACCTGACCCGGGCCGTCTCGATCGTCGACGAGCACAGCCCGCGCGAGCTGGACGTGGTCTACACCCCGATGCACGGCGTCGGCCGCGACACCCTGGTCGCCGCCTTCCGCCGGGCCGGCTTCCCCGAGCCGACCGTGGTCGCCGAGCAGGCCGAGCCCGACCCGGACTTCCCGACCGTGGCCTTCCCCAACCCGGAGGAGCCGGGGGCGATGGACCTCGCCTTCCGCACCGCCGCGGCGGCCGGCCCGGACATCGTGATCGCCAACGACCCGGACGCCGACCGCTGCGCGGTGGCCGTCCCGGTCCACGCCAACGCGGTGGGCAGCGGCAACGGCACCTCCGGCTGGCGGATGCTGCGCGGCGACGAGGTCGGCGCGCTGCTGGGCTCCGCGCTGGTCGCGAAGAAGGCCGAGGGCACCTTCGCCACCACCATCGTCTCCGCCACCCTGCTCGGCCGGATCGCCGAGGCCGCGGGCCTGGGCTACGCCGAGACGCTGACCGGCTTCAAGTGGATCTCCCGCGCCGAGGGCCTGCGCTACGGCTACGAGGAGGCGCTCGGCTACTGCGTCGACCCCGAGGGCGTCCGGGACAAGGACGGCATCACCGCCGCCCTGCTGGTCGCCGAGCTGGCCGCGACGCTCAAGAAGTCCGGCCGCACCCTGACCGACCTGCTGGACGACCTGGCGCTGGAGCACGGCCTGCACGCCACCGACCAGCTGTCCGTCCGGGTCCAGGACCTCTCGCTGATCGCCGACGCCATGCGCCGGCTGCGCGAGCAGCCGCCGACCGTCCTGGCCGGGCTGAGCGTCACCCGCGCCGACGACCTCTCGGCCGGCTCCGCCGAGCTGCCGCCCACCGACGGCCTGCGCTACTACCTGGCCGGCGAGGCCGTGCGCTCGGCCCGGATCGTGGTCCGCCCCTCCGGCACCGAGCCCAAGCTCAAGTGCTACCTGGAGGTCGTCCTCCCGGTCGCGAGCGCCGCCGACCTGGCCGCCGCCCGGGAGCGCGCCGCCGGGCTGCTCGCCGACATCAAGCGCGACCTCGGCGCCGCCGCGGGCATCTGACCCGCCGCAGCACGTGGAAGGGCCCGCCGGTCGGTGACCGGCGGGCCCTTCCTACGCATGGGGACTCAGACCGCGATCACCGTGATCAGGGCGGCCAGGCCGAGCAGCGCCGGGGCGATCAGCCACCAGCACCAGCGGACGACCACCGGGCCGGCCGCGTCGGGGTCGCGGCCGTTGCGCTCGGCCATCTCCTGGAGGACGTCGGTCACCTGGTCGGACCAGGCACGGGAGGGGTCCGGGGAGCCCTGGACGACCGGGTTGGTCTGCCGACCGAAGACCATCCCCATCCGGGAGGCGTGCTCGGCGGCGTCCTGGGTCCGGACCCGGTTGGCCCGCTTGCGCTGGCGCAGCGACACCGGGACGGCCCACACCTGGTACTTCTTCCCGTCGGACAGCAGCTCGACCGAGTACCCGGCGCGCAGCGCGTCGACCGAGGCCCAGGGGACGGTGATGGTGCGCCACGGGTTGCGGACGACCAGGCGCCTGCGGTCGGCGAACACCGCCGGGCGCAGCGTGTAGGCGATCACCGGGAGGGCGAACACCGGCAGCGCCGCGAGCGCGACGTACGGGGTCTTCCCGGTGCCGGTCACCGCCGCGTCGCCGATCAGCCAGGCGGCGACGGCGAGCAGGAACACGCCGGAGATCACGCCGGGGACGGAGCGGTACACGCGGTCCGCGTACTCGGGTTCCCCGCCGGGGGCGGCCGGGCCCTGGTGGGGCTTGCCGTCGGAATCGGTCATGGCGTCGATTCTGCCCCATGCACCCCTCACCAGCGGGTCTCGGTCCGGCCACGAATGACGGCCCGTGAACGGCGTCCAGCCCCGGCCGGACGGTCCCGCGCGGCCGAGGTCTCGGTCCGGCCACGAAAGACCGCCGATTAGTGGCCGCCCTAGCGGTCGGCTACGCGCGTAGATATGCTGGTCTGGTGACTATGTCCACTGTTGCAGCCAATGCCCCCGGCGTTGCGGGCAGCGGCCTCGCGGACGTTGCGGCGTCCGAGGCCTCGCTCCGTCGCTTCCTGCACGGCCTGCCCGGCGTCGACCAGGTCGGCCTCGAAGCCCGCGCCGCGTCCCTCGGGACCCGCTCGATCAAGACCACGGCGAAGGCCTACGCCATCGACCTGGCGATCTCCATGATCGACCTGACCACGCTGGAGGGCGCGGACACGGTCGGCAAGGTGCGCGCACTGTGCGCCAAGGGCAGGACCCCCGACCCGACCGACCCGACCACCCCGCGCGTCGCCGCGATCTGTGTCTACCCGGACATGGTCGCCACCGCGAAGGACGCCCTGCGGGGCACCGACATCCAGGTCGCCTCGGTGGCCACGGCCTTCCCGGCCGGCCGCGCCGCCCTCCCGGTCAAGCTCGCCGACACCGCCGACGCGGTGGCCGCGGGCGCCGACGAGATCGACATGGTGATCGACCGGGGCGCCTTCCTCTCCGGCCGCTACTTCGACGTCTTCAACGAGATCGTCGCCGTCAAGGAGGCGTGCAAGCGCGCCGACGGCAGCTACGCCCACCTCAAGGTGATCTTCGAGACCGGCGAGCTGCAGACCTACGACAACGTCCGCCGGGTCTCCTGGCTGGCGATGCTGGCCGGCGCCGACTTCATCAAGACCTCCACCGGCAAGGTCGCCGTCAACGCGACCCCGCCGGTCACCCTGCTGATGCTGGAGGCGGTCCGCGACTTCCGCGCCGCCACCGGCGTCCAGGTCGGCGTGAAGCCGGCCGGTGGCATCAAGACCACCAAGGACGCCATGAAGTACCTGGTGATGGTCAACGAGACCCTCGGCGACGACTGGCTGAGCCCGCACTGGTTCCGCTTCGGCGCCTCCAGCCTGCTCAACGACCTGCTGATGCAGCGCCAGAAGCTCGCCACCGGCCGCTACTCCGGCCCCGACTACGTGACGGTGGACTGATCACCATGGCCAAGAAGAAGAACATCGAGGAGCCCGCGGCCAAGCCGGCCGGAGGCCTCTTCAGCTACGCCCCGGCCCCGGAGTCCCCCGCCGCCGCGGGCGACATCGCCACCTCGTACGGCCACTTCATCGGCGGCGAGTTCGTCGACTCCTCCGGCAGCGAGGCCCTCAAGACGGTCAACCCGGCCACCGAGCAGGTGCTCGCCGAGTTCGCCCAGGGCACCGACGAGGACGTGGACCGCGCCGTCGCCGCCGCCCGCAAGGCCTTCGCCGACTGGTCGGCGCTGCCGGGCAGCGAGCGCGCCAAGTACCTGTTCCGGATCGCCCGGATCATCCAGGAGCGCGGCCGCGAGCTGGCCGTCCTGGAGTCGATGGACAACGGCAAGCCGATCCGCGAGACCCGCGACTTCGACATCCCGACCGTCGCCGCGTGGTTCTTCTACTACGCGGGCTGGGCGGACAAGCTGGACTACGCCGGCTACGGCGCCAACCCGCGCCCGCTGGGCGTGGCCGGCCAGGTCATCCCGTGGAACTTCCCGCTGATGATGCTGGCGTGGAAGATCGCGCCCGCGCTGGCGACCGGCAACACGGTCGTCCTCAAGCCGGCCGAGACCACCCCGCTGACCGCGCTGCGCTTCGCCGAGATCTGCCGCCAGGCCGGTCTGCCGAAGGGCGTCGTCAACATCGTCACCGGCGACGGCCGCACCGGTGCCGCGCTCACCGCGCACCCGGACGTCAACAAGGTCGCCTTCACCGGCTCCACCCCGGTCGGCCGGGCGATCGCCAAGCAGCTGGCCGGCAGCCGCAAGAAGCTGTCGCTGGAGCTGGGCGGTAAGGCCGCCAACATCGTCTTCGACGACGCGCCGATCGACCAGGCGGTCGAGGGCATCGTCAACGGCATCTTCTTCAACCAGGGCCACGTCTGCTGCGCCGGCTCCCGCCTGCTGGTCCAGGAGTCGGTCCAGGACGAGCTGCTGGACGCCCTCAAGCGCCGGATGGGCACCCTGCGGGTCGGCGACCCGCTGGACAAGAACACCGACATCGGCGCGATCAACTCGGCCGCCCAGCTGGCCCGGATCACCGAGCTGACCGACGCCGGCGAGGCCGAGGGCGCGGACCGCTGGTCCCCCGAGTGCGAACTCCCGGGCACCGGCTTCTGGTTCAAGCCGACCCTGTTCACCGGCGTCAGCCAGGCCCACCGGATCGCCCAGGAGGAGATCTTCGGCCCGGTGCTGTCGGTGCTGACCTTCCGCACCCCCGAGGAGGCGGTGCAGAAGGCCAACAACACCCCGTACGGCCTCTCCGCCGGCATCTGGACGGAGAAGGGCTCGCGCATCCTCTGGACGGCCAACCGGCTCAAGGCCGGCGTGGTCTGGGCCAACACCTTCAACAAGTTCGACCCGACCTCGCCGTTCGGCGGTTTCAAGGAGTCGGGTTACGGCCGCGAGGGTGGCCGCCACGGTCTGGAGGCCTACCTCGATGTCTGACACGACCTTCGCGCGTCTTGACGTCCTCAAGACCTACAAGCTGTACGTCGGCGGGAAGTTCCCGCGCTCCGAGAGCGGGCGGGTGTACGAGGTGACCGACGCAAAGGGCGAGTGGCTCGCCAACGCCCCGCTGGGTACCCGCAAGGACACCCGCGACGCCGTCCTGGCCGCCCGCGCGGCGGTCAAGGGCTGGGCCGGCACCACCGCGTACAACCGCGGCCAGGTGCTCTACCGGGTGGCCGAGATGCTGCAGGGCCGGCGCGAGCAGTTCGCCGCCGAGGTGTCCCTCTCCGAGGGCATCGGCCCGAAGAAGGCCGCCGCGCTGGTGGACGCCGCGATCGACCGCTGGGTCTGGTACGCGGGCTGGACGGACAAGGTCGCCCAGATCGCGGGCGGCGCCAACCCGGTGGCCGGGCCGTACTTCAACCTCTCCACCCCGGAGCCGACCGGCGTGGTCGGGATCGTCGCCCCGCAGGCCGGGTACGGGCACTCGCTGCTCGGCCTGGTCTCGGTGATCGCCCCGGCGATCGCCACCGGCAACACGGTCGTGGTCGCGGCCGCCGCGGACGCCCCGCTGCCCGCGCTGTCGCTGGGCGAGGTGCTGGCCACCTCGGACCTCCCGGGCGGCGTGGTCAACATCATCTCGGGCCGGACCGCGGACATCGCCCCGACCCTGGCCTCGCACCAGGACGTCAACGCGCTGGACCTCACCGGCGCCATCGCCGCCGACGGCCCCGGCGCGCCGACCGCCCTGGAAGCCGCCGCCGCGGATACCCTGAAGCGGGTGGTCCGTCCGGAGCTGGACCCGTTCGCCCAGGACTGGACGGATGCGCCCGGTACCGACCGGCTACTCTCCTTCCTGGAGACGAAGACGGTCTGGCACCCGATGGGGATCTGACCCCCCGTCGCCACTGAGTAACAACTCCACAGACTGGCCGTCCCCAGTGCCCTCTCCCCCCCAGGGCCCGGACGGTCATTGGACGGACCCGCACCTCTCCCCCCCTGGTGCGGGTCCGTCGATTTTCCGAGGTCGATTCTCCGAGGTCGATTTTTCCGAAGGTGTGAGCAGGACGGTTTCGGCAACGGGCCGGGATGCGTCAGACTGGTGTCCCGTGAGTGACTCCCCCATGAACCCCGCGCCGACGGCCCACGCCCGGGTGATCCTGCTCTCCGGGCCCTCCGGATCCGGGAAGTCCTCGCTGGCCGAACGCAGCGGCCTGCCGGTCCTCCAGCTGGACGACTTCTACAAGGACGGGGACGACCCCACCCTCCCCCGGCTGCCGGACGGCGCCGTGGACTGGGACTCCCCGCTCGCCTGGCACCGCGACCAGGCCGTCGCCGCCATCCGCGCGCTGTACGAGCACGGGCGCACCGAGGTGCCGGTCTACTCGATCCCGGACAACGGCCGGATCTCCACCCGCGCCCTGGACCTGGACGGCGCCACCGCGTTCATCGCCGAGGGCATCTTCGCCGCCGAGATCGTCGCCGAGTGCGCGGCCGAGGGCCTGCTCGGCGACGCCCTGTGCCTGCGCAACGGCGCGCTCACCACGGCCTGGCGCCGGCTGCGCCGGGACGTCCGCGAGGGCCGCAAGTCGCTCCCGGTGCTGCTGCGCCGGGGCTTCCGGCTGATGCGGGCCGAGCGGGCCATCGTCGGACGGCAGGTCGAGCTCGGCTCCCACCCCTGCGCCGGGGCGGAGGCCGAGCGGCGGGTCCGCGCGGCGGCCGGGCCGCGGGAGCTGTCCGCGGTCTGAGCCGATCGACTCCCCACGCGTACGAACACGACGACGGGCCCGGTGCGTCTCCCCCGCACCGGGCCCGTCGCCTGCCGAACGGCTTCGGCTCCCCACGAGCACCGCTCCCCCGAGCCGGCGCCCCCGAACCGCAACCGTCCGCTACCCGTCCCCCGACGGGAGTCCTGTTCCCCTGTTCCCCTGCTCCCGCGCTCCCCCGGCCCTACGCGACCAGCTCGCCGAACGCCCGGACGGTGTCGCCCGACTTGTTCAGGTGCTCGTCGTCGCGCAGCCGGCGCAGCGCGCGCCAGATGCTGCTCTTGACCGTACCGACGCTGATCCCCAGCACGTCGGCGATCTCCGGGTCGGTCTTGCCCTCGTAGTACCGCAGCACCAGCATGGTCCGCTGGTTCTCCGGCAGCTTCGCCAGCGCCTGCCAGAGCACGGTGCGCAGCTCGGTGCCGCCCATCGCGTCGGTGTCGCCGGCCGTCTCCGGCAGCTCCTCGGTCGGGTACTCGTTGACCTTGCGGCGCCGCCAGGCGGAGATGTGCAGGTTGGTCATGGTGCGGCGGAGGTAGCCCCCGACCGCGGCCTTGTCGGTGATCCGGCCCCAGGCCCGGTAGGTGCTGAAGAGCGCGCTCTGCAGCAGGTCCTCGGCCTCGTAGCGGTCACCGGTGAGGTGGTACGCCGTGGCGTACAGGGAGGCGCGGCGCTCGCGCACGTACGCGGTGAACTCCGTGATGTGGTCCTCCGCGACGGCCGGGTGCTCCCCCTGCGCGTCTCCCTGTCCCGCCTCGGTGGTGCGGGCCGGTGCGGGGTTCAGCCGCAGCAGCGTCGCACCGGCGGCCTCGCGGCCGGCCGGCTCCCCCGAGCCGACCGTCCGCAGACCGTTCTTCCTCTGGTCGCCCCCCCGGGCGTCCGTGCCCTCGACGCGGACGGGGAGGATCCCCCGCAGCGTGAGGGTGTTGGCGGAGTCGACCGCACTCCCCAGTCGGCCGATCCCGTACAGCTCCCCCGTCCTGCCGCCGCCGCTCACCCGGCGGGCGACAGGGTTTCCACCGGTGCTGTGCGCGCACCCCCGTACGGTCACGGCACCGGAGTTCTCGTCGGTCCTGATCTCGTACCGGGTCCGGTGGGTGGTCGCTGACGAACGCGCGGTGCGGACAGCCGGGTTGGTCCGGGTCTGAAGCATGGCGTTCATCGTGCGCCCCCTTGGATCGGTACGAGCGGTTCCTGTTGCCGCCCTCCAGCCGGCCCTTGCGGCCCGCTGTCCTGCGGCGACATGGAAAATCCTGCCCGCCGGTTGTGATGGCGCTGTCCGCCGACTGTCACAGGGGTGTCACAGGGGTGGGCCTATCGTCCCGTTCCTTCTCCCTCCGTTCCGGACGCCGGGCGCCGTCCTTCCGGTTCCCGTACGGGAGGTGACCGGTCCGGGGGGTGATTCGGCGCTCCCGGTGGGCCAAAATGGGGCCGTGCCTTTCCTCCTACTGATCGAGGACGACGACGCCATCCGGACCGGCCTCGAACTCGCCCTCACCCGCCAGGGCCACCGTGTGGCCACCGCCGCCTCCGGCGAGGACGGTCTGAGGCTCTTCAAGGAGCAGCGGCCCGACCTGATCGTGCTGGACGTCATGCTGCCCGGAATCGACGGCTTCGAGGTCTGCCGCCGGATCCGGCGCACCGACCAGCTGCCGATCATCCTGCTCACCGCCCGCTCCGACGACATCGACGTGGTCGTGGGTCTGGAGTCCGGCGCGGACGACTACGTCGTGAAACCGGTCCAGCCGCGCGTGCTGGACGCCCGGATCCGTGCCGTGCTGCGGCGCGGCGAGCGGGAGAGCTCCGACTCCTCCGCGTACGGCACCGTGGTGATCGACCGGGCCGCGATGACCGTCACCAAGGACGGGCAGGACCTCCAGCTCACCCCGACCGAGCTGCGGCTGCTCCTGGAGCTCAGCCGCCGCCCCGGGCAGGCGCTCTCCCGCCAGCAGCTGCTGCGGCTGGTCTGGGAGCACGACTACCTCGGCGACTCCCGCCTGGTGGACGCCTGCGTCCAGCGGCTGCGGGCCAAGGTCGAGGACGTGCCGTCCGCGCCGACCCTGATCCGCACCGTGCGCGGGGTGGGCTACCGGCTGGACCCGCCTGCCTGAGACCCTCGCCCCCTTCCTGAACTCCCGTACGACGACAGGCTCTTGTGACTGACCATCAGCAGACTGCCCGACGGTTCTCGTCCGGCCCGTGGCGACGGCTGCGCTCCCTGCGGGTGCGGCTGATCGCGGTGTTCGCGGCCGTCGCGCTGCTCGCCGCCGTCTCGGCGTCCGGCATCGCGTACTGGCTGAACCGCGACGCGGTGCTCAAGCGCGCCCAGGACACCGCGCTGAACGACTTCCGGGTCTCGCTCAGCCGCAACGTCTCCGACCTGCCGCTGAACGCCAGTTGCCCGGACCTCGCCACGCTGGCCTCCAACGTGGCGAGCTCCGGCCTGTCCTACGACGTGGTCGTGGTCGACCCGGCACACCCCGAGTGCCCGGCGGCCTCCTCCGCCCCGACGAAGTTCACCCTGGCCGACGTCCCGGCGGCGCTGCAGTCCACCGTCGCCAAGCCGCGCGAGGTCACCGAGAGCAACCCGTACCCGTACCACCTGTACTGGCAGCGGCAGAACCTGGACGGCCGCCCGTTCGTGATCGGCGGCACCAAGGTGCTGCCGAACGGCCCGACGGCGTACATGTTCAAGTCGCTGGAGAACGAACGGGCCGACCTCAACACCCTGGGCTGGTCGCTGGCCATCGCGACCCTGCTCGCGCTGATCGGCTCGGCGCTGCTCGCCCAGGCCGCCTCCTCGACCGTGCTGCGGCCGGTCAAGCGCCTCGGGGAGGCCGCCAAGCGGCTCGGCGAGGGCCACCTGGACACCCGGCTGGAGGTCGAGGGCTCCGACGAACTCGCCGACCTGGCGCGGACCTTCAACCGGGCCGCGGAGTCCCTGCACGAGCAGGTCGAGGAGCTGAGCGCGCGCGAGGCGCAGAGCCGGCGGTTCGTCGCCGACATGTCGCACGAGCTGCGCACCCCGCTGACCGCGATGACCGCGGTGACCGACATCCTGGAGGACGAGGCCGAGTCGCTGGACCCGATGATCGAGCCCGCCGTCCGGCTCGTGGTGAGCGAGACCCGGCGGCTGTCCGACCTGGTCGAGAACCTGATGGAGGTCACCCGCTTCGACGCGGGCACCGCCAAGCTGGTCGCCGACGAGGTGGACATCGCCGACCTGATCATGTCCTGCATCGACGGGCGGGCCTGGTACGACGCGGTCGAACTGGACGCCCCGCGCGGCATCCTGGCCGTGGTCGACCCGCGCCGGCTCGACGTGGTCTTCGCCAACCTGATCGGCAACGCGCTCAAGCACGGCGGCTCGCCGGTGCGGGTCAAGGTCCGGCAGTCCGCGGACTCGGTCGTGGTCGAGGTCTCCGACAGCGGCCCCGGCATCCCCGAGGACGTGCTGCCGCACGTCTTCGACCGCTTCTACAAGGCCGACCGCGGCCGGGCCCGCTCCGAGGGCAGCGGCCTGGGGCTGTCCATCGCGATGGCCAACGCCCAGATCCACGGGGGGACGATCACGGCGGCGAACGGGGAGGTCGGCGCGGTGTTCACCCTGACGCTGCCGCTGACCCCACCACCGCCGCCGTCCGCGGGCGGGACCGATCTCGGCCCCGCCGGCGACGCCGAGCACAAGGACGCCACGTGACCTCCCCCAGCCGCACCACCCTGCGCCGCACCGCCGGCGTCCTGCTCCTGCTCGCGCTGGCCTCCGGCTGCGGCATCCGGCCGACCGCCGTACCGGTCGACGCCGGCGCGCCCGCCAGCCGGACGGCCTGCCCGAGCACCCCGCACATACCGACCGCGCTGGCCACCCCCACCGGACCGGCCCCCGCCGTCACCCCGGCCCGCGGCGCGGCCAAGGCGAGCGCCAGTCCCAGCCCCTCGCCCACCCCGGTGGCACCGGGCTCGCCGCCGCCCGACAACGTGTTCAGCGCGGTGCCCACGGCCGCGCCCTGCCGGTAACCGGGCGCGCCCGTCCGACCCCCGGTGGGGGGAAACGGGGGCGCGTCCCGGATTGTTCACGCCGAGGGTGGAACCGCCGCGCCACCGGCTCACGTCCTTCCCCCCGTGCAGCGAGATGGCACCAGGACACGCGACCAGCGTTCCGGCGCACGGACCGAGAACAGGCCGGCGGCGGGCGTCAACCGTCCCCTCCGGCTCGCCGGACTGGCGGGCCTGGCCCTCCACCTGACCCTGGTGCTCTGGCTGGTGCTCAGACCCCTGCCGGTGGCCTGGGTGTACGACGCCAACCTGACGCCGCTGGCCTCGCTCCGCTCCTCCACCACCTGGCAGGTGGTCGGCGAGTTCCTGCTGCTCGCCCCGCTCGGCGTCCTGCTGCCGCTGGCCGGCGGCCGGGTCCGGGCCCCCTGGCTGCCGTCCTTCCTGCGCACCACCGGCGTGTCCGCCCTGCTGGCGACCGGCCTGGAGTTCCTCTCCTCCTGGACGCCCGGGCACGTGCTCAACGTGGACCACATACTGTTCGCCGTGCTCGGCGTGATGATCGCCCACCTCGCCCTCGTCCCCGGCCTGCGCCGCCTGCTGCGCGACCACCGGACCGCGGCGCGGGCCCGGCGGGTCGCCGTCCTGGCCGTCCCGCCGGTGGCCGCCGCCGTCACCCCGGCGGTGACCGTCGCACCCGCGGCCCGCCCCCGGGCCTACGCCGGACCCACCCCGCCGGCCGGCTGACCCGCCTCCCGCAGCACGCGGCCGCCGACCTCCACCAGCCCGCCCGGACGCGGGCCGGCCAGCAGCTGCGAACCCCGGCCCTGGGTGACGGTCAACGCCCGCCCGAGCCGGGCCGCCAGCAGGAGGGCCGCCGCGCCGGTCGCCTCGTCCTCGTCGATCCCGTCGCCCCGGCCCGGGAAGGCCCGCGCCCGGACCGTACCGGCCGACTCGTCCTGCCAGGCCCAGGCGTACACCCACTCCCCCGGCGGCGGCACCTCCAGCGCCTCCACCTCGGCCGCCGAGCCGTACTGCCGCAGGGTGCGCCCCGGGGCCCACTCCGGCCGGGCCTCGATCCGGGTCAGCCCGCCCTCGCGGCGCACCGCCACCACCCCGGCGGCGGTCACCAGCCGGTCCACGCCGAGCAGCCAGGCGGCGCCCACGCACGGGTGGCCGGCGAAGGGCAGCCGCACGCTCGGGGTGTAGATGTCGATCTCCCCGCGCTCCGGGTCGTCGACGAACACCGTCTCGCTGAAACCCAGTTCACGGGCGAAGGCCTGCCGCGCCGCCCGGTCCGGCACGGCGGCGCCGTCGCGCACCACGCCGAGTTCGTTGCCGTGCCGCCCGTCCGGCCCGCAAAAGACCCGCAGCACCTCATAGACAGTCATTTCCCACCTCGTCAATTACCGTTCCGGTGCGGCTCCGACCGAGCGCAACGACACCGTGATGAAAAGGCGACGACGGATGTCGGTCGCCTCCAGTACTGTGCGCTCTCGTCCCCGGACGGTTCCCGTCGTTTTTCTCCTCCCACAGGAAACCCCTTGAACAATCTCGACTTCAGCGCCAACCCGCTCCTTTCCTGGTACATCGTCCTGCTCGCGCTCAGCGGTGCGATCATGCTGGTCCTCGGAGTCGTAGGCGGCGGGCAGAAGGCCGGCCTGCGGATCCTCAGCGTCCTGTTCGGCGTCGGATTCCTCGGATACGCCTACTACCTCGCATTCGTCTTCGAGGGCGGCGAGGTCATCATCTTCTTCAAGGTGTTCATCCTCCCGGTCGGAATGATCGTCGCCTCGGTGAAGGCCATCGTCGAGCGCAGCAACGCCAAGAACGCGCCGACCCCGCCGGTCGGGGCGTACAACCCCAACGCGCCGTACAACCCGAACGCGCCGTACAACCCGAACGCCGCCGCCCCGCAGGCCGCGTTCAACCCGAACGCCCCGCAGGCCCCGCAGGCCCCGCAGGCCGGTCAGCCGGTGCCGCCGCAGGGCGCGGCGCCGTACCAGCCGGGCACGCCGGCCCAGCCGGTGGCGGACAACCCGTACGCCCAGCCGCAGCCGCCGCAGCAGCCGGCCGGCTGAGTTCCGGAACGCCGGAAGGCCCGTCCGTCCCCGCTCGAAGGCGGGGACGGACGGGCCTCGTGCTGTCCGGGGTCAGTTCCCGGCGCCCTGGGCGCCCTTGCGGCGGCGGGCCACGACCAGGGTCCCGATGCCGAGGGCGATCGCGGTCGCGCCGGTGATCGCCATCGGGGCGGCCGAGGAGCCGCCGCCGGTGGAGGCCAGCCGGGTCTCCGTGACGACGGCCGGAGCCGGGGCGACGGCGGCCGCCTGCACGGGCCCGGCCGCAGGGCTCGGGGCGCCGGTGGTGACCTGCGCGGCCGGGACGGCGGCGTCCGTGGTCGGGTCGGTGGCGGCCGGGGTGGTGCCCGGCGAGGTGGGGGCCGGGGTGCCGGTGGGGACCGCGGCGGGCACGATCCTGAAGGCCACCGCAGGGCTGGAGGTCCCACGCTCGGTCCCGCCCGGGCCGGCCAGGCTGTAGCCGTTGGCGAACACCGATTCGGCCGCCGGCGGGGCGTCCTTGGTCCAGGCGAGCCGCAGGTTGACCGTTCGGGTCTCACCGTTCGGCAGCGCGATGACGTCGGCGTCCTTGTTGCCGCTGCGCAGTTCCACGTACTGCTGGGTGCCGGGAAGGTCGTGCCACTCCGGGCTGCCGACGATCCACTCGCCCGTCTGGGTCTGGAATTCGAGCTTGACCATGTCCGGGCTGAGCATGCCCTCGCCCTGGAACACGATCGCCGGGACGATGCGGAGGTCCTTGCCGGTGTGGTTGCTGTAGACCGCCTTGAAGGGCTTCGCCTCACCGCCGGCGGTGAAGGATGCGGGGACACCCTCGACCTTCACGTCCGGGAGTCCGACCGGGGCCGGGGTGGTCGGGCCACCCACCGGAACGACGGTGAAGTTCGGAGTACCGCCCGAGGCCACCATGGGGCGCTGTTCCGGGCCAGGCAGGGTCGGGTCCATGGCCACCGCGGTGAGGGCGGCGGAGGCCGGGCCCGGGGCGGCGTCGGCGGTGAAGGTCAGCCGCAGCCGGTAGGTGAAGTCGGCGCCGGCCGCCAGGTGCAGCTCGGTGGCGAACTGGTCCAGCATCCAGAATCCGCCGGCGTCGTTGCCCTGCGCCTTGGCGTCATGCCATTGGGTGTCGCCGGGGCGCTGGTACTCCAGCTTGAGCTGGCTCTGCCGGGGGCCGCTGCCGCGGACCGTCGCGACGACGAATTCGGTCTGCACGTCCATCTGGTGGTCGGCGGTGTTCTTGAGGGTCGAGGTGAACTCGACCGAGGTGCCCGCCTCGACCGTGGTCGGGAACGCGCTCGTGGTGACCACGATGGGCGAGGCCAGGCCTTGCGGCGCTGAGGCGGGAGCCGTCGGGCCGGCAGTCGGGGCCGCGACGGCGGCCGGGGCCGAGGCCAGGGCGGCGCCGGAGACCAGGGCGGCGGTGGCGGCCACGGCGAGGATTCTGCGGGACTGATTGCGCAAGGGGACCTCACGGGATAATTCGGGCGCAACCCGATAAAAGTGCGAAATCGCAGGCGTGAGGGGCCTCTTGGCCGTGAAGGCGCCGCCGGAATTCCCCCCACCATCAGCGACCGCGGAATCATATCCCTCCGGTCCGACTGCTCCGCGAACGGGTTTTCCGCATCCCACTCTCGGGGGCATCCCTGAGCGGACCCCGATCCGGGTCTACGCCTTCCCGGTGACCCGTCGGGGTCGAGGATCGCCTGGTGGGTGGACGTTTCCGGGCCCGCGGCGGCGGAGCATGGAAGTACGCCCGCCGGACCGCCCGGCACCGGCGGCCAGCCAAGGAGTCCCGCATGAGTGAGCGGAGCGAACGAATCATCGAGAGGCGCGTGTGGGCGAATGCCCCCGCCGAGCGCAGCGAGGTGGACGCATGAGCGCCCGTCTCGCCCGTCCCCGCCACAACCGCGTCATCGCCGGCGTCTGCGCCGGGATCGCCGAGCGCTTCGGCCTCACCCCGTGGACCGTCCGGCTGATCTTCCTGCTGTCCTGTCTGCTGCCCGGCCCGCAGTTCCTGGTCTACCTCGCGCTCTGGGTGCTGCTCCCCCAGGAGCCGTGAGGCCGTACCGGCGGGCACGGCGACGGGCCGCCCGCTCCCGGAGGGATCCGGGGGCGGGCGGCCCGTCGTCGTACGGTGCGGGCCGGATCAGCCGCCCAGGCCGCCCAGCGCGCCGGCCACCCCGCCGATCGGGGTCTTGTCCAGGCCGGGGACGTTCGGCAGGCCGCCGACGCGCTGCTGGGTGACACCGGCGACCGGGGCGGCGTCGGCGGCGGGCGCGGCAGCCGGGGCGGCCGGCTGGCCGGCGGTCGGGGTCAGGGTGCCGAGCGTGCCGGCGACCTTGTCGCCGCCGGGCAGCTTCGCCGCGGTGTCGGTGACCGCACCGGTCACCGCGGGGTTCGTCACCGCGCCGGTGGGCAGCCCGAGGCCGCCGGCCGCCTGGCCGGCCGCCGCGGAGGCGGTGCCGGCGCCGACCGCCGCGATGGCGATGCCGAGCGCCGCGGTACCGGCGGCCTTGAGAGCCTGCTTCATGGTTCGTCCCCTTGGGTCCTCGTCGGTGGCCGACATCGCGCGGGGCGGCGGACGGGCGAGTGCCGCCACGGCCTGTCAGCAATGACTGGCACACCGTAGTGACAGGGTCGCGCGAGAACCAAAGGGCGTTCACTCACCAGAGTGAGTAGTCGGATGAACGCCAACTTCCGCACCCGGAAGCCGCGTTCATCCGACCGCGGGGGCCGTCGGCTCAGTTGCCGCCGGTACCCGCGCTGAACAGCCACTCCGCCTTGAGCTCGGCGTAGCCCGGCTTGATCACGTCGTTGATCATCGCCAGCCGCTCGTCGAAGGGCAGGAACGCGGACTTCATCGCGTTCACCGTGAACCACTCCATGTCGCCCAGGGTGTACCCGAAGGCCTCCACCAGGTGGCCGAACTCCGCACTCATGCTGGTGCCGCTCATCAGCCGGTTGTCGGTGTTCACGGTGACCCGGAACTTCAGCCGGCTGAGCAGCCCGATCGGGTGCTCGGCGTACGAAGTGGCCGCCGCCGTCTGGAGGTTGGAGGTGGGGCACATCTCCAGCGGGATGCGCTTGTCGCGCACGTACGCGGCCAGCCGGCCCAGCTCGACGCTGCCGTCCTCGTTCACCGTGATGTCGTCGACGATCCGCACGCCGTGGCCGAGCCGGTCGGCGCCGCAGCACTGCAGGGCCTCCCAGATCGACGGCAGGCCGAAGGCCTCGCCCGCGTGGATGGTGAAGTGGTTGTTCTCGCCCTTGAGGTAGTCGAAGGCGGCCTGGTGGCGGGTGGGGGGGTAGCCCGCCTCCGCGCCGGCGATGTCGAAGCCGACGACGCCCGAGTCCCGGTGGCGGTTGGCCAGTTCGGCGATCTCCTGCGAGCGGGCGGCGTGCCGCATCGCGGTGATCAGGGTGCCGACGCGGATCCGGTGGCCGGCCGCGCGGGCGTTGGCCTCACCGAGGCGGAAGCCCTCCTGGACGGCCTCGACGACCTCGTCCAGGCTCAGGCCGCCCTCCAGGTGCTGCTCGGGGGCGTAGCGCACCTCGGCGTACACGACGCCGTCGGCGGCCAGGTCCTCGGCGCAGTCGGCGGCGACCTTGATCAGGGCCTCGCGGGTCTGCATGACGGCGCAGGTGTGCGCGAAGGTCTCCAGGTAGCGGACCAGCGAGCCGGAGTCGGCGGCCTCGCGGAACCACTCGCCGAGTTCCTTGGCGTCGGTGGTCGGGAGGCCCTCGTAGCCGGTCGCGGCGGCGAGCTCGACGACGGTCTCCGGGCGCAGCCCACCGTCGAGGTGGTCGTGCAGCAGGACCTTCGGCGCGCGGCGGATCTGCTCGGGGGTGGGAATGCGCGGGCCCGTGCCCGCGGTGGTGACGGGGATCTGCTTCTCCATTGCGGAAATATAGCCCCTACGCGCGTAGACCCACCACCGGGAATACCACCGGATGGTCCAAAGTGCACCGGGAATTCCTCCTCCCGGTCCATACGATCCACCAAAAGGCCGCACCCCCCTCCGCACCCCCTCCGCACCCACCGCCGGGCCCCCTCCGGGACTCCGCCGCGGCGCTTCAGTCGTGGTGCAGCAGCCGCCCCCGCCGGGACAGCACGAAGTCCCGGAACGCCGCCACCGGCGGCGTCAGCGGCCGCCCCGCCGCCCAGGCCAGGCCGATCGCCCGCCGGGTCCGCGGCGCCGTCACCTCCAGCTCCACCACCCCGGGCCGCGGCACCAGCGCCGGCGGCAGCAGCGCCACCCCCAGCCCGGCCGCCACCAGCCCCCGCAGGGTCTCGGTCTCCTCCCCCTCGAAGGCCAGCCGGGGCACGAAGCCGGCCTGTTCGCAGAAGCCGTCCGTGATCATGCGCAGCCCGTACCCCTGCTCCAACCCGACGAACGTCTCCTCGGCCACCTCCGCCAGCCGGATCCGCCGCCGCCCCGCCAGCCGGTGGTCCGCCGGGACGACCAGGTGCAGCCGCTGCTCGTCCAGCAGGCGGGCCGTGAAGGCCGGGTCGTCCGGCAGCGGCGCGACCAGGCACAGGTCCAACTCGCCCGCCCGCAGCCGCTCCAGCATCGCCATCCCGTAGTCCTGCACCAGCTGGAACCGCACCTGCGGGTGCGCCGCCCGGAAGCCCCGCAGCAGGGCCGGGACGGCGTCCGGGCCCATCGTGTGCAGGAAGCCGAAGGTCACCCGCCCCACCGCCGGATCCGCCTCCGCCCGGGCCGCCTCCGCGCCGCGCTCCAGCTCCGCCAGCGCCCGCTCCACCGAGGCCAGCAGCAGCCGGCCCGCCCCGGTCAGCCGGACCGTCCGGCCCTGGCGGGCCAGCAGGTCCACCCCCAGCTCCGCCTCCAGCCGGGCCACCGCTCGCGACAGCGTCGGCTGCGGCACCCCGAGCAGTGCCGCCGCCTGGGTCACGTGCTCCAGCCGGGCCACCGCGGCGAACTGCGCCAGCCTGGGCGCCAGCAGCACGGCCGGCTCCTCCGGCCCCAACTCGGCCGCCCGGTACGGCTGATCCGTCCCGTCCGACACATCCGCCACGGCCATCCCCGTCCCACCTCGACCCATACGCCAGCGCATCGATCATCCACTCTTCATGCATTGGACGCATCAAGCGCGCCGGGCCTACCGTCGATGCCATGCAGCCCGCCGATACCAGGGCATCCGCGGCCACCCCGGATGCCTCCACCGCCCGCACCCCCGACACACCCGACACACCCGACCGGGACGACCGGCACCGCCCGGGCGGGCGCGGCTTCCGCCGCGCCAACCTCGCCCTGTTCGCCGCCGGGATCGCGACCTTCGTCCTGCTCTACTCCACCCAGGGCCTGCTGCCGGTCCTCTCCGCCGACCTCGACCTCACCCCCGGCCAGGCCAGCTGGACGGCCTCCGCCGCCACCCTCGGTCTCGCCCTCGGGCTGCTCCCGGCCAGCGCACTCTCCGACAAGTACGGCCGCACCGCGGTGATGACGGCCTCCGTCCTCACCGCCTCCGCCCTCGCCGTCGCCCTGCCCTTCGCGCCCGACCTCACCACCCTCGTCGTGCTGCGCGTCCTCCAGGGCGCCGCCCTCGCCGGGCTCCCCGCCACCGCCATGGCCTACCTCGCCGAGGAGGTCCACCCCAGCGCGCTGGCCACCGCGATGGGCCTGTACGTGGCCGGCAACAGCATCGGCGGCATGGGAGGCCGACTGGTCTCCGGCTGGACCGCCGCCGCCCTCGGCTGGCGCTGGGGCCTCGCCGCCTCCGCCGCCCTCGCCCTGCTCGCCGCGCTCGCCTTCCGGCTGCTGATCCCCGCCGCCCGGCACTTCACCCCGGCCCCGGTGGACCCCCGCGCCCTCGCCCGCACCGTCGGCCGGCACCTGCGCAACCCGCTGCTGGTGCGGCTGTACGCGCTCGGCCTGCTGTTCATGGCGGTGTTCGGCGCGGTCTACAACACCGTCGGCTACCGGCTGATCGCCGCGCCCTTCCACCTGCCGGAGTCGGTCGCCGCCTCGATCTTCGTGGTCTACCTGGTCGGCACCGGCACCTCCGCCGCGGCCGGCCGCCTCTCCGGCCGCCTCGGCCGCCGCGGCGCCCTGTACGTCGCCATCGGCGTCACCGCCGCCGGCCTGCTGCTCTCGCTCGCCGACTCGCTGGTCTGCGCGCTGCTCGGCCTGGTGCTGATCACCGCCGGCTTCTTCGCCGGCCACGCCACCGCCTCCTCCGCCGTCGGCCGCACCGCCACCGAGGGCCGCGCCCAGGCCTCCGCCCTCTACCTGATCGCCTACTACCTCGGCAACAGCCTCGGCGGCACCCTCGGCGCCGACGCCTACCACTCCACCGGCTGGCCCGGCGCCGCCACCGTCGGCCTCACCGCCATGACCCTCGCCGCCGCCGTCACCCTCTACGCCACCCGCCAGGCCCACACGGCCCGGCGGATGACGTCGGTACGCTCGGGGACATGAGCATCAGTCAGGCCGAGTACTCCCGGCTGCGTACGGCCGTCGAGACTCTGACGAAGAGCCCCGGAGTCGGGACTGTTGAGATCGCGGACGGACAGATCATCCTGGCCCTGCCACCGCTCCGACGACACGAGCACGCTTCGCAACAGATCGCCGGACAGATCGACGCCCAGCTCCTCCGAACCCACCCCGGGTACAGGGCCCATCACGGCGCCGAGCTGGCGTCCATCGGTCTGGGCAGACTGCTCAGGCCCGACCTGATCGTCTCCCCCGAGAACCTCTGCAGGGATGTACCTCCCCATGAGGCGCTGCTGGTCGTAGAGGTGGTCTCCAAGTCCAACCCTCGGCGTGACTACCGCGACAAGGTCCACGACTACTCGGCCATGGGCATCCCGATCTATCTACTCGTCGATCCCCGGACGGGCACCGGCATCGTGCACTCCGAACCGGGCTACGAGTGCCGCGAGAAGTTCGTCTTCGGCGACACGATCACCGTCGGCCCGTGGACCCTCGACACCAGCGGCCTGCTCACGTACGCCTGAGCACACGGAAGGAGCCCGCACCCCGGGCCGGGGTACGGGCTCGTCGACGGTGTTCAGGCAGCCAGCGCCTGGAAACGGACGGTGGCTTCGGTGTCGGGCGTGACGTGGATGTCGAGCTCCGCCTCCAGCGCCCCCGCCAGCCGCTGCAGCAACGGGAGCGTGGGCACGGTGCCGGCCTCCTCGATGCACTCGATCTCGTCAACCGTCATCCCCGCCCGTCGAGCGACCTCGGCGTGGGAGAGGCCGAGGGCCGTGCGGCGGTCGTAGAGAGCCTGCCCGAACGCCAGCGAATACCGGATCTCCAACCGATATGCCGCCATCTCGGGACTGTCCTCCACCTGCTCGCCCAGCAGCTCGCGCGTGCGGCGGGTCTTCCACTGTGTGTGGTTCACCACTGCTCTCCTTACCTGACGATCCGGCTGAACTCTTCGTGTGCCGGAGGATGTTCCGACTCGCAGATCTTTTGCGCCCACAACGCTCGGGTGACTTCAGCAGTCTCCCTCATCCGTCTCTTGGCGAACACCGTCAGCAGGATGACCCGCTGACCAGACGCGAGCCAGTAGGTGATTCGCGTGGCCGCGCCGTCGAGACGGAACCGGAGCTCCCTCAGCGGTCCGTCCAGGTGCCGCGAATGGGGCTCGTCGAGCGTGGTCGGGTACTCGGCCAGGTGGTCGACGCGCTCCTCGACCAAGGCATAGTGCCGTGCCGGAAGCGCAATGAGCCAGTCGCGGACTTCCGGTTCGATCTCGACCGTGAAGCGGTCAACTCCCATGTGCGGCAGCGTAAACCACGCTGCCGCACATGGAGTAATCGTATGACTACGCGATGCGGTCGAGGACGATCGGGTTCGGGGTGAACGCCGTACCCGCCGGGGAGACCCCGATGCCGCCGGCCAGCGCCTCGATGGCGTACTCGTAGCGCTCCGGGGTGTCGGTGTGCAGGGTCAGCAGGGGCTGGCCGGCCACCACGGTGTCACCGGGCTTGGCGTGCATCTCGACGCCGGCGCCGGCCTGCACCGGGTCCTCCTTGCGGGCGCGGCCGGCGCCCAGGCGCCAGGCGCAGACGCCGATCGCGTAGGCGTCCAGCTCGGTGAGCACGCCGGAGGCGGGCGCGGGGATGACGTGCTGCTCGCGGGCGACCGGGAGCGGGGCGTCGACGTCGCCGCCCTGGGCGGAGATCATGCGGCGCCAGTGGTCCATCGCCGAGCCGTCGCGCAGCGCGTCGGCCGGGTCCTTGCCGTGCACGCCGGCCGCGGCGAGCATCTCGCGGGCCAGGGCGAGGGTCAGCTCGACGACGTCGGCGGGGCCGCCGCCGGCCAGCACCTCGACGGACTCGCGGACCTCCAGCGCGTTGCCCGCGGTGAGGCCGAGCGGGGTGGACATGTCGGTGAGCAGGGCGACGGTGTTGACCCCGGCGGTGGTGCCCAGGCCGACCATGGTGCGGGCGAGCTCGCGGGCGTCGTCCAGGTTCTTCATGAAGGCGCCGGAGCCGACCTTGACGTCCAGGACGAGCGCGCCGGTGCCCTCGGCGATCTTCTTCGACATGATCGAGGAGGCGATCAGCGGGATGGCCTCGACGGTGCCGGTGACGTCGCGCAGCGCGTACAGCTTCTTGTCGGCGGGCGCGAGGCCGTCGCCGGCCGCGCAGATGACCGCGCCCGCGTCGCGCAGGACGTCCATCATCTCGTCGTTGGAGAGCAGGGCGCGCCAGCCGGGGATGGACTCCAGCTTGTCCAGGGTGCCGCCGGTGTGGCCGAGGCCGCGGCCGGACAGCTGCGGGACGGCGGCACCGCAGGCGGCGACCAGCGGGGCGAGCGGGAGGGTGATCTTGTCGCCGACGCCGCCGGTGGAGTGCTTGTCGCTGGTGGGCAGCGGCAGCGAGGAGAAGTCCATCCGGACGCCGGAACGGATCATGGCCTCGGTCCAGCGGCTGATCTCGTGCGGCTTCATGCCGTTCAGCAGGATCGCCATGGCCAGCGCGGACATCTGCTCGTCGGCGACCTCGCCACGGGTGTAGGCGTCGATGACCCAGTCGATCTGAGCGTCGCTCAGCTCTCCGCGGTCGCGCTTGGTCCTGATGACGGAGATGGCGTCCATGCGTGCTCCAAGAGGGGTTTCAGATGCGTCGTACACGTGCGTCGTACAAATGCGTCGAGAAGATGCGTGGAAAGCGAAGAGTGCCGCGAGATGACCGGGTTCCGGCCCACTCGCGACACTCTACGCGCGTAACAAATACAGAGGCTAGAGCCGCTCCGGACCGAACGCGTCGGGCAGGACCTCGCTCATCGGCTTCACGCCGGAGGCCAGGTCGACCAGCAGCTCGGGCCCGCCGTGCTCGTACAGCAGCTGGCGGCAGCGCCCGCACGGCATCAGCAGTTCGCCCGCGCCGTCGACGCAGGTGAAGGCGACCAGCCGGCCGCCGCCGGAGGCGTGCAGCGCGGACACCAGCCCGCACTCGGCGCACAGCCCGAGCCCGTACGAGGCGTTCTCCACGTTGCAGCCGCTGACCAGCCGACCGTCGTCGACCAGCGCCGCCGCACCGACCGGGAACTTGCTGTACGGGGCGTACGCGTGGCCCATC
This sequence comes from Kitasatospora sp. NPDC058162, assembly GCF_042884005.1. Lineage (NCBI taxonomy): Bacteria > Bacillati > Actinomycetota > Actinomycetes > Kitasatosporales > Streptomycetaceae > Kitasatospora > Kitasatospora sp. NPDC058162. The sequence continues at coordinate 37,236 of NZ_JBHVUS010000055.1, forward strand.
GCCTCGCGCGCCGCCTCGCGCAGCCGCTCCCAGTCGACCACGGGGGCCGTCACTTGCCCTGGCCCTTGCGGTAGATCTGACCGTCCGCCTTGGGCATCCGCAGGCGCTGCGAGGCCAGCGAGAGCACCACCAGGGTGATCAGGTACGGCGTGGCGACGATCAGCGGACGCTGGACCTCGTCGGTCAGCGCGTACCAGGCACCCAGGCCGCCGGCCACCACGAAGGCCACCACGGTCGCGGTGTACTTGCGGCGGTACAGCTGCCAGAGGGCGAACAGTGCCATCGCGATCGAGACGACCAGGATCAGCACGTGCACCGACTCCGGGTCGCGCAGCTGGAGGCTGTCGGTGAAGCCGAACAGGCCGGCGCCCATGGCGAGACCGCCGGGCATCCAGTTGCCGAAGATCATCGCCGCGAGGCCGATGAAGCCGCGGCCCAGGGTCTGGCCGTCCTTGTAGAAATGCGCGGCGACCAGGGAGAGGTACGCACCGCCGAGGCCCGCGAAGGCGCCCGAGGCGATGACCGCCAGGTACTTGTACTTGTAGACGTTGACGCCCAGCGACTCGGCGGCGGTCGGGTTCTCACCGCAGGAGCGCAGCCGCAGGCCGAACACCGTGCGCCAGAGCAGGAAGTAGCTCGCCACGATCAGCACGCCGGCCAGCACCACGACCACCGACAGGTTGGTGACCAGACCGCCCAGCACACCGGCGACGTCGGAGACCAGGAACCAGTGGTGGTTCTCGATGCTCTTCAGGCCCGAGGACAGCCCCGGAACGGTGATGTACGGCAGCGGATCGGCCGGCGGGGACTGGTTCGCCCCGGCACCGGCCGAGATGTAGTCCTTGTAGTAGATCCGGTTGACGTACGCGCAGATGCCCGGGATCAGCAGGTTGATGCCGACGCCGGAGACGATGTGGTCGACGCCGAAGGTGACGGTGATGACCGCGTGCAGCAGACCGCCGAGCGCGCCGCCGAGCATGCCGGCCAGCAGACCGACCCACGGGTTGACCAGGTAGCCCGCCCAGGCACCGCAGAAGGTGCCGGCGACCATCATGCCTTCGAGGCCGATGTTGACCACACCGGCCCGCTCGGACCAGAGACCGCCCAGACCGGCCAGGCCGATCGGCACGGCCGAGCCGAGCGCCGCGGTGATCTGACCGGAGGAGGTCAGCGAGTGGTTGCCGGTGGCCATGCCCACGGCCGAGAACAGCAGCAGGGCGCCCGCGATCAGGAGCAGGACGACCGGCCAGGACAGCTTGCGCTTCTTCGCGGGTGCGCCCGGCGCCTTGGGACGGGCAGCAGTAGCGGTGCTCACGCGGACACCTCCTTCTTCTCAGTGGCCGCGGCCTGGGCGGCGAGCTGGGCGCCGACCTTCTGCTGCTGACGCTTCAGGCCGTAGCGGCGCACCAGCTCGTACGCGACGACGACACAGATGACGATGGTGCCCTGCATGACCGTGACGATCTCGGACGGGAAGCCGCCCTGGAGCGGCAGCTGGGCACCGGTGGCGTCCAGGAAGGCGAACAGCACGGCCGCGAAGGCCATGCCGATCGGGCTGTTCCGGCCGAGCAGGGCGATCGAGATCCCGAGGAAGCCGAGGCCGGGCTGGAAGCTCTGGCCGTAGTAGTACGAGTTCTGCAGCAGCTCGGGCAGGCCGATCAGACCGGCGATGGCGCCTGAGGCCGCCATCGAGATGATCACCATGCGCTTGACGTTCACGCCGGACGCGGTCGCGGCGGACTCCGAGCGGCCGGTGGCGCGCAGGTCGAAGCCGAAGCGGGTGCGGGTCAGCAGGAGCTGGAAGGCCAGGCCGACCAGGACGGCGATGAAGATGAAGCCCCAGAGCGGGCCGCCGGCCGTGTCCAGGCTGAAGAAGTGGCTGGACTGGGAGACCGGGTCGGTCTGGATCGAGTTGCTGGTGGAGCTGGCCTTCGGGGCGAAGATGCCGGGGACGAGCAGCAGACCGACGATCGCGACCGCGATCGAGTTCAGCATGATGGTCGAGATGACCTCGCTGACGCCGCGGTAGACCTTCAGCAGACCGGCGATGCTCGCGTACAGACCGCCGACCAGCATGGCGGTGACCAGCAGCAGCGGGATCTGGATGAACGACGGCAGGTCGACCTGGGCGCCGACGTAGGCCGCGAACAGCGCGGCGACCTTGTACTGGCCCTCGACGCCGATGTTGAACAGGTTCATCCGGAACCCGAACGCGGCGGCAGCGGCGGCCAGGTAGTAGGTGGTGCTCCGGTTGAGGATGCTCACCTGACCGTCCGACTTGGTGGCGAACGTGATCATCACGTTCCACGCGTCGAACGGGTTCTTGCCCGAGGTCGCCAGCAGGACGGAGCAGATCGCCACGGACAGCACGACCGCGAGCACCGGCGCGGCCAGTGCGAACACGATCCGCTCACCGCTGATCCGCTGCGCCAGGCTGCGCTTGGCGGCGGGGTTGGGACTGGTCATGGGTTACTCCCCCGCCTGCGGGTCGTCGGCGGTGTCGGTGTGCGGGTGCTCGACCGCGGCCTCGGTGCCCTCGGCGGCGAGGGCCTGCGCCTCGGCGACGGCCTCCGGCTCGGACTCCAGGTGGCCGGCGGCGGCACCGGTCATCGCGGTGCCGAGGTCCTCGGCGGTGACGGTGGCCGGGTCGGCGTCGGCGACCAGGCGGCCGCGGTAGATGACCCGGATGGTGTCGGAGAGGCCGATCAGCTCGTCCAGGTCGGCCGAGATCAGCAGGACGGCGAGGCCCTCCCGCTGGGCGACCCGGATGTGCTCCCAGATCTGCGCCTGCGCGCCGACGTCCACGCCGCGGGTGGGGTGCGCGGCGATCAGCAGCTTGGGCTGGTGGCTCATCTCGCGGCCGATGATCAGCTTCTGCTGGTTGCCACCGGAGAGCGAGGCCGCGGTGACCTCGATGCCGGGGGTGCGGACGTCGTACTCCTGGACGATCCGCTGGGTGTCCTCGCGGGCGGCGGTCGGCTTGAGCAGCACACCGCTGGAGTTGGGCGCCTCGGTCACGTGGCCGAGGATGCGGTTCTCCCAGAGCGGGGCCTCCAGCAGCAGGCCGTGCTTGTGGCGGTCCTCGGGGATGTAGCCGATGCCGGCCTCGCGGCGGGCCCGGGTGAGGGTGCCGGAGAGGTCCTTGCCGTCCAGGGTGACGGTGCCGCCGTCCAGCGGCAGCATGCCCATGATGGCCTCGACCAGTTCGGCCTGGCCGTTGCCCTCGACACCGGCGATGCCGAGGATCTCACCCTTGTGGATGCGCAGCGAGATGTCGTCCAGGACGACGCGCTCGATGCCCTCGGCGTCGGTCTTGGCGATCCGCAGGCCCTTGACGTCGAGCATCTCGGTGGTGGTGACGGTCGACTCGCGGCTCTCCGGGGAGGGCAGCTCGGCGCCGACCATCAGCTCGGCCAGCTGGCGGGCCGTGACGGCCTTCGGGTCGGCGTCGCCGACCGTGGTGCCGCGCCGGATGACGCTGATCGCGTCGGCCACCGCGAGCACCTCGTGCAGCTTGTGCGAGATGAAGATGACGGTGACGCCCTCGGCCTTGAGCTCGCGCAGGTTGTCGAACAGCGCGTCGACCTCCTGCGGGACGAGCACGGCCGTCGGCTCGTCGAGGATCAGGATCTTGGCGCCGCGGTACAGCACCTTGAGGATCTCGACGCGCTGGCGGTCGGCGACGCCGAGGTCCTCGACCAGGGCGTCCGGGCGCACGCCCAGGCCGTACTGGTCGGAGATCTCCTTGATCTTCGCCTTCGCCTTGGCGCCGATGCCGTGGAGCTTCTCGCCGCCGAGGACGACGTTCTCCAGCACCGTGAGGTTGTCGGCCAGCATGAAGTGCTGGTGCACCATGCCGATGCCGCGCGCGATGGCGTCGCCGGGGGTGTGGAACTCGCACTGCTCGCCGTTGATCGCGATGGTGCCCTCGTCCGGCTTCTGCATGCCGTAGAGGATCTTCATCAGCGTCGACTTGCCGGCGCCGTTCTCACCCATGAGGGCGTGCACGGTGCCGGTGCGGACGGTGAGGTTGATGTCGTGGTTGGCCACGACACCGGGGAAGCGCTTGGTGATGCCGCGCAGTTCGACGGCCGGGGTCGCCGTCCCCGCGCTGGGGGTTCCGTCCTTGCGCAGGGGGACGGGGTCTGATGCGGTGATGGCGGTCTCCTGGTGGTCTGGAGGCGCGTCGTTGCGCTCGGAGGGCCAAGGGGGGGACTGGGGGGAAACGTGGAGACGGAACGGGGCCCGGGGGTGCGCGTCGAGCGCACCCTGCCGGGCCCCTCCCGTTCGATCGTGTCGATCATCGCGCTGCCGGGCAGGCGGCAGCGTCAGGTCGCGTCCGGGACGCGCTGACCTCAGGAGGTCGGCGCGGTCGGGATGGTGGTGGCGCCGCTGGTGATGGCGTCCGAGGCGGCCTTCAGCTTGTCCTGGATGTCGTCGATCTTGCCGCCCGTGGTGGCGAGCGAGACACCGCCGGCCTTCAGGTCGAAGAGCTTGATGCCGGTGAACGGCGTGCCCTTCTTGACCGAGTCGATGTACGAGTACACCGCGGTGTCGACGTTCTTGACCATCGAGGTCAGGATGCTGCCCTTGAACTTCGCCAGGGCCGGCTGGTTGGCCTGGTCGGAGTCGACGCCGATGGCGTAGGCACCCGGCTTGTTGGAGACGGCCTCGATGGCGCCGTTGCCGGAGGAGCCGGCGGCGGAGTAGATGACGTCCGCGCCCTTGTCGAGCTGGCCCTGCGCGGCCTCCTTGCCCTTGTCGGGCGAGTTGAAGCCGGTGAAGTCCGGGGGGGTGGTCAGGTAGGTGGTCTCGACCTGGATGTTCGGGTCGACGGACTTGGCACCCGCCTTGTAGCCAGCCTCGAACTTCTTGATCAGCTCGGTCTGCACACCGCCGATGAAGCCGATGTGGTGGGCCTTCGACTTGGTCGCGGCGGCGACGCCGGCGAGGTACGAACCCTCCTGCTCGGCGAAGACCAGCGACGTGACGTTGGACGGCTGGTCCTTGTCGTTCGAGTCGATGATCGCGAACTTGACGTTCGGGTTGTCCTTGGCGACCTTGTCGACCGCCGGCTGGTAGACGAAGCCGACCGCGATGATGGTCTTGTAGCCGGCGTCGACCAGGTTCTTGAGGCGGGTCTCCTTGTCGGCCTCCGCCTCACCGGTCTTGGCCTCGGCCTCGGTGACGGAGACGCCCAGGTCGGCCTTGGCCTTGTCGAGACCGCGCGCGGCGGAGTCGTTGAAGGACTGGTCGCCACGGCCGCCGATGTCGTAGGCCATGCCGACCTTGAGGGCATCGGACGAGCCGGAGGACGCGGAGTTGTCAGTGCTCTTTGCGCCGCAAGCGGCGAGCGAGGCCATGCCCAGGGAACCCGAGAGCACAACCGCGGCGAGCTTCATTGAACGGCGCAAGGGAGTATCTCCTTCTCACACGCACCTGATTAGCGTGGTCGGACGCCACCGTAACGCGCGTAGAACACGGTTGTGTTACGGGCTGCCGGAGCATTCGGGTTGTTATCAAACCGTGGTCTGACGGCCCTCCGAAGGCCCTTTTCCCCGCGCACGGACGGTGGTCCGGGATTGGTTCGGCCCAGTTTACGGAACCGTTCCGGAACCCCGGATCTCGACAACCCTTCACCGACCGACCACATACCCCCAGGAAACGGTCAGATCCGGTCGTCCTCCAGGGCCAGCGCCGCGAACAGTTCCACACCCACGCCGATCGCCCGCTCGTCCACGTCGAACCGGCCCTGGTGCAGGTCACGGACGGTGGTGTCGCCCGGGGCCCGGACGCCCAGCCGGGCCAGCGCGCCCGGGGCGTGCTCCAGGTACCAGGAGAAGTCCTCGCCGCCCAGGCTCTGTTCGGTGCCCTCCACCACCTCGGCGCCGCCCCCGCCGAAGCGGGCGGTCATCGCCTCCTCCAGCCGCGCGACCGAGACCGCCTCGTTGACCACCGGCGGGACCCCGCGGTGGTAGTCCAGGGTCCACTTGGCCCGGTAGGTCTCGGCGAGCTTGGCGATCAACTCGTGCAGCAGGTCCGGCGCCTCGCGCCAGCCGTCCAGCTCCAGGCAGCGGACCGTCCCCTCCAGTTCGGCGTGCTGCGGGATGACGTTGGGCGCGGAGCCGGAGGCGATCCGGCCCCAGACCAGGCTGACGCCCCAGCGCGGGTCCATCCGGCGGGCCAGCCCGGCCGGGAGGTCCGCGGCCATCCGGGCGATCGCGGTCACCAGATCGGTGGTCAGGTGCGGGCGGGCGGTGTGCCCGCCGGGGCCGTCCAGGTGCAGCACCAGGCGGTCGCACGCCGAGGTGATCGCCCCGACCCGCAGGGCGATCCGGCCGACCTCCACCTTCGGGTCGCAGTGCACCGCGAAGATCCGGCCGACACCGTCCATCCCGCCGGCGTTGATGACGTCCAGCGCCCCGCCCGGCATGACCTCCTCGGCCGGCTGGAACACCAGCCGGACCGGGCGGCGCAGCTCGCCGGACCGGACGGCGTCGGCCAGCACCAGGCCGGTGCCGAGCACCACCGAGGTGTGCACGTCGTGGCCGCAGGCGTGGGCCCGGCCGGGGACCGTCGAGCGGTACGGCACGTCGGTCTTGGCGTCGTCGATCGGCAGCGCGTCGATGTCGGCGCGGAAGGCCAGGAACCCGGTCCCCGGGGCGGTACCGGGCGGGACGACGTCGACCAGCAGCCCGGTGCCGCCGGGCAGCACCCTCGGCTCCAGGCCCGCCGCCACCAGCCGGTCGCGCAGCAGGTTGGTGGTGCGGAACTCCTGGCGGCCCAGCTCCGGGTGCCGGTGCAGATCACGGCGGAAAGCGATCAGCTCGGGCTCCAGCCTCCGGACCCGGGCGCGCAGTTCGGCGGCGGGGCGTGCGACGGCGAGAGTGCCCGGCTGAGCGGGCTCAGGACGGTTCATCTCCCCAAGAGTAGGCCCGTTGGGGGGATTTGGCCCGACTTCTCGAAAAGAAGTCCCCGGATGGGCGCATACCGGCCTGACAGGTGGGTATGACATCTCGTTTCGGCCGCCTTCCCCGGGTTGCTTGCCCTGTGCAACGATCACCCGGGCCGGTGGTCACGGCTGCCATCGGATTGACGGATCCGCCGCCCTGACGACCACTCAGTTGCCCCGACCCGGAAGCCGCGCGGGAGGGGCCGGCGGCGGCACCGGGCGCTCCTCGTGCTCCGGATCCCGCCTGGGCGGCGGGGCCGCGGACGCGGTTGAGATGATCGGGTGAACGACCGGATGAGCCCCAGGGAGTGGCAATGACCGAGCAGAAGGTGGCCGTGGTCACCGGTGCCAGCAGCGGAATCGGCGCGGCGACCGCGCGCCGGCTGGCCGCCGAGGGCTTCGAGGTGGTGCTGACCGCGCGCCGGACCGAGCGGATCGAGGCGCTGGCCAAGGAGATCGGTGGGCGGGGCGGTTCAGCAAGAGCGGTCACGGTCGACGTCACCGACCGGGCCGCCGTGGACGCGTTCGCGGCCGAGGTCGGCCGGGTGGACGTCCTGGTGAACAACGCCGGCGGCGCGATCGGCGCGGAGAGCGTCGAGCACGGCGACCCGGCCGACTGGCGGGCCATGTACGAGGTGAACGTGCTCGGGGTGCTGCACGTGACCCAGGCGCTGCTGCCCGCGCTGCGCGCCACCGGCGACGGCACCGTACTGGTGCTCTCCTCGACCGCCGCGCTGGCCGCGTACGAGGGCGGCGGCGGGTACGTCGCGGCCAAGCACGCCGCGCACACCATCGCGGCGACGCTGCGGCTGGAGCTGTGCGGGGAGCCGATCCGGGTGATCGAGATCGCGCCCGGGATGGTGAAGTCCGAGGGCTTCGCGATCACCCGCTTCCGCGGTGACGAGTCCAAGGCCGCCGCCGTGTACGCGGGCGTGGCCGAGCCGCTGACCTCCGAGGACGTCGCGGACACCGTGGCCTGGGCGGTCACCCGGCCCCCGCACGTGAACATCGACCTGCTGGTGGTCCGCCCGCGGGCGCAGGCCGCCAACCACAAGGTCCACCGCGGCTGACCGGGCCCCTCCCGGGCGGGCGGCCCGGGGGTCGGAGACAGCCCCCGACACCCCGATCGAACACGCGTCGTACACGAGTGGTACACACGTGCGATGACGATCTTCCGGGCCGCCCGCCCACGGGTACTGCTGACCGCCGTGGCGGCAGGCACCCTGCTGCTCACCGCAGCCTGCAACGACACCGCCCCGACGGCCCAGGACAAGGCCTCCGGCACCACCGCGCCCACCGCCGCCACCACCGCCACCCCGACGGCCAGCCCGACGCCCACCCCGAAGCCCAAGGGCGAGGCGGACCCGGCGCTCAAGGCCTTCTACGGCCAGCAGATCACCTGGGCGGACTGCCCGGCCGACCCCAAGGCCGACCTGGCGAAGATCGACACCTCCGGCATGCAGTGCGGCAAGCTGCACGTCCCGCTGGACTACGCCGCCCCCGGCGCCGACGCGATCGACCTCGCGCTGATCAACTACCGGGCGTCCGACCAGGCGAAGCGGATCGGCTCGCTGATGGTCAACCCCGGCGGCCCCGGCGCCTCCGGCGTCGAGATGGTCAAGTACGGCGCCAAGGACTTCGACGGCACGCTGCACAGGCGCTTCGACGTGATCGGCTTCGACCCGCGCGGCACCGGCGACAGCGCACCGGTGGTCTGCTACGACGACAAGCAGCTCGACGCCGTCAACCAGGCGGACACGCCGGACGACCGCGCCGAGCGCAAGGCCGCCCACATCCAGCAGTCCACCGAGCACGCCGCCGCCTGCCAGGCCAAGTCCGGCAAGCTGCTGCCCTTCGTCGGCACCCGCAACACCGCCCGCGACCTGGACGTGCTGCGCGCGGTCGTCGGCGACAAGAAGCTCAACTACCTCGGCATCTCCTACGGCACCTACCTCGGCGCCCTGTACGCCGAGGAGTTCCCGCAGAACACCGGTCGGCTGATCCTGGACGGCGCCGTCGACCCGGCCCAGGACACCCTGGACCACAGCGTCGACCAGCAGGTCGGCTTCGAGAAGTCCTTCGAGCGCTTCGCCGTCGACTGCGTGGAGAACCACGCCGACGAGTGCCCGCTGGGCAAGGACGAGGACAAGGCCGCCAAGAAGGCCGCCGACTTCCTGGACGGCCTCCACGACCACCCGCTGACCACCAAGGACGGCCGCAAGCTCGGCCGCGACATGGCCTGGACCGGCGTCATCTCGCTGCTCTACGGCGACGAGAAGACCTCCTGGCAGTACCTGCGGGCCAGCCTCGGCTGGGCGATGGTCCGCGACAAGGGCGACTACCTGATGGCCTTCGCCGACGACTACAACGGTCGCGACAAGGATGGCCACTACAGCCCGATGGACGAGGCCAACGGCGCGATCAGCTGCGCCGACGCGGCCCGCCCCGCGCCGACCGCCGAGCACGCCCAGCAGGCCGTCGCCCGGCTGCTCGCCGAGGCGCCGCTGCTGTCCCGGGGCGTGACGGTGGACGACTACACCGAGCCCGGCTGCGCCTACTGGCCGTTCAAGACCCAGGAGAAGCCGCACACCATCCGCGCCGAGGGCGCCGCCCCGATCCTGGTGGTCGGCACCACCGGCGACCCGGCGACCCCGTACTCCTCCGCCGAGAAGCTGGCCCAGGGCTTCGCCAAGGCCACCCTGCTCACCCGGGTGGGCGAGGGCCACGGCGCCTTCGGCAAGGGCAACACCTGCATCGACGAGGCCATGGCCGCCTACCTGACCGACGGCACGATGCCGGCCGAGGGCACCCGCTGCAGCTGAGCCGGTAGCAGACGCAGACGGGGAGGGCGATGACGCGAAGGTGTCAACGTCACAACTTGATAGCTCGTCCGGATGAATTCCGCGCGCGCCCTCCCCAACTGATGAGCGCTCAACTACCGTTGAGGAGCTGCCGGACCAGCGCCGCGCGCCCCTCCGCGGCCCCGTACTCCATCTGCTCCACCACCCCACCGGCACCTTCCCGCCCTCACGAGGAGGACCCGCTGGCCAGCGACATCCCGTCACAGCGGCCCGACGCCAGCACCGAGCCGACCCTCCTCGGCCTGCACCGCTTCAACGAAGCGGACGCCGGCGCCGCGGAGGAGGCCCTGCTCGCCTGCTGCGGCAGCCACCGCTGGGCCCTGCGGCTCACCGCCCACCGCCCCTACCCCGACATAGAGTCCCTGCTGGCCGCCGCCAGCGAGGCCTCCTACGACCTGCGCCCGGCGGACCTCGCCGAGGCGCTGGCCGACGAGAGCTGGATGCCGCAGCCCCTGCTCGGCATGCGCGCCCCCGGCAGCCAGGCCGCGCACACCGCGCTGCGGGCCGCCCACGCCGCCTACGAGGCCCGGTTCGGCCACGTCTTCGTGGTCTGCCTGGACGGCGTCGACCCGGAGGAGATGCTCGACACCGTGCTCTCCTCCATCCGCACCCGGCTGGCCAACGACCCGGACGAGGAGCGGCTGATCTCGGCGGACGAGCTCCGGCGGATCGCCCTCACCCGACTGGAGCACCTGGTCGCCACCCACTCCGAGGCCGGCGCGCGCTGAGCCCCGGCACCCCCGCGCGGGCCCGGGGGGCCGGCCGCCCCCGGCGGCCGGGCGGCCCGGCCCCCGGGGGGGGGCCCCCCCCCCAAAAACCCCCCCC
>NZ_JBHVUS010000056.1:0-43446 GCF_042884005.1 Kitasatospora sp. NPDC058162
CCTTCCAGCGGGCCCTCCGGGCGCTTCGTTCTTTCGTGTTTCAAGCTTATCAGATGTTTTCCGCTCCGTTTTCCGGAGTTTCATTCATCCGATTTGGCTTTTGCCTTTCGGCGCTCCCGGACTCTATCAGAGTCTCTCGGTCCGTTTTCCCGGCCGTTCTCGAATTCGCTTTCGCATTCGAGGACTTCCTTGGGGCTCGTCCCGTGGGGCAACCCGGAGAACATTACGCACCGGGTCGCCCCACGTCAAACCAGCCTCAGCAGGGCCGGGCGAGGCCCTGCAGCGGGGCTCAGACCTCGACGACGACCGGCAGGATCATCGGCCGGCGGCGGTAGTTGTCCGCGACCCACTTGCCGATGGTCCGGCGGACGAGCTGCTGCACCTGGCGGGGCTCCAGCACGCCGTCGCTCGCCGAGCGGTCCAGGGCTTCCTGGAGCTTGGCGACGACCGGCACGAAGGCGTTGTCGTCGATGCCGGAGCCGCGGGCCTGGATGGTCGGGCTGCCGACCAGCTTGCCGTTGGTCGTGTCGACCGCGACGAAGACCGAGATGAAGCCCTCCTCGCCCAGGATCCTGCGGTCCTTGAGCGAGGCCTCGGTGATGTCGCCGACCGAGGCGCCATCCACGTAGACGTAGCCGGCCCGCACCTTGCCGACGATCCGGGCGACGCCCTTCTCCAGGTCGACGCAGACGCCGTCCTCGGCGATGACCACGCGGTTGCGCGGCACGCCGGTGGCGATGCCCAGCTCGGCGGCGGCCCGCAGGTGGCGCCACTCGCCGTGGACCGGCATCAGGTTGCGCGGCTTGCAGATGTTGAAGAAGTACAGCAGCTCGCCGGCCGAGGCGTGGCCGGAGACGTGCACCTTGGCGTTGCCCTTGTGCACGACCTTGGCGCCCCAGCGGGTCAGGCCGTTGATCACGCGGTAGACGGCGTTCTCGTTGCCCGGGATGAGCGAGGACGCCAGGACGACGGTGTCGCCCTCAACGATGCGGATCTGGTGGTCGCGGTTGGCCATCCGGGACAGCGCCGCCATCGGCTCGCCCTGGGAGCCGGTGCAGATGAGCACGACCTCCTTGTCCGGCAGGTCGTCGAGCTGCTTGACGTCGACGACCATGTTGCCGGGGACCTTCAGGTACCCGAGGTCACGGGCGATGCCCATGTTGCGGACCATCGAGCGGCCGACGAAGGCGACCTTGCGCTTGTACTCGTGCGCGGCGTCCAGCACCTGCTGGATGCGGTGCACGTGGCTGGCGAAGGAGGCGACGATGATGCGCTTGTCGGCGTTCGCGAAGACGTTGCGCAGCGCCGCCGAGATGTCCCGCTCGTGCGGGATGAAGCCGGGGACCTCGGCGTTGGTGGAGTCCACCAGCAGCAGGTCCATGCCCTCCTCGGCCAGCTTGGCGAAGGTCGGCAGGTCGGTGAGGCGGCCGTCCAGCGGCAGCTGGTCCATCTTGAAGTCACCGGTGGCCACGACCATGCCGGCGGGGGTGCGGACGGCCACGGCGAGGGCGTCCGGGATGGAGTGGTTGACCGCGATGAACTCGCAGTCGAAGGGGCCGATGCGCTCGCGCTCGCCCTCCTTCACCTCCAGCACGTACGGCCGGATGCGGTGCTCGGCGAGCTTGGCCTCGATCAGGGCGAGGGTCAGCTTGGAGCCGATCAGCGGGATGTCCGGGTTCTCCCGAAGGAGGAAGGGGACGGCGCCGATGTGGTCCTCGTGCCCGTGGGTGAGGACGATGCCGTCGACCTTGTCGAGGCGGTCCCGAATGTAGCTGAAGTCCGGGAGGATCAGGTCCACGCCGGGCTGCTCGTCCTCGGGGAAGAGGACGCCGCAGTCGATGATCAGGATGCGGTCGCCGTACTCGAGGACCGTCATGTTGCGGCCGATCTCGCCGAGGCCGCCGAGCGGAGTGATGCGGAGGGCGCCCTCCTTCAGGGCCGGGGGCGCGCCGAGTTCGGGGTGCGGGTGGCTCAAAAGACTCTCCTCACGACGCACGCCATATGCCTGGGGTCCTCCCCCTGGAGACATATGGCGTGCGTACTCAGTGTCGTTTTCCTACTGGGTCTGTGCTCTCGCGCCTTCGGTCCCGGTCCAGCGGCGGACCCGGTCGGGTCCGGCGAGCCGGGGGCGCGCACGTCTGTGTCTGCTACAGGTGTACCCCGCCGGAGGCGAGATCCTGCTTCAATCGGTCGATCTCCTCGGGCGTCGCCCCGACCAGGGGCAGCCGCAGCGGCCCGGCCGGCAGGCCCTGGAGCTCCAGCGCGGCCTTGGTGAGGATCACGCCCTGGGTGCGGAACATACCGGTGAACACCGGCAGCAGGCTCTGGTGGACGGCGGTGGCCTTGGCCACATCGCCGGCCTGGTAGGCCTCGATCATCGCCTTCAGCTCGCCGGCCACCACGTGCCCGACGACGCTGACCACGCCGACGGCCCCGACGGACAGCAGCGGCAGGTTGAGGATGTCGTCGCCGGAGTACCAGGCGAGGTCGGAGCGGGCGATCGCCCAGGCCGCCGCGCCGAGGTCGCCCTTGGCGTCCTTGTTGGCGACGATCCGCGGGTGCTCGCCGAGCCGGACCAGGGTCTCGTGGCTCAGCGCGACCCCGCTGCGGCCCGGGATGTCGTACGCCATGACCGGCAGGCCGGTGGCGTCGGCGACCTGCGTGAAGTGCCGGTACAGGCCCTCCTGCGGGGGCTTGTTGTAGTACGGGGTGACGACCAGCAGGCCGTGCGCCCCGGCCGCCTCCGCCTGACGGGCCAGCTCGACGCTGTGGTGGGTGTCGTTGGTGCCGACCCCGGCCACCACGTGGGCACGGTCCCCGACCGCCTCCACCACGGCGCGGACGAGCTGGGCCTTCTCGGCGTCGCTGGTGGTCGGGGATTCACCGGTGGTGCCGTTGACGACGAGGCCGTCGTTCCCGGAGTCGACGAGGTGCGTGGCGAGGCGCTGGGCGCCGTCGAGGTCGAGCGCGCCGTCGGCGGTGAACGGGGTGACCATCGCGGTCAGCACCCGGCCGAACGGCGTCTGGGGGGTGGAGGTCGGAGCCATGCGTCCAAAGCTACTCGTAGGCGGTGGGGCGGTACCCATGCCGGTCCAGGGTTCGGACAGGTGTGCAGGCCGGGGGCGGGGAAGTGGGATCCCGGTGCTGCCCGCTCGGGGGTTCGGGCAGCACCGGGATCCGTGGTCACGAATGTAGGGAGCGGCTACAAAAGCCGCAATCCAGACATGCCCGACACTCTGCCCATATGCCTGTCGTCCCAGGTCAGGGGGCGACCCGGCCGTGCTTCTCGAAGGCCGCATGGGTGAGCGGCATGAGCCGCGCCCACTGCTCCTCCATCTGCTCCGCGACCATCTCGATCTCGCGCTGCGGGAACGACGGCACCGCCGAGTTCTCCCGCCGGGTGCGCAGCGAGAGGAAGTGCATCAGCGAGCGGGCGTTGCAGGTCGCGTACATCGAGGAGAACAGGCCGACCGGCAGCACCGCCCGGGCCACCTCGCGGGCCACGCCGGCCGCCAGCATCTCCTGGTAGCGGGCGTAGGACTCGCGGTACGCGGCCTCCATCGCCCCGGTGGTGGTCTCGTGCTGCTCCGCGGTGCCCTCGTGGAACTCGTACTTGCCCGGGCGGCCCTGCTGGACCAGCTTGCGGTCGACGCCCGGCACGTAGAAGACCGGCTCCAGCTCGCGGTAGCGGCCGGACTCCTCGTTGTAGGACCAGCCGCTGCGGTGCCGGTGGAACTCGCGGAACACGAAGATCGGCGCGCTGATGAAGAAGGTCATCGAGTTGTGCTCGAACGGCGTACCGTGCCGGTCGCGCATCAGGAAGTTGATCAGGCCCTTGGACTTCTCCGGGTCCTGCTGGAGCGCCTCCAGGGACTGCTCCCCCGCGGTCGACACCCGGGCCGACCAGATGACGTCCGAGTCGGCGGCGGCGCTGCGGACCAGCTCCACCGTCACGTCGCTGCGGAAGCTGGGGGCCGTCGGTTCGTCGCTCACGCGTTACTCCTTGCGGGTTCGGTGCTGTGCAGCTTGATGGCGTGCTGCATGGTCTTGCGGGCGCGCGGGGTGTCGCCGGCGTCGGCGTAGGCCACGGCGAGGCGGAACCAGACCCGCCAGTCGCCCGGCGCGGCCTCCGCCTCGGTCTGGCGGCGGCTGAACACCGCGTCGGCCGAGGCCCGGTCGATCCGTCCGCCGCCGGTGCGCTTGAGCTCGTCCACCGGCAGGCCGCCCTCGGCCTCCAGTTCGCGGGCGAGCTGCTCGCTGGCCCGGCCGAAGCGGACGGTCTGGCGCAGGAACCAGACGCCGATCAGCGGGATCACGAAGGCGCAGAGGCCGATGCCGATGCCGAGCGGCTTTCCGGTGGCGACCAGCTGGACGCCCTCCCCCACGCAGAGGAGGGCGACCAGCAGCAGCACGCCGGACAGGACGAAGAAACCGGTACGGGAGGTCATGTCGCGCTCCTGGAATTCAACGGGGTCACAGGTCCAGGAAGTGTTCGAGGCCGAAGGTCAGCCCCGGCGTCTCGACGACCTTGCGCACGCCCAGCAGGATGCCCGGCATGAAGCTGCTGTGGTGCAGCGAGTCGTGCCGGATGGTGAGCGTCTCGCCGGTGTCGCCGAACATCACCTGCTGGTGGGCGAGCAGGCCGCGCAGCCGTACGGCGTGCACCGGCACCCCGTCCACGTCGGCGCCGCGCGCGCCGGGCAGGCTGTGGGTGGTCGGGTCCTGCTGCTTCGGGCGGCCGGCCTCGGCGCGGGCCGCGGCGATCAGCTGGGCGGTGCGGGTGGCGGTGCCGCTGGGGGCGTCGGCCTTGCGGTCGTGGTGCAGTTCGACCACCTCGACCGACTCGAAGTAGCGGGCGGCGACCTGGGAGAACTTCATGCCGAGGATCGCGCCGATGGAGAAGTTGGGCGCGATCAGCAGGCCGAGGTCGGGGGCCTGCGCCAACAGGCCCTCGACGGTGGCCAGTCGCTCGTCGGTCCAGCCGGTGGTGCCGGTGACCACGTGGATGCCGTGGTGCAGGCAGTAGTCGAGGTTGCCCATCACCGAGTCCGGGTGGGTGAGTTCGACGACGACCTGGGCCCCGGCCCCGGTCAGCTCCTCCAGCTCGGAGCCGCGGCCGAGGGCGGCGACCAGCTCCAGGTCGGGCGCGGCCTCGACGGCCTTGACCGCCTCGGAGCCGATCCGTCCCTTGGCGCCGATCACGGCGACACGCAGCGTCATAGCGAAATTCCTCTCAGACCAGGCGATCTCGGAGCGGGCACTCCCGGAGCGGGCAAGCTCAGACCAGCAGATCGGCGAGCTTGGCGGCCCGCTTGTCGTTGACCGGACCGATCAGCGCCAGCGACGGCCGGTACGCGCCCAGCACATCACGGGCGACCGCGTGGACGTCCTCCAGGGTCACCGCGGCGATCCGCTCCAGCATGTCGTCCACCGACAGGTGGTGGCCGTAGCTGAGTTCGGCCTTGCCGATCCGGTTCATCAGCGAGCCGGTGTCCTCCATGCCGAGCACGGTGGATCCGGAGATCTGGCCGATCGCGCGCTGCAGCTCCTCCTCGGTGATGCCGTCGGCGACCACCTTGGCCAGCTCCTCGCGGCAGATCCGCAGCACCTCCTCGACCCGCTTGGGCTGGCAGCCGGCGTAGATGCCGAACAGGCCGCTGTCCGCGTAGGAGGAGGAGTACGAGTAGACGGAGTACGCCAGGCCGCGCTTCTCCCGGACCTCCTGGAACAGCCGGGAGCTCATCCCGCCGCCCAGGGCCGCGTTGAGCACGCCCATCGCCCAGCGGCGCTCGTCGTGCCGGGGCACGCCGGGCACGCCCAGCACCAGGTGGGCCTGCTCGGTGGAGCGGTTGAGCACCTCGACCCGGCCGGCCGTGCGCAGCGCCTTGACGCCGCGGCGGGCCTCGGCGGGCACCGCGGTGGAGCGGGCCAGGACCGGCGCGAAGGCCTCCTGGACCTGCTTGACGACCTTGCGGTGATCGAGGTTGCCGGCCGCGGCGACGACCAGGTTCTCCGGGCGGTAGCGGCGGTGGTAGAAGCCCGCGATCTGGTCCCGGGTGAGGGACTTGATGGTCTCCTGGGTGCCGAGGATCGGGCGGCCGAGCGGGCCGCTGCCGTAGATCACCTTGGCGAACAGGTCGTGGACGACGTCGCCCGGGTCGTCCTCGGCCATCGCCATCTCCTCGAGGATGACGCCGCGTTCGGCGTCGACGTCCTCGGGGCGGATCAGCGAGCCGGTGAGCATGTCGCAGACCACGTCGATGGCCAGCGGCAGGTCGGTGTCCAGGACCCGGGCGTAGTAGCAGGTGTTCTCCTTCGCGGTGAAGGCGTTCATCTCGCCGCCGACCGCGTCCAGGGCCGCCGAGATGTCCAGCGCGCTGCGCCGCTCGGTGCCCTTGAAGAGCAGGTGCTCCAGGTAGTGGGTCGCGCCGTTGAGCTGCGGGGTCTCGTCCCGCGAGCCGACGCCGACCCAGATGCCGAAGGTCGCGGAGCGCACCGTCGGCAGGGTCTCGGTGACGACCCGCAGGCCGCCGGGCAGGACGGAGCGGCGCACCGTGCCGGCGCCGTCGACGCCCTTGAGCAGGGTCCGGGTCGAGCCGGGACGCTGCTTTACCGCCGGGGCCTGGGCCACGGTGGGTACCTCCAGAGGAAACGCACGTGGAATGGCACGTACGGACGAAAGCGTGGGCAACAGGGTGCGGCCCGCACGCCGGGAGGCGTACGGGCCGCAAGGGTCAGCTAGCGGCGCTTCACTCGGAAGCGGCCTCGCCGGCTTCCTCGCCCTCGATGACCGGGATCAGGGAGAGCTTGCCGCGCGGGTCGATCTCGGCGATCTCGACCTGCACCTTGGCGCCGACGCCGAGGACGTCCTCGACGTTCTCGACGCGCTTGCCGCCGGCCAGCTTGCGGATCTGCGAGATGTGCAGCAGGCCGTCCTTGCCCGGCATGAGCGACACGAACGCGCCGAACGTCGTGGTCTTGACCACGGTGCCCAGGTAGCGCTCGCCGACCTCCGGCATGGTCGGGTTGGCGATCTGGTTGATCGTGGTGCGGGCGGCCTCGGCGGCCGGGCCGTCGGCGGCACCGATGTAGATGGTGCCGTCGTCCTCGATCGTGATCTCGGCGCCGGTGTCCTCCTGGATCTGGTTGATCATCTTGCCCTTGGGGCCGATGACCTCACCGATCTTGTCCACCGGGATCTTGATGGTGATGATGCGCGGCGCGTTCGGGGACATCTCGTCGGGCGAGTCGATGGCCTCGTTCATCACGTCGAGGATGTGCAGGCGGGCGTCCTTGGCCTGCTTCAGCGCGGCGGCCAGCACGGAGGCCGGAATGCCGTTCAGCTTGGTGTCGAGCTGCAGCGCGGTGATGAAGTTGCGGGTACCGGCGACCTTGAAGTCCATGTCGCCGTACGCGTCCTCGGCACCGAGGATGTCGGTCAGCGCGACGTAGTGGGTCTCGCCGTCGATCTCCTGGGAGATCAGGCCCATGGCGATGCCGGCGACGGCGGCCTTCAGCGGCACACCGGCGTTCAGCAGCGACATGGTCGAGGCGCAGACCGAGCCCATCGAGGTGGAGCCGTTGGAGCTCAGCGCCTCGGAGACCTGGCGGATCGCGTAGGGGAACTCCTCGCGGGTCGGCAGGACCGGGAGGATGGCGCGCTCGGCCAGGGCGCCGTGGCCGATCTCGCGGCGCTTGGGCGAGCCCACGCGGCCGGTCTCGCCGACCGAGTACGGCGGGAAGTTGTAGTTGTGCATGTAGCGGCGACGCGTCTCCGGGGAGAGCGTGTCGAGCTGCTGCTCCATGCGGAGCATGTTCAGCGTGGTGACGCCCAGGATCTGGGTCTCGCCGCGCTCGAACAGGGCCGAGCCGTGGACGCGCGGGATGGCCTCGACCTCGGCGGCCAGGGTGCGGATGTCGGTGACACCGCGGCCGTCGATGCGGACCTTGTCCTTGATGACGCGCTCGCGGACGATCTTCTTGGTCAGCGCGTTGTAGGCGGCGCTGATCTCCTTCTCGCGACCCTCGAACTCGGGGAGCAGCTTCTCGGCGGCGACCGCCTTGACGCGGTCCAGCTCGGCGTTGCGCTCCTGCTTGCCCGGGATGGTGAGGGCCTTGGCCAGCTCGTCCTTGACGGCGGCGGTCAGCGCGGCCAGCACGTCGTCCTGGTAGTCCAGGAAGACCGGGAAGTCGGCGGTCGGCTTGGCGGCCTGGGCGGCCAGCTGCGCCTGCGCGGCGCACAGCACCTTGATGAACGGCTTGGCGGCGTCGAGGCCGGAGGCCACGACCTCCTCGGTCGGCGCCTCGGCGCCGCCCTCGACCAGCTTGATGGTCTTGTCGGTGGCCTCGGCCTCGACCATCATGATCGCGACGTCGCCGTCCGGCAGGACGCGACCGGCGACGACCATGTCGAAGACGGCCGACTCCAGCTCGCTGTGGGTCGGGAAGGCGACCCACTGGCCGTTGATCAGCGCGACGCGGACGCCACCGATCGGGCCGGAGAACGGCAGGCCCGCCAGCTGGGTGGAGGCGGAGGCGGCGTTGATGGCGACCACGTCGTACAGGTGGTCGGGGTTGAGCGCCATGATCGTGCAGACGACCTGGACCTCGTTGCGCAGGCCCTTGACGAAGGACGGGCGCAGCGGGCGGTCGATCAGGCGGCAGGTGAGGATCGCGTCCTCGGAGGGCCGGCCCTCACGACGGAAGAACGAACCGGGGATGCGCCCGGCGGCGTACATCCGCTCCTCGACGTCCACGGTCAGCGGGAAGAAGTCGAAGTGCTCCTTCGGCTGCTTGGACGCGCTGGTGGCCGACAGCACCATGGTGTCGTCGTCCAGGTAGGCCACGGCGGAGCCGGCGGCCTGACGGGCCAGACGGCCGGTCTCGAAGCGGATGGTACGGGTGCCGAAGGAACCGTTGTCGATGACGGCCTCGGCGTAGAACACGTTCTCTTCCACCTGGAAGATCTCCTCTTTCGTACGTTCTCCGGGAGAGCGTCCCCGCGCACTGCCTGGGGGGTGGCCCTGGGGCCCTCCTGCCAGGGAGGGCGGCAGTCGGGCCGGTCTTCGATCGAAGCCTCCGGAGTGCCCCGCTCGGCTGCGGGGGTTCCGGGGGCCACTACCGAGGACCGGCGCCTCACGGCTGCCGGGCCGGGACGGGCGGTCCGCGTCTGGACGCTCTCTCGGATGCGGGCGGCTTCCGTTTGAAGCCTTCGTCCCGCGGGGGGGGTTCGGGCGCTTGTTGCCCGGGTGGCGCGCTCGGCGCCATCACCCGGCATGCCCACAACCCTACGGTGCAATCCTCGGCCACCTGGGGAGGTGCGCGCGAGTTGTTATGTCAGGGTGCCGCGGTCGAACCGCCGCGGCATACGCGCGAGGGGCGGCTCCCCGGTGTGGGGAGCCGCCCCATGCGGCGGTCTTAGCGGGCGCCGCCGGCGGCACCGCGACGGATGCCCAGGCGGTCGACGAGCGTACGGAAGCGCTCGATGTCCTTCTTGGCCAGGTACTGCAGGAGGCGGCGGCGCTGGCCGACCAGGATCAGCAGGCCACGACGCGAGTGGTGGTCGTGCTTGTGGAACTTGAGGTGCTCGGTCAGGTCCGCGATGCGGCGGGAGAGCATGGCCACCTGGACCTCGGGGGAACCGGTGTCGCCCTCCTTCTGGCCGAACTCGGCGAAAATCTGCTTCTTGACGTCAGAGGCGAGAGCCACTGCATCTCCTTCAAGGTCTACCGAGCGGTCCTGGTCGACAGCACAGGACTCTGCGAGAACTCGGTGTCGTGAGCGCCGTCCGCGGTCGACGGCCCACGAAGGGGTGGACACACGGCTGCGCTCGAAGGCCAAGGGTACCAGTGCCGCCCACCCGGCCGGTCGGCGGGTGGGCGGCACTGGTACCCAGGGGCTTGCGCGGTCAGCCGGTGGCGCCGCGGACCAGCCGGTAGACGTTGAGCACGGCGAGCGCCAGCGGGACCAGCGAGATCAGCGTGAGGCTGTCCACCAGGTCCAGGATGCGGCCCCAGAACGGGGAGACGCCGAGCCGGGGCACCACCAGGGCGATCGCGGTGAGCAGCGCGGCCCCGAAGGCGATGGAGGCGGTCAGCCAGATGGTGCGCAGGTCGAGCTCGGTGCTGGAGCCGGCCGCGCGCAGGATGAACTGCGGGGTGTGCAGGGACAGCCCGACGATCAGCAGGCACAGGCCGAGCAGGCCGGCGACGGTGAGGCTGAGGACCTGCGCGGTGTAGCGGAACAGCCGGGCGCGCAGCATGGCGGCGATGCCCAGGGCGAGCGCGAGCAGCTCGGGGAAGGTCCGGTCGGTGAACGACAGGACGGCGCAGGCGCCGACCACCACCGCGGCGCAGCCGCCGACCAGGCCGACCAGCACCTCGTGGCCGCGGCGGGCCTGGTGGGCGATCCGCTCGTACTGGACGGCCTCGGCGCGCTCGGCCTCCTCGTCGTAGTCGCGGCTGCGGGTGCGGGTCTGGCCGGGGGCGCTGAAGCCGACCGGCAGCCGGGCGAAGCGGGCGGAGAGGCTGGGCAGGAAGCCGATCGCGGCGACGGCGGCGACGCCGGTGACGGCGGCGATGTTGCCGGCCGGGGTGCCGGGCATCAGCACGGCGGCGAAGGTGGCGAGCGCGCCGGCGGTGGCGACGAAGGCGGCGGCGACGAACACCGCGTCCTTCTCCGGCAGCAGTCCGGCGAGCAGCACGGCGATCACCAGGACGGTGACGCAGCCGGTGAGGAACTGGAGCCGGCCGGGGCCGTCCCACGGGTGGGCGACGGCGATCAGGCCGCTGCCGGCGATCATGGCGTGCGGCAGGGCGCCGAGGCCGAGCGCGACGGCGGCGTGGGCGTCCTGGTAGACCCGGGCGCGCACCCCGGCGAGCGCGGTGAGCACCACGGCGGCGACGCCGGCCAGCACGCCGGGCAGGCTGTGCATGTCGTGGCGCAGGTCGGAGAACCAGAGCGCGAAGCCGAGCAGGGTGAGCAGCACCCCGGCGCCGATCAGGCCGAAGCCGCGCATGAGGTCGACGGTCCAGAACCGGCGGTCGGCCTCGACGGCGCTGGCGATGGCGTCGGCGACGTCGTCGTAGACGGCCGGCGGCAGGGACTCGGCGAAGGGGCGCAGCGCCAGCAGGTCGCCGTCGCGGACGTGCTGGGCGGCCAGGGACAGGCTGCTGTCGAGCACGGTGCCGTCGCGGCGGACCAGGTGGAAGCCGGTGGGGGTGCCGTCGGGCTGGCTCTGGTTGGCCAGCCGCAGCACCTCGGGGTAGACGTCGGCGAGGGCGACGTCCTCGGGCAGGGCGACGTCGATCCGGCGGTCCGGGGCGACGACGGTGACCCGGCAGTAGCCCGTGGCGGCTGTGGCGCTCACGACGGCACCTCGATCCTTCGACGCACTGAACGCTCCCCCTGGGTGGACGGTGCCGCGGCGCGGTGGCGCGCGGTGTGGCTGTGGAACGGGCCCGGCCGGGCCGCGAGTTGGCGCGGCGTTACCCTACCCGCTCGGTTCGTGCCCGGCGCCGCGGCGGGGTGCGGCCCCGGCGTCGCCCGGGCGACCGTTAGGATCGGCGCCTGCGCGAGGTGGTACGGGGGCTGCGCTGTGTGGGGCGTCCTCAGCCACGGGAATCCCGTACCGGGCCGAGCGCAGTCGCGTGAGGGCTGATGCCGAAGTGATCGATCGACGCCGCGGGGTGGGTGACGCATGGGTGTGATCATGGTCAAGCGACCGGCCAGGGCCTACCCGCCGACGGTGCCGGAGGAGCCGGTGGAGCTGGTCAGTCCACCCGAGTTGCCCCGGCAGGGCGGCGAGGACTGGCTGATGAGCATCCTGCCGATGCTCGGCATGGGCGGGTCGGCGGTGTTCTTCTTCTCGCCGGGTGCGGCCGCCCCGATGAAGATCATGGGCGGTCTGATGATCGTCTCCACGGTCGGCATGGTGCTGGCCCAGATCGTGCGGGCCCGCCGGGGCGGCTCGACCGCGATGGCGGACGAGCGGCGCGACTACCTCAAGTACCTCCAGCAGACCCGCCGCCAGGTGCGCCGCACGGCGGAGAGCCAGCGCGGCGCGCTGCTGTTCCTGAACCCGGCGCCGGACCAGCTGTGGTCGATCGTCGAGGACGGCCGCCGGCTGTGGGAGCGGCGGACGGCGGACGGCGACTTCGCGCAGATCCGGGTGGGCCTCGGGCCGGTGCAGCTGTCCACCCCGCTGGTGGCGCCGCAGACCGCGCCGATGGACGAGCTGGAGCCGCTGTCGGCGGCCGCGATGCACTCCTTCCTGAAGGCGCACGGCACCCTCCAGGACCTGCCGCTGGCGGTCTCGCTGCGGGCCTTCTACCACATCACGGTGTGCGGGGACCCGGACTCGGTGTACGGGAACGTGCGCGCGATGATCGCCCAACTGACCACCCTGCACTCGCCGGACGACCTGCTGATCGCGGTCGCCGCGGCGCCCGGCGCGGCCGAGGAGTGGGACTGGACCAAGTGGCTCCCGCACAACCAGCACCGCAAGGAGAGCGACGGCGCGGGCTCGCGCCGGCTGAGCGCCGCCGACCTGGGCGAGCTGGAGTACCTGCTGCAGGACGAGCTGTCCGGCCGCCAACGCTTCGTCCGGGACTCGGCGCCCCCCGCGGACCAGCCGCACCTGGTGGTGATCATGGACGGCGCCGGGGTGCCGCACGACTCGGTGCTGGCGAGCCCGGAGGGCGTGCAGGGGGTGACCGTCATCGAGGTCGTCCCCGGTGAGGTGGACGAGCCGAGCGGGCACCTGATGGTGACGGTCAACCCGCAGGAGCTGGTGCTGCGTTCGGCCTCCGGGGCGACGTACAGCGGCAAGCCGGACCTGCTCTCGCTGTGGCAGTCCGAGGCACTGGCCCGGCAGTTGGCCCCGTACCGGGCCTCGGCCGGCGGGGACGACGAGCCGCTGCTGTCCAACCTGGACTTCACCGACATGATGAACTCGGGCGACCCGGGCTCCTTCGACGTGGCCCGCAGTTGGCGCCCGCGCGCCCAGCACGAGCGGATGCGGGTGCCGATCGGCGTCGGCGCGGGCGGCGAGCACGTCTACCTGGACATCAAGGAGGCCGCGCTGGAGGGCATGGGCCCGCACGGCCTGTGCGTGGGCGCGACCGGCTCCGGCAAGTCGGAGCTGCTGCGCACGCTGGTGCTGGCGCTGGCGATGACCCACTCCTCGGAGACGCTCAACTTCGTGCTTGCCGACTTCAAGGGCGGCGCGACCTTCCTGGGCATGGCCGACATGCCGCACACCTCCGCGGTGATCACCAACCTGGAGGGCGAGCTCACCCTGGTCGACCGCATGCGCGACGCGATCGAGGGCGAGCTGCACCGCCGCCAGGAGCTGCTGCACCGCTCCGGCAACTACGCCAACATCCACGAGTACGAGCGGGCCCGGGCGGCCGGCGCGGCGCTGGACCCGCTGCCCTCACTGGTGCTGATCATCGACGAGTTCTCCGAACTCCTCACCGCCAAGCCCGACTTCATCGAGATGTTCATCCAGATCGGCCGGATCGGCCGCTCCCTGGGCGTGCACCTGCTGCTGGCCTCGCAGCGCCTGGAGGAGGGCAAGCTGCGCGGACTGGACACCTACCTGTCGTACCGGATCGGTCTGCGCACCTTCTCGGCGGCCGAGTCCCGGGCGGCGATCGGCGTGCCGGACGCGTACCACCTGCCGCCGGTCCCGGGCGTCGGCTACCTGAAGTTCGGCGAGGACGTGATGGACCGGTTCAAGGCCGCGTACGTCTCGGGCCCGTACCGGGCGCCCGGGCAGCAGCGGTCCACCGGCGGGCAGCGGGTGAACGCCCGGCCGGTGCGGTTCACCTCGGCCTTCGTGGACCTGCCGCCCGCCCCGGTGGAGGAGGAGGCGCCGCAGGTCCAGGAGCAGGACGACGCGCTGGTGGACACCGTGCTGGACGTCTTCGTCCAGCGGATGTCCGGCCAGGGCCCGGCCGCCCACCAGGTGTGGCTGCCGCCGCTGGACGAGGCGCCCAGCCTGGACCACCTGCTGCCGCCGCTGCAGGTCGTCCCGGAGCGCGGGCTGACCGCGCCGGGCTACCCGGGCGGCCGGCTGCGGGCGCCGATCGGCATCGTGGACAAGCCGCGCGAGCAGAAGACCGACATCCTGGAGGTCGACTTCTCCGGGGCGGCCGGCCACGGCCTGGTCGTCGGCGGCCCGCGCTCCGGCAAGTCGACCGTGCTGCGCAGCATGACGGCCGCCTTCGGCCTCACCCACACCCCGCGCGAGGTGCAGTTCTACCTGCTGGACTTCGGTGCCGGCAGCTTCCAGTCGCTGCTCGGGCTGCCGCACGTCGGCGGGGTGGCCGGCCGGTTGGACGTGGACAAGGTCCGCCGGATGGTCTCCGAGGTGCACGCGGTGCTGAACCGGCGCGAGGAGCTGTTCCGGGCCACCGGGATCGACACCATCGCGACCTACCGGGCCCGTCGGGCGGCCGGGCAGCTGCCCGACGAGGCCTTCGGCGACGTCTTCCTGATGATCGACGGCTGGAACACCTTCAAGCAGGAGTTCGAGGGGCTGGAGCCGGTGATCGGCGACATCGCCCAGCGCGGCCTCGGCTACGGCGTCCACCTGGTGATCTCGGCGACCCGGTACGCGGAGGTGCGCCCCGCGCTGAAGGACCTGCTGCAGAACCGCATCGAGCTCAAGCTCGGCGACTCGATGGAGTCCGAGGTCGACCGCCGGGTGGCGCAGAACGTCCCGCCGTCGGCCGGGCGCGGCATCACCGCGGAGCGGCTGCACTTCCTGGGCGGCCTGCCCCGACTGGACGGCTCCTCCTCGGTGGAGGACCTCCAGGACGGCGTGGCCGGGCTGGTCGGCGCGGTCGACGGGGCCTGGACCGGCCCGCGCGCCCCGCAGGTGCGGATGCTGCCGGCCGTCCTGGACGGGAACTCGCTGCCGAAGGGCTTCGAACACCCGGAGCGCGGCGTGTGCTTCGGCGTGGACGAGGCCGAACTGGCCCCGGTGTTCGTCAACTTCGAGACGGACCCGCTGTTCATCGTGTTCGGCGACACCGAGTCCGGCAAGTCCGCGGTGCTGCGGATGCTGATCAAGCAGATCACCGAGCGGTACACGCCGGACCAGGCGGGCATCGTGGTCGGCGACTACCGGCGCGCGCTGCTGGGCACCGTCCCGTCGGAGTACCTGGTGGAGTACGCGGCCGCGCAGCCGGCCATGGCGTCCATCGTGGACATGCTGCGCGGGGCCTGCGCCCGCCGCCTGCCCGGCCCGGACGTGACCGCCGACCAGCTGCGCAACCGCAGCTGGTACACCGGCAAGGACATGTTCGTGATCGTCGACGACTACGAGCTGGTCGCCACCGGCTCGGGCAACCCGCTGGCGCCGCTGGCCGAGTTCCTGCCGTTCGCCCGGGACATCGGCCTGCGGGTGATCGTGGCCCGCAGCGCGGGCGGCGCCGGGCGTTCGCTGTACGAGCCGGTGATGCAGCGGATGCGCGAGCTCGGCGGGCAGGGCGTCATCCTGTCCGGCAACCGGGACGAGGGCGCGCTGCTGGGGACGGTCAAGCCGCAGCCGCTGCCGCCGGGCCGCGGGGTGTACGTGTCGCGCCGCGTGACCCACGGGCAGATGGTCCAGACGGGCTGGCTGCCCGCGCAGTGACCGGGGCGAGAAAACAAGCTGTTCGCTACGGACGGTGAACGAAGGGGTCGGACTCAGCGGAGTCCGACCCCTTCGGCGTCCCAGGTGCTGAAACGTTACCTAGATCTTTCCGGGCCGGGGCTGCGGTTCCCGTACCCACCTGGGCAGTTGCCGGACGACGGAGAGGCGCCTGGCGTGTCACCGTACGACCGAGCCAGCGCCTTTGAATGGTGGCACGCAACGCGCTGTTCACCTTTGATTCATGCCCGATGGAGCCAAAGTAACAAGTCGGACATACGACGCCATGACCCTCAGTGATCATCGGATCGCATGTTTATGCCTTCCACCGCAACGGATTCCGAAGCAGTTCCGGCGTTGACGCAATCAATACGCCCAAGGTTCCATGGCGGCCCGGGAGCGACCGGACGAAGACCCGAGCAACCAGCCAGCGGAGGCGATACCGCTCCCGTCCCAGGACCGAACAGAGCCGATCGGAATCCACATGACCGACACGCTTCGCCCGCCACAGAACGTAGCCGCCACGGCGGACGGCGCGGCCGCACCCCAGCAGCTCAAGCGCTCGATCGGCGTCGTGGGCGGCACCCTGCTCACGTTGTCCTGCGTCACCCCCGCGTCGACGCTCTTCGTGATCGTGCCGGAACTCTTCTCCAGCATCGGCAGCGCCACCGCCCTGGCCATCGGCATCGGCTCCGTGCTCTGCATCGCCGTCGCGTTCTGCTACTCCGAGCTCGGCACCCTGATCCCCAGCGCCGGCGGCGAGTACGCGATGGTCGGCACCCTGGCCGGACGGCTCGCTGGCTGGCTGGTCTTCATCCAGTCGCTGATCGTGGTGATGATCGTCCCCTCGGTCATCGCCCTCGGCACCGCCGACTACCTGGCGCCCGTCATGCACGTCGACAAGCCGATCGCCGGCGCCGCCGTGATGCTCGCCGCCACCCTGGCCGGCCTGCTCGACCTGCGCGCCAACGCCTGGATCACCGGCATCTTCCTGGTCCTGGAGGTCATCGCGGCCGGCGTCGTCTCGGTGCTCGGCTTCGCCCACACCAACGCGGCCCACCCCAGCCTGCTGCACGGACTGGTCTCCACCGACGGCGGCGCCGCCAGCCCCGTCGGGATCGGCGCCATCATCGGCGCCCTCGGCATCGCACTGTTCGCCACCCAGGGCTTCTCCACCGCGGTCTACCTCTCCGAGGAGCTGGAGAACCCCCGCCGCACCGTCTCCCGCACCGTGCTGTGGACCCTCGGCCTCTCCAGCGCCATCATCCTGGTCCCGGTCGCCGCCATCACCATGGGCGCCCCCGACCTGCAGACCCTGACCTCCGGCGACATCTCCGGCATGGTCACCGCCTGGAGCAACTCCGCCGTCGGCACCTTCATCAGCCTCTGCATCGCGCTGGCCATCATCAACGCCGGCATCGTCATGGTCATCCAGAACTCCCGGGTGCTGTTCGCCTCCGCCCGCGACAAGGCCTGGCCCGAGCCCGTCAACAAGGCCTTCGGCACCCTCGGCCGCTTCGGCTCCCCGTGGATCGCCACCCTCGCGGTCGGCGTGCCCGGCGCCGCGCTCTGCTTCGTCAAGGGCCAGCTGCTCAGCAACATCACCGGCGTCGCCGTCACCGCGATGTACCTGCTGGTCGCCGTCGCCTCGCTGCTCTCCCGCCGCGGCCACCACAAGCACGCCGCCGCCTGGCGGATGCCGCTGTGGCCCGTCGTCCCGGGGCTGCTGATCGTCGTCCTGGTCTACGTGATGACCCAGCTGGACGCCGAACCCCTGCTGTGGACCGGCGGCATCACCGCCGCCGCCACCCTCTACTGGCTGTTCTACCTGCGCCCCCGGCAGGACACCCGCTGGGTGATCAGCCTCCCCGAGGACCAGCGGGACTGATCCCCCACCCCTCCCCCACATGGCGGTGCCCCGGGCCTCCCCCAAGGCCCGGGGCACCGCCGCGTCCGGTCGGGCCCGCCGCTACTTATCGCCCATCCACGCCGCGTTGACCGCGATCGCCTTCAGCTGGTCCAGGCTCAGCAGCGGCTTGCCGGTCGGCGGCTCGCCGACCTGGACGAGGAGGTCGCCCCGCGTCACCTCGGCCATCGGGGCGCCCTTCGGGTTGGCCGTCCCCGGCCCGTAGAGCTTGAGCATGCCGCCGTCGGGCAGCCTGGTCGCGCCCAGGGACAGCTCCTTCGCCTCGTCCACCGGCTGCTGCAGCTTCTGCACCCGCACCACCAGCGATCCGGTGGCGCCGCCCTGGGCGAGCTGGACGTTGGCGACGACCTCGTTGCCGTCGAACTTGGCGACGGTCACCCCGGCGGGCAGCAGACCGGTGAGGATCGCCTGCCGGTCCGGCAGGGACAGCCCGGTGCTCAGGGCCGCGTAGTCGACGCCGTCGTACCCGACCCCCGCGACGATCCGGTCCCAGGACCGGTCGGTGACGATCACCCGGAGCTGGTCCAGGGTGAGCGGCGGGTCCGTGCGGCTGTCGGCCGCGCCCTTCTCCTGCGGCGAGTTCCACTCGCTGAGGCTGATCTCCCGCCCGTCGGGCCCGGTCAGCACCGCGATCCACTCCTTGGTGTCGGCGCGGTGGTCCGGGTACTCGTACCCCTCGCTGAGGAACAGCTTGGAGCCGTCGGCCAGCGTGGTGACCGAGCACGCGTCGATCCGGTTGAGCTTGGGGTCCGGGCAGGACCGGTCCTGGCCCTGGCCCTTGCGGTGCTTCTGGACCCCGACCATGAACAGCGACTTGCCCCGGCCGTCGTCGAACACCAGCTGGGCGCTCGCGAAGGTGCCCTTGAGCCCGGAGCCCTCGGTGCCGCGGCCGACGGCCTCGGTGATGTCCCCCTTGGGCAGCAGGGCCTTGAAGGTCGCCAGCACCTCGTCACCGGTGACCACCGCGGCGGCAGTGGGGGTGGCCGTGGGGGTGCCGGTGGACGCGCCGGCCGAGGCCGGGGTCAGGGCGGCGCCGGAGCCCGCCGCCCCGGTGGGGGCCGCCGCGACCGTGCTCACGCCGGACGGGGAGCCGGACCCGGTCAGGTACACCGCGCCGGTGCCCACCAGGGCCAGCGCGGCGGCGCCGCCCACCACCGCGGCGGTCGAGCGGCGGCGCCAGCGGCGCCGGCCGCGCTGGTACCCGCCCTCCACCAGCCCGGCCTGGTCGGCCTGCTCGGGGCGGAAACCCTCACCGGTACGGGTGAGGGCGTAAAGAAGATCGTCTTCGAACTTGTCCGGCTCGGACATGGCGGATCACCGTCTCCTTGCGTCGCGGAAGTGCCAGAAAGATGGGTGGAGGGCGGGGCGTTCCAGTACGCGGAACGTCGCGGCGGAACGTTTCAGCGGGCCGCGAGTTCGGCCAGCGATTCGCCGAGCAGGGCGCGCAGCCGGGCCAGCGCCCGGGTGGTCCTGGTGCGGACCGCGCCGGAGGAGAGCCGCAGCACCTCGGCGGTCTGCTCGACGCTGCGGTCCTCCCAGTAGCGCAGCACCAGCACGGCCCGGTCCCCGGCCGACAGCTGCCCCAGCGCGTCGAGCAGGGTCAGCCGCAGCGTGCTGTCCGCGTCGTGCCCCGGTGCCTCCGGCAGGGCCTCGGTCGGGCGCTCGCCGCTGGAGCGGCGGCGCTGCTGGGCGATGAAGGTGCGCACCATCACGGTGTGGGTGTAGGCCGCCGGGTTCTCGATCCGGTGCCGGCCGCCGGTGAAGGCGCTGCGCCGCCAGAGCACGTACATCCGGCTGAGGGCCTCCTGCACCAGGTCCTCGGCGTAGTGGGTGTCGCCGCTGGTGAGCAGGCAGGCCGAGCGGTACAGGTGCCCGGTGCGGCTGGAGACGAGCTCCAGGAACTCGGCGTCCTTGGCCTCGCGGCCGCCCCCGATCCACCCCATGTACCCGCTGCTCCCCCGCGTCCGTGTGCCCCGTCGGCACTAGATGGATGCGGTGAGCACACGCCGGTGTTACAGGTGTCCCGCGGGTTCTTCCCGAAGGCCGCTCGGACGCCGCGCGGACGCCGCACGCGCACCCGGCCGATCGGGTCAGTCGGCGGACTTGCGGCGCTGGTCGCGCAGGACGACGCCGCCGCCGATCAGCAGGGCGACCAGCAGCGCGCCGACGCCGACCACGTAGGTGGCGGTACGGCCGTCGCGGTCCGCCTGGGTCTCACCGAGGCCGACCGGGGCCGGGACGATCGGGGCGGCAGCCAGCTGCACCGGGGCGTCCGGGGCGGGCTCGGACGGCGGGTTCTGCGGCGCCTTGGTGACGGCCTTGACCGGGTCCACCACACCCCAACCGATGAACCGGTTCGGGCCGGGCTCGGTGCGCTGGGCGGTCTGCTCGATCCAGGCCCGTACCTGGGCCGGCGTCCAGTCCGGGTGCGCGCCGACCAGCAGCGCGGCCAGCCCGGAGACGTACGGGGCGGCGAAGCTCGTGCCGTTGTCCACGCACTGGCCGCCGCCGGGCACCGTGGAGAGCATGTTGACGCCCGGCGCGGCGACCTTCACGAAGGAGCCGTACTGGGAGAACGGGGCGCGCTCGTTGTTGCGGTCGGAGGCGCCGACGGACAGCACCGTCGGGAAGGCGCCCGGGTAGGTGTCGCCCTCCAGGCCGTCGTTGCCGCTGGAGGCGACCACCACGACCTTCTTCTGCTCGGCGAAGTCGATCGCCGCCTTCAGCTCCTGGTAGCCGCCGAAGTGGGCGTCGCCCGCGCCGCGCACGTCCTGGGAGATGTTGATGACCCGGACGTTCTTGTTGACCGCTTCGTTGATGGCCTTCGCGAGGGTGGTGACGTCGCCGTTGCCCTCGCTGTCGTTCTGCCGGATCGCGAGGATCTTGGCGTCGGGGGCCAGTCCGACGAAGCCGGTCCGGTCGCTGCGGCTCGCGGCGATGATGCCGGCCACCTTGGTGCCGTGGCCGACCGTGTCGTTCTTGGAGGTGCCGTCGGCCATCTTGTTGTTCTGCTTGTCGAACAGCAGGCTGGTACCCGCGTCGACCTTGCCGGCCAGCTGCGGGTTGGTGTCGTCGACCCCGGTGTCGATGACGGCGACCGTCACGTTCGCACCGGTGGTCTTCCCGCCCTGCCAGAGCTCGTCGAGCAGTATCCGCTGCAGCGACCACGGCACGGTCGGCACGTCGGGCGCGGGCTTGGGGCAGTCACCGGCGGCGGCCAGCCCGGGCCCGCCGTCCGCGTGGGCGGGGGCGGCCAGCGGGCCGCCCAGCACCGTGAGCGCGGCCAGCGCCGCGGCCGTCCTGCGGAACCCGCGTCCGGACACCCTGCCACCCCTCATGTTCGCCACCCCGTGCCGCGCCGCGCGCCGAAGGGCGGGCGCCCGGCATCCGGGCACCCGCCCCTGTCGTCACCGCCGTTCCCGGTCCGGGAACGGCCGGTCGACTGCTACTGCCAGAGACCGGCGTTCTTCTTCTCGGTCGCGTTGTAGCTCTGCGCGGCGCTCTCCAGCGAACCGGAGATCTTGGCGCAGGTGTCCTTCAGGTTCTGCGCGGCGCCGTCCCACTTGGCCTGCTGGGCGTTGTAGCCCTGCTGGGCCTGGCCCTGCCACCCCTGGGAGATCTTGGTGACCTCCTTCTTGAGCTCGGACAGCATGTGCTCGATCTTGTTGGCCGAGTTCTGGACGTCCTGGGACGCCTGGTGCAGGGTCTGGAAATTGACGAGGATGTGGTCGGTCACAATGTCTCCCTTGACGAGGATGCGGAGCACCCGGCGCTCAGCCGCGGGCGCCCCGTCGAACGGACGGTCGGAACAGAGTGCTGATCAGCTCTTCGATGCTCAGGCCTGCGGGCCGAACAGCGCCTTCTGCTCCTCTTCCGCGCTCGCGTAGTGCTTGGTGGTCAGCTCGATGGCGTGCTTGATCGCGGTCAGCGATTCCTTCAGCTGCTTGACGTCATCGTTGACCTGCGTCTGCAGGGACTTGTAGGCGTCCGCCGCCTGTCCCTTCCAGCCGCTGGTGATGTTGTCGACCGTCGTCTGGAGAGCGCTGCGCTCCGCCTCGATCTGGCCGATCGCCGTCTCGATCTTCCCGGCGAAGTCCATCATCTCCTGCGCGGTCACCGTGAACTGGCCGTCACTCATGCTCCACCATCCCCCATGAGACAAACATTGTGTGTACGGAGGGCCCCGGGCCCCGCCGCCGCCATCACCCGTGTGATGTCCAGCAGCACTGTAGTCGGCACACGCAACTCGCCCAACATCGAGTCTCGAGTAGTTACCAGACCATGACACTGGGGCCAATTCCGTTGCGCGGCTTGGCCGATCAGGCGTTCTGCGGCTGCGCGGCGCTCTTCGCGGTCAACGGCGGGCCGGCCGGGACCAGGTTCGACCACTCCCTGGGCACCGGCAGCGGCTGGACGTTCTGGTAGCCCAACCGCGCCTGGTTGCCGCCGGGTTGCTCGTCCGGGTTCGGGGTCGGCTGGCCGCCCGCACCGGGGTTCGGGGCGCCCGGCGCCGGGGTCGCCGTCTTGGCCGCACCGCTCGCCGTCGGCGACGGGGTGGGGCCGCGGCCGCCGTCGCTGTTCGCCGGGACGGAGTAGCGCAGGCCGGTCTCGGTGATCAGGAAGTCGGTGCCGGAGGCGTCGGCCGCGGCGGGGTTGCCACCGGCAGCGGCAGCCGCGGCGGCCGCAGCGGCCGCGTTGGCGTTGGCGCCGGCCGCGGCGCCGGGGCCACCGGCCGCGTTGTCCACGGCCCGGTAGAACAGGCCGTGGCCGGGCGTCACGAACGCCGCGCCCGCGCCGTTGTTGTACGCCGCCGGGTAGGACGTCCCCGCCCAGACGCTGCGCTTGGGCGTGCGGCCGTCCTCGGCCATGCCGTCGAAGGTGCTGCACACCACCTGGCGGGGGTCCTGGCGCTCCGTCCAGTTGTTCACCGGCGCACCGGACTTCAGCGGCCAGTCGTCCGGGGTCTTCGGCAGCCGCACGTCGGTGTTGAACCTGGACTGGTCGTCCGGGGTCATGTCGTCGCTGCGCGGCCGCTTGTCCTGGTCGTACTTGTAGAGCACCTGGTAGGCCGGGTTCTGCCGGATCAGGTCCGCCTGGAACGGGGTGATCAGGAAGAGGCTGTCCTTGCCGACCACGTAGTTGCGGTCCTGGTAGTGCACCAGTCGGCCGATCCGGCGGTCCGCCGCGTTGCCCAGGTTCACCGAGGAGTTGGCGCCCTGGCTGTCGGTCATGTCCTTGACGTCGGGGAAGACGATCGGGGTGGCGGCCACCAGGGTGTCCAGCCACTCCCGCTTCACCCGCTGCGGCACCGCGTTGGGCCCGAAGACCGCGGTGACCAGCGCCTTGCGCTCCTTGTCGTCCGCCTGCGGCCCGATCGGGTGCTTGCGACCCTGCGCGTCGACCAGGAACAACGCCGCGGCGCCCGCGCCCGCCTGGCCCGACCCCGAGGCGGTCGAGACCTGCTGGTCGTCGGCCTGCTGCACCAGCATCAGCTGGTCCGGGCCGAGCATCCGGTCCTTGGCGGACAGCGCCGCCGCGTCCGCCCCGGCCGCCACGAACACCGCCTGGTTGACCGTCTCCTGCTTGTCGTCCGAGCCCGGACGGTCGCAGACCGCCCACTTCATCGGCTGACTGGCGTTGTCCTTGCCCGGCAACTTGTCCGGGGCGTACGGGATCCCGATCGTCGGGCCGTGGTTGGGGTAGCGGTCCAGCACCCCGTCGTCCACCACCACGACCTTGGCGTCGACCGGCAGCACCAGCCGCGCCGAGGACATGTTGAGCACCTGGTGCAGCCGCTTGGTCTTGCCGTCCGGGTCGGTCAGCACCACGTAGCGGGTGGTCGACTGCTTGCCCTGGATGATGTTCTTGCCGCTGTCCCACTGCAGCGGGGCGGCCGGCTTGAACACCCCCCAGAGCCCGAACCCGGCCACCACCACCGCGCCGACCAGCACGCTCGGCAGCACCGCCTTCACCGGCCGCGGCGCGTCCTCGTCGCTGCCGCCGCCGGAGGGCAGCAGGAACGCCCCCACCGTGCGTTTGCGGGCGAAGGTGTACGCGTTCAGCTCGTCCCGGCGCGATGCCATCCTCGTCGTCCCCCTCTGTCAGACGTGTGCCGGCGCCGTGCCGGCGGCGGCCGGCCTCCCGTCGGCCCGGCCCGCCCCGTGGTCCGCACCCGCCGGGCGGGACCCGGCCCGAACCCTCTACGATGCGGCAGCAGACGGTGAGTACGGTACGGGTACGGTCCGCGAACCAGCCAGCCGGGCCGCGACAACGGATCAGAGAGGGCCATCGGGGGATGCCAAGCCAGACCGCTCCAGAACGCCGCGCCGACCCGGGCGGCGGAAGGTCGCACCGGTCCGGACGGTCCCGCCGCGCCGGTGCGCCCGCCGGAACCGCGGCCAGGACCGCGGCCGGCCGGCCGCCGACGGGCGGCGACGGCGGACCCGTCCAGGTGCGCGTCAACCCGCGGCCCGGGCTGCTCGGCGGCCGGTTGAAGCTCCAGCAGCTCGTCCTGGTCGAGGTCGCGGCCGCCCTGGTCGCGGTGGGCTGGACGATCAGCCGCCCGGTCGCGGCCGGCTTCGGCGCGGTCTCGCTGGTCCTGCTGGTGCTCGCGGTCGTGCCGCTGCGCGGCCGCACCATCCCGGAGCTGCTGCGGGTCCGCTCCGCCCTCAAGTCCCGCCGCAAGCAGGCGAAGTCGCTGCTGCCGCCGCCCGGCACCGACCCGGCCCTGGCGCCCGCGCTGGAACTCGAACCGGCGCTGCGCACCTGCACCCACGCCACCGAGGCCGACTTCGGCGGCCGCCCCGTCCGCCGGGAGACCGGCATGGTCGGCGACGGCACCTTCCTCAGCTCGGTGCTGCTCGTCCAGGCCAAGGACCAGCCGCTGCGCCCGGTGCGCACCGCGCTGCCGCTGCCGCTGGACGTGATCTGCTCGGCGCTCAGCGTCGACGACATCGCCCTGGAGTCGGTGCAGCTGGTCCAGCACACCCAGCCCGCCCCGGCCCAGCACGTGCCCGAGCAGTCGCTGGCCGCCCGCGGCTACCGCGAACTGCCCGACGGCACCGCCACCCCCGGCCTGCGGCTGACCTGGATCGCCCTCAAGCTCGACCCGGAGCGCGCGGCCACCGCCGTCCGGGCCCGCGGCGGCGGCGAGGAGGGCGCCCGCAAGGCCCTGCAGCGGGTGACCGACCAGCTGGCCGGACGCCTCAACAGCGCCGGGTTCAACGCCACCGTGCTGGACGAGCGCGAGCTGATCGCCGCCCTCGCCATCGCCACCTGCGCCAACCCGATCGCGGTGGCCGGGCGCCAGGGCACCGGCAGCGGCGGCGGCACCACCCGCCGCACCCAGGAGGGCAACCGCTTCTGGCGGATCGACGACCGCTTCCACAGCACCTACTGGATCTCCCGCTGGCCGCAGCTGACCCGCCCCGGCGGCGGCGCCGGCCGGATCGGCGCCCCGGACCTGGTCAACCTGATCACCGGCACCCCCGCGCTGGCCAGCACCTTCAGCCTCACCGCCGGACACGGCTCCGGCGGCTCGGTGACCGTCAGCGGCCACCTGCGGGTGACCGGGCGCAGCGAGGACGAGGTCGGCGACATCGGCCGCCAGGCGGAGGCACGGGCGCAGAGCGCCGGCCTGGGCCTGGTCCGGCTCGACCTCGAGCAGGCCCCCGGCATGCTCGCCACCCTGCCGCTGGGAGGAGCGTCCTGATGGCGTACCAGACCTACCCCGCCCCCGGCCCGACGCCCGGCACCGAGCAGCGCCGGCCGCGGCCGCGGATCCTGCCCGGCTTCGGGCTGCGCGGGCCGCGCCGGGAGAAGCACGTGCTGGAGGCCGCCGACCTGGCGGCGCTGGCCTTCCCGGTCGGCGACGACGGCGTGGTGATCGGCGTCGACCCGCAGGGCCTGCCCGCCGTGCTCGGCCTGTTCCGCCCCAGCGCGTACGACCTGGTGCTGGTCGGCGGCGTGTGGACGGCGCAGGTCATCGCGCTGCGGGCGGCCGCGATCGGCGCCCGGGTCGCGGTGGAGACCGCCCGCGCCCAGCTCTGGGGCCCGATGGCGCAGGCCGCCGGCGGCGGTCAGCCGTGCGTGACGGTCCACCAGGTCGGACGGCTCGGCCCGCAGGGCGCCTCGGTGGCCTCGCCCGTCCTGGTGGTGCGCGACCTCGGCGCCCGCCCGCCGCGCACCCGGCTCTCCGCCGCGCCCTGGCAGACCACCCTGACCCTGCTGCCCTACCTCGGCCCGAACGCCTCCCGGGTGCTCAACGCGGCCGACCTGGTCGGCGTGCAGCGGATCATGCCCCAGGAGGCGGAGCTGGTCGGCCGGGTGCTGTCGCTGCCACCGGAGGACGTGGCCGCGCTGCCCACCCTCGGCGACGACCTCACCCTGTGGGCCACCCGGATGCGCCGCCAGTACGTGCGGGCGGTGGCCGGCCAGGCCGAACAGCAGGTGCTCGGCGGCCCGCGCCGAATGGACTGAGGGGCGCGTCCGGGCCGGTCGATGCCGGTCCGGAACCGAAGCCGCCTTCAACCGGGGCAGCCGAACGGCCTAGTCTTTGTTGCGGCAACGGCACCGCTGAAGCAAGCGGCGGCGAACACGAGGGAGCCCTAGTGAGCAGCGATCGGGACGGCGTCTACGTCGGCGACAACGCGGCGGAGGACGACGACGACTGGTCCGACGCGCCCGATTACACTCCCCCGTCCTGGTACGTGCAGTCGGGTCCGGCGGCGGCGCCCGCCGCTCCGGCCCCGGGGACCGGCGACCAGGCGAGCGGGGCTGCGGCGGCCGAACCGGCCGTGCCCAGCCCGGCTCCGGTGCCGACTCCGGTGCCGGCGGCCGACCAGGCACCCGCTGCGGCACCGCCTCATGTCCCGGCTCCCGCCCCGGTCGCGACCCCGGTCCCGACCCCGGCCCCGGCGGCCGAGCCGGTGCCCGCGCCCGCCCCGGTGCCGCCGGTCGCGCCCGTGCAGGCCGAGGCGCAGCACGTCCCGTTCCCGGTGGCGGCCCCGCCCGTGACGCCGGAGCAGCCGCAGCCGCAGCCGCCCGTCGGCGCCCAGCCCTGGCCGCCGGCGGCGGAGGCACCGGCCCAGCCGAACGCGCCGCAGCCGTACCCGGCGCCTGCCCCGCAGCCCGTCCAGCCCGCGCAGCCGCAGCCGGTGGCGCCGCAGCAGTTCGCGCAGCAGCCGGCTGCCCCGACGGCTCCGCAGGCCCCGCTCGACCCGCAGGCCGGCTGGGATCCGCAGGCCGGTTGGGACCCGCAGGCCGCCTGGGCCGCCCAGCAGTCGGCCGCCGCCCAGCCGCAGCCCGTGCAGGCCCAGCCCGCGCCGCCCGTCCAGCCGCAGCCGGTCCAGCCGCAGCCCCAGGCCGTCCAGCCGCAGCCCGCTCCGGTGGACCCGCGCCAGGGCGGCTGGCCGCAGCCCGGCGCCTACCAGCAGCCGACCGCCGCCCAGCCCCAGCCGGCCCAGCCGTACCCCGGCCAGCCCGGCCAGCCCGGCCAGCCGCAGCAGCCCGCCCCCGCGCAGCCCTGGCCGCCGCAGGGCGCCGCCACGCCGCCGCCCGCCGCGTTCCAGCAGTCCGCCGCCCCGCAGCAGACCGCCCACGGCGCGCCGCTCGGCTACACCGCCGCCGTCGAGCTGTCCTCGGACCGGCTGCTGCGCAGCCAGCCCAAGCAGCAGCGCCAGCAGCCGCGGTTCCAGTTCGGCGGCAAGGCCGCGGCGGCCGAGAAGGCCCGCAAGCTGGAGGTCATCCGCACCCCGGTGCTGAGCTGCTACCGGATCGCCGTGATCAGCCTCAAGGGCGGCGTCGGCAAGACCACGACCACCACCGCGCTCGGCGCGACCCTGGCCAGCGAGCGTCAGGACAAGGTGATCGCGATCGACGCCAACCCGGACGCCGGCACCCTGGGCCGCCGGGTCAAGCGCCAGACCGGCGCGACCATCCGCGACCTGGTGACGGCGATCCCGCACCTGCGCAGCTACATGGACATCCGTCAGTTCACCTCGCAGGACCTCAACTCGGGCCTGGAGATCCTGGCGAACGACGTCGACCCGGCCGTGTCGACGACCTTCAACGACTCGGACTACCGCCAGGTCATCGAGGTGCTGGGCCGCCAGTACCCGATCATCCTGACCGACTCCGGCACCGGCCTGCTGTACAGCGCGATGCGCGGAGTGCTGGACCTCGCCGACCAGCTGATCATCGTCTCCACCCCGAGCGTGGACGGCGCCTCCAGCGCCTCGACCACGCTGGACTGGCTCTCCGCGCACGGCTACGCGGACCTGGTGCAGCGCAGCATCACGGTGGTCTCCGGGGTGCGCGAGACCAGCAAGATGATCAAGGTCGAGGACATCGTCGCGCACTTCCAGACCCGCTGCCGCGGCGTCATCGTGGTGCCCTTCGACGAGAGCCTGGCCGCCGGGGCCGAGGTCAACCTCGACATGATGCGGCCCAAGGTCCGCGAGGCGTACTTCGAGCTGGCCACCCTGGTCGGCGAGGACATCGCCCGGGCCCAGCAGGCGGCCGCCCAGCAGGCCGGCTGGCAGCAGCAGGCGCAGCAGGGCTACCCGCAGCAGGGCCAGCCGCAGCCGTACGTCGAGCCCCAGCAGCCCGGCTACCCCGGCCAGGCCGCCCAGCCCGGGCAGCCCGCCCCCGGGGCGCCGTGGGCGCCGCAGCCCGGCCAGGCCCCGCCGCCCCCGCCCGGGTACGGCTACCCGCAGCAGCCCGCCCCGGGCGCGCCCTGGCCGCAGCAGCCCGGCGCCCCGCAGCCGGGCCCCGGCTACGGCTACCCGCCGCAGGCGCCCCCGCAGTGACGACGGAAGGGCCCGCCGACTCGAAGGAGTCGGCGGGCCCTTCCCCGTGCCACGGCC
The DNA here is from genome assembly GCF_042884005.1 of Kitasatospora sp. NPDC058162. Lineage (NCBI taxonomy): Bacteria > Bacillati > Actinomycetota > Actinomycetes > Kitasatosporales > Streptomycetaceae > Kitasatospora > Kitasatospora sp. NPDC058162. Next base: position 28,433 of record NZ_JBHVUS010000056.1, read on the forward strand.
CCGGTCAGCCCCCGGTCAGCCCTCGGTCAGTTCCCGGGCGCGCTTGACGTCGTCGGCCATCCGGTCCAGCAGCGCCTCGATGGAGTCGAACTTCTCCATCCCGCGCAGGTAGGCCAGGAAGTCCACGGCCACGTGCAGCCCGTACAGGTCCAGGCCGACCCGGTCGATGGCGTACGCCTCGACGGTGCGGGCGGTGCCGTCGAAGGTCGGGTTGGTGCCGACCGAGATCGCCGCCGGCATCCGCTCGCCCTGGGCGGTCAGCCAGCCCGCGTACACCCCGTCGGCCGGGACGGCGCTGTGCGGCACGGTCTCCACGTTGGCGGTCGGGTAGCCGAGCTCGCGGCCGCGCTGCGCGCCGCGCACCACCACGCCCTCGACCCGGTGCGGGCGGCCGAGCACCTCGCCCGCGCCGGCCATGTCCCCGGTCTCGACCAGGCGGCGGGTCAGGCTGGAGGAGAACGGCTCGCCGTCCCCGGCGGTGCCGCACACCTGGAGGTCCACCACCTCGACCTGGAAGTCGTCCGCCCCGCCCAGTTCGGTGAGCAGCGCGACGTTGCCCGCGGCCTTGTGCCCGAAGCGGAAGTTGGGGCCCTCGATGACGACCCGGGCGTGCAGGGCGTTCACCAGCACCTGCTGGACGAAGGTCTCCGGGGACTCCTGGGAGAACTCGGTGGTGAACGGCAGCACCAGCACCGCGTCCACGCCGAGTTCGGCGATCAGCTCGGCACGGCGCGGGTGCGGCGCGAGCAGCGGCGGGTGACTGCCGGGGCGGATCACCTCGCGCGGGTGCGGGTCGAAGGTCACCACGACCGAGGGGAGGCCGAGTTCACGGGCCCGCTCGACGGCCCGTCCGATGATCAGCTGATGCCCGCGGTGCACCCCGTCGAACGAGCCGATGGTGACGACGCTGCGTCCCCAGTCACCGGGGATCTCCTCCAGGCCACGCCAGCGCTGCACCCGACTGCTCCTTGTTCCGTACGGTGCGTGCCCTCGGCACGCTCAAACGCTCACAACCGAACCCCTATAGCGTGCCATGCGCCTGCCCCGGCTCAGGCACCGGAATGGGGGTTGGGCGCACCGGCGCACGGACGGCCCGCACGGGTGCCGTCCGCTCGGCCTCGGCGGCGGCGTACTGGGCGTCCCGGCCGGCCGCCACCAGGGCCCGCATCCGGGCCAGTCGGGGCCCGTGCGGGGCGGTCGGCGCGGCGTCGCGCGGCCACCGGGCGAGCAGCCGGGCGAAGGCCGCCGAGCGCCCGGCGCAGCGCACCAGCAGCTCGTCCGCGCCCGCCAGCCCCGGGACGGCCCGGGCCAGCACGGCGCGCGCCCGGGCGGGGTTCTCGGCCGCGCAGTGCTCGGCGAGGCGCTCCACGGCCGCGGTGAGCACCGTCCGGTCGGTCTCGGTGGCGAGCAGGGTGTCCAGCAGCTCGCAGCGCAGCGCGTCCGCCGCCGGGTCGGCCACCGGGACGGACAGCACCTCGGCGAAGGGCCTGCGGACCGCCGCGGCACCGGCGGCCAGGGCGCCGCCGAGCAGCACCCGCAGCTCCAGCCGGGCGGCCGGCCCGTCGATCGCGGCGTGCCGCAGCCGGCGGCCGAGGTAGTCGACGGCGACCGGCCCGGCCAGCTCCGGGTGCCGGCGCAGCAGCCGGGCGGCCAGGTCGGCGCCGCGCCGGGCGGCCACCGGGGCCCGGGCGTCGGCGAGCACCCGCAGGGTCTCGGCGGGGGCCGCGTCGGGCAGCGCGAGGGCGTCGGCGAGCGCGGCCAGTACGGGCTCCGGGTCGCTCTCCAGGGCCGGGGCGAGGGCGCGCGGGGTGAGGAAGGCGTCACCGCCGGCGCGGTGCAGGGCGAGCGCGGCCTCCAGGTGCCCGGGCCTGGTCACCGGATCGCCGACCAGCAGGGCCAGCGCGGCGCCGTGCAGGGCCGGTTCGTCCTCGCGGGCGAGCAGGGTCAGCGCGGTGAAGCGCAGCAGTTCGGCCCCGGCACCGGCCGCGTACGGGGCGGTCCGCAGCGCGTGCACGGCGGCCGCGACGTGCCGTTCGGGCCGCCGGTCGTGGCTCCAGCGGTCCACCGCGCGGCAGAGCGCGGAGGGCTCCTCGGCGGCGAGCACGGTGAGCAGCGCGTCCGCCCGCGGGTGCGCGGCGTCGGCCAGCGCGTCGGCCAACTCGTCCAGGGCAGACCACCGGTGGGCGTACAGCAGGTCATGGGCGAGATCCGCAATCCCCACGCCCGGGCGGCCCGGCAGGCCGGCCGGGTCGTCGAACCAGGCGCAGAGCAGCGGGAACACCGCGACCGGGTCGGCGCGCAGCCGCTCGGCCGCCATGCCGAGGAAGTCCTGCCCCGGGCCGTCGGCGGCCACCAGGCGGCGCAGCAGGGCGAGTTCGGCCTCGACGGGCAGGCCGAGGCCGGTCCAGAACGCCGGGCCGAAGCGGTTCAGCCCGTCGAGCGCCGCCCAACCGCCCGTGGTGGCCGCACGTTCGGCCATCCGGCGGGCCAACTGCTCGAGCAGCGACCGGTGTTCTGCGGGGTCGGGGCTGGCGGCGAGTCCGGCGGTGAGCAACCGGGCGGCCCACCAGGCGGGTTCGCTGCCGGGCGGGCGCAGGTCCAGCGCGCGCCAGATCCGGTGCAGCCACAGGTCCAGGGCGGGCGCGCCCCAGGTCTCGGCGACCCGGCGCAGCGCGGCGGCGACCGGGCCGATCCGGTGCCGGGGGACGCCCGGGGCGGGCCCCTCCGGCCCGGGCGGGGTGTCCTCGGCCTCGCCGAGCAGCATCCGCAGCGCCGCGTCCAGGTCCAGGTGCCGGCCCTGCAGCCAGTCGGCGAACTCCCCGTGGGCGAAGCGGAAGCCGGGCCCGGCGGGGACGAACAGCCCCTCCGCGAGCACCGCCGTGGCCCAGCCGCCGTCGACCGGGAACAGCTCCTCGAAGGCCTCCCGGCCCAGCGCGCCCGGCTCCTCGCCGAGCATCCGCCGGGCCGCCTCGTGCACCCGCCCGGCCACCGCCGCCGCGAGCCGGCGCACCCGGCCCCGGCGCGGTCCGGCGGGCCGGGCGGCGCCCCGGCGGTGGGCGCCCGGGCGGCGCGGCCGGACGTCCTCGGCCAGCCGCTGGGCCACCCGCAGGCAGAGCAGGTCCAGGTGGGCGCCGAACAGCTCGCCGCGCCCCGCCGGCCCGTCGTGCAGGCCCTGCGCCCACAGCTCCCCGGCCAGCCGGACGGCCAGCGGGTGCCGGGCGTCCTCGGCGGCGGCCGGGCGGCCCGGCGGCAGCCCGTAGCGGCGGCGCACCCGCTCGGCCGCCTCGGCGGGCAGCGGGCCCAGCCGGTGCCCGGCCAGGGTCGGGGCGCCGGGACCACCGCCGTCCATCCGGACGGTGGGGGCGCTGGCCAGGTCGCCGTCCGGGCCCGGTTCGGCCGGCCGGGGGGCGCCGCCGGCGCCGCTCCCCCAGGGCTCGGCGGCCAGCCGTTCCCAGACCTCCTCGCCGCAGGCGGTCAGCAGCCGCGCCCCGCAGCCGGTCAGCCACTGCCCGGCGCCGCGCAGCCGGCGCGGGTCCAGCTCGGCCTGGGCCTCCTCGGGGCCGTCCAGGACGATCAGCAGCGGGCGCCCGGCCGCCGCGCACAGCGCCGCCACCGGCTCCGCCGCGGGCGCCGGGGTGCCGAGCTCGGCCGCGGCGGCGGCCAGCGCCCGTTCGACCGGTTCGGCGAGCGAGCGGTCCTCGGCGCGCAGGTCGGCGCCGCGCAGCCAGAGCGTGGGCAGCGGCCGGGCGCCGTCGGAGCGGCGGACGGCCAGCGCGGCCAGTTCGGTGGTGCGGCCGCTGCCGGGGGCGCCGACCAGGGCGGTGACGGTCGCCTCCGGCTCGTCCCCGGCCAGGCCGTCCGGCCGGTCCACCCGGTCGGCGGCCAGCCCGGCCACCCGGCCCGGCCCGGCCCCGGCGGCGGCCAGCTGGGCGGCGGTCAGCCGCAGCACCCCGGCCAGGTTCAGCGCCGGGCCGTACCCGGGCACCGTCGCCGCGTTGCGGGCCAGCAGTTCGGCCAGCGCCGGCGCGACCACCGCCCCGCCCAAGGGGTGTGTCCCCGGACTCCCGTCTGTGGGGCGACGCCGGGGCACGCACCTCGCCGCGTTGTCGTCAGTCGCCAATGCTCCGCAGTGGCTCCCTCCTCCGCCTTGCGATGCACGCACCCCAACGCCGCCCCACGCGCCCTCCGGGCGAACGACGGGAGTCCGGGGACACACCCCGACCGGCACCGCCCACAGCGCCCCGCCGCACTGCGCCTCGCCGTACTGCGGTCCGCCGTACCCCGGCCCGCGCAGGGCGGGCGCGGTCAGCGCCACCACGGCGCCGCTGCGGGCATCCAGCACCGGCGAGCCGGCCGGCACCACGACCCCGGCCACCACCGGCACGTCCAGCACCGGCACCCCGGCCAGCAGGTGCCCGCCGTAGGCCGCGCCGCTGACGCCCAGCAGCCCGCAGCGCAGCACGACCGCCCGGCCGTCCTCGCCGGTCAGGGCGGGCAGCAGCACCTCGTGCCCGGCGCCCACCGCGGCCACCGGCAGCGGCGGCACCGGGAGCCCGCCGACCGCGTCGGTGCGCAGCAGGGCGAGCCCGTGCTCGGGCAGCGGCAGTACGGCGTCCGGGCCCAGCACCCGGGTCTGTCCGCCGGGGGTGTGCAGCACCAGCCGGTCCAGGCCGGCCACGGCCTCGTGCGCGGTGAGCACCCAGCCCTGCGGGTCGGCGGCGAACCCTAAGCCGTGCAGCCGCCCGTTGAGGTCGCGGATCCGCAGCAGGTACCGCCCCGGATCACCCTCCGCAAACCCCGGCATGACCGCCCCCTCGCCCGTCGAGCGGGCCCGTCGCCGCTCGCCGCCGGGAGCCTGCCCGCCGGAGCGGCGCCCCGACCGCGCCTGCGCCGTTCACCACGGCGTTTCACCTCGTGCGCCCCCCGCACGGGTGATTGCACCGGTTCGGGTGAACGCCCCGGCCGGGGGACACCCGGGGGCCGCCAGGAGGACGGGAAGAGCAACACGGAACCCCCGCCGGGAGGGCTCCCGACGGGGGTTCCGGTACGACGGAGGGCTTGACTCAGCCGACGAACACCGCGACCGGCTTCGCCTGGCCGCCCTTCTCCTCGACCAGCGCGAGGAAGCGCCCGTCCGGCCCGAACACCGCGATCGGCCCGTCCACGCCCAGCCCGGGCGCCTTCAGCCGGGAGCCGTGCGACAGCTTCTCCGCGGAGTCCTCGTCCAGGTCCCAGCGCGGGAAGGCGGCGGCCGCGGCCGCCCCGATCGGCAGCACGTCCAGCCCGGTGGCGGCGTCGCCCGTCACCGACTCCTCGAGCTGCTCCAGGGTGCGCGCCGACTCCACCCCGTACGGTCCGACCTTGGTGCGCCGCAGCGCCGTCAGGTGCCCGCCGACGCCCAGCCCGGCGCCCAGGTCGCGGGCCAGCGCCCGGATGTAGGTGCCGGAGGAGCACTCCACGGTCACGTCCAGGTCGATCACCGGCGTGCCGTCCTCGGCGACCGCCGCGCGCTGCCCGTGCACGGTGAAGGAGTGGATCGTGGTGGGCCGGGCCGCGAGCTCGAAGTCCTCGCCCTCGCGCACCCGCGCGTACGACCGCTTGCCGTCGATCTTGATCGCGCTGACCTTGGACGGCACCTGCATGATCTCGCCGGTGAGCGCCGCGATCCCGGCGTCGATCGCCTCCCGGGTGACGCCGTCCGCCGCGGCCGAGGCGGTGACCTCGCCCTCGCGGTCGTCGGTGACGGTGGTCTGGCCGAGCCGGATGGTCGCCTCGTAGGTCTTGGCGGTCAGCATCAGGTGGCCGAGCAGCCGGGTGGCCCGCTCGACCCCGATCACCAGGACGCCGGTGGCCATCGGGTCCAGCGTGCCCGCGTGCCCGACCTTCCTGGTTCCGGCCAGCCACCGCAGCTTGGCGACGACCCCGTGGGAGGTGATGCCCTCGGGCTTGTCGACGATCACCAGGCCGTCCGGGCCGGTGCCTTTGCGCTTCATCGGGTTCTTTCTCTGGAACGTGCGGGAGTTGCTCAACTCGGGATGGTCAGTGATGGGGCCGCAGGGCGCCCCGGAACCGCTCCACCACCGCGGCGACGTCCTCCCGGGCGCTGAACCCGGCCGCGAACACGTGTCCGCCGCCGCCCAGTTCGGCGCAGGCGGCGGCGACGTCCACCGCGCCCTTGGAGCGGGAGGAGCCGCGCAGCGTGCCGTCCGGATCCTGCTTGAGCACCAGGGCCACCTCGGCCTCGGCCGGCCGGCGCAGGATGTCGATCAGCCCCTCGATCTCCTCGACGGTGACGCTGAACAGCGCCAGGTCCTGGTACGGCACCCAGGTCCACACCAGGCCCAGCCCGTCGGCCGCCTCCGGCTCGTAGACGGCCCGGTCCAGGGCGGCCGCGAGCACCTTGAGGTAGCCGAAGGAGGAGGTGTCCCAGAGCTGCCGGGAGATCAGGTCGTGCCGGATGCCGGTGGCCAGCAGCCGCCCGGCGAGTTCGTGGGTGGCGGGCGTGGTGGCCCGGTACTTGAAGGAGCCGGTGTCGGTGGCGACCCCGGTGTACAGGCAGGTGGCCAGGGACTGGTCGAGCTCGACGCCGAGCCGGCGCAGCAGCTCGTCCACCAGGACGGCGGTGGCCGGCGCGGTCGGGTCGATCAGCTGGTGGGTGCCGAAGCCCGGGTTGGAGGCGTGGTGGTCGAACACCACCAGGACGGGCGCGGCGAAGGCCTTGTCGTGCAGCAGCCCCAGCCGGCTCTGCGCGGCGACGTCGAAGCAGAGCACCAGCTCGGGGACGTCGGGCACCTCGGAGGCCGGCACGATCAGCTCCTGGCCGGGCAGGAAAGCCAGCGACTCGGGCACGACCTGCGGGTCGTCGCCGAAGGAGACCCGCACCTGCTTGCCGAGCGCGCGCAGCGCCAGCGCCGCCGCCAGCGAGGAGCCCAGCGCGTCGCCGTCCGGGCAGATGTGGCAGATCAGGTCGATCGAGCGGGCCCGCCCGATCTCCGCCACCACCTGCTGCCAGAGCAGCTCGAAGCCACTCTCCTCGGCGCGCGGGCCGGGGAGCGCCGCGAGGGCACCCTCCACCGTGCTGGTGGAGGACGCCCCCGTGGTCGATCCGGCTCGCGAGGCGGCCTGCGCCGGCTCACCCGCCATGACTACTCGTCCTCGTCGTCACGCTCGGACGCCGGGACCTTGTACGGGTCCGCGTCGCCGGCGTAGGTCGCGCCCGCGGCGGTGGTGCGCACCGCCGCGTCGATGGCCTTGGCCCGGTCGAGCAGGTCGTCGATGTTCCGGGCGTTCTCCGGCAGCGCGTCCGCGACGAAGGTCAGCGTCGGGGTGAAGCGCACCCCGATCTTGCCGACCTCGGAGCGGATCACGCCCTTGGCGCTCTCCAGCGCGGCCGCGGTGGCCTCGCGGTCGGTGTCGTCACCGAAGACGGTGTAGAAGACGGTGGCCTCGCGCAGGTCGCCGGTCACCCGGGTGTCGGTGATGGTCACGAACCCCAGTCGCGGGTCCTTGATCCGCCGCTCCAGGGTCTGGGCGACGACCACCTGGATGCGGTCGGCGAGCTTGCGCGCCCTAGCGGTGTCGGTCACGTTGCCTCCTCGTGCAATGGGCCCGGTACCCGGGAGAGCTGCACCCGTCGGGCCCACGCCCCAAAGTACCGGCCCGCGCCCGGCCTTGCGGGCGCTCTCGGTCCTGATCTGTGTGAGAACGGCGACTTCCGCCGACGGGCTCCACAGTTCTCATTCGTCGTCGTCGTTGTGGTAGCGCCTCCTCGCGGAGAGGAGCTGCACCTCGGGGCGGCCGGCGACCAACCGCTCACAGCTGTCCAGGACCTCGGTGACGTACCCGGCTTCGCCGGCGACCACCGCGAGGCCGATCTCGGCCCGGCGGTGCAGGTCCTGGTTCCCGGTCTCGGCAGCGCACACGCTGTACTTGCGCTGCAGTTCGGCCACGATCGGCCGCACGATCGAACGCTTCTCCTTGAGCGAGTGGACGTCGCCCAGCAGCAGGTCGAAGGTGAGTGTTCCCACGAACATGTATGACAGGTCTCGCCGACCTGGAAGGCCTCGGGATGCCGGCGCGGAACCGCGCTGACGCTGAAAGATCTCAACTACCCCGGACCCTACACAGCGAGACCGGGGCCGGTCGACGGAAATACCACCCGTCGACCGGCCCCGGTTGACACCGACTAGGCGCGCGGCTTCTCGCGCATCTCGTAGGTCTCGATGATGTCCTCGACCTTGATGTCGTTGAACGACCCCAGGGTGACACCGGCCTCGAAGCCCTCGCGGACCTCGGTCGCGTCGTCCTTGAAGCGGCGCAGACCCTCGATGGTGAGGCTCTCCGCCACGACCTTGCCGTCGCGCAGCAGGCGGGCCTTGGCGTTGCGGCGGATGATGCCGTCGCGGACCAGGACACCGGCGATGTTGCCGAACTTGGAGGAGCGGAAGACCTCGCGGATCTCCGCGGCGCCGAGGCGCACCTCCTCGTACTCCGGCTTGAGCATGCCCTTGAGGGCGTTCTCGATCTCCTCGATCGCCTGGTAGATGACCGAGTAGTACCGGACGTCCACGCCTTCCTTGTCGGCCGCAGCGCGCGCACGGCCTTCGGCGCGCACGTTGAAGCCGATGATGATGGCGTCCGAGCCCATCGCCAGGTCGACGTCGGACTCGGTGATCGCACCGACGCCGCGGTGCAGCACCCGGAGCTCGACCTCCTCGCCCACGTCCAGCTTGACGAGGGCGTCCTCGAGGGCCTCGACCGAACCGGAGACGTCACCCTTGATGATGAGGTTGAGCTGCTCGATGGAGCCGGCGGCGATGGCCTTGTCCAGGTCCTCCAGGGACACCCGGACCCGACGCTGCGCGAAGGCGGCGTTGCGGTCGCGGGCCGAGCGCTTCTCGGCGATCTGGCGGGCGGTGCGGTCCTCGTCGACGACGATGAAGCTGTCGCCGGCGCGGGGCACCGAGGTCAGACCGAGCAGCAGCACCGGGCGGGACGGGCCGGCCTCGGCGAGGCTGTTGCCGTTCTCGTCCAGCATGGCGCGGACGCGGCCGTAGGCGTCGCCCACGACGATCGAGTCACCGACGCGGAGGGTACCGCGCTGGACCAGGACGGTCGCCATGGCGCCGCGGCCCTTGTCCAGGTGGGCTTCGATCGCAATACCCTGCGCGTCCTGGTGCGGGTTGGCACGCAGGTCGAGCGAGGCGTCCGCGGTCAGGACCACGGCCTCCAGCAGCTGGTCGATGTTCAGACCCTGGCGCGCGGAGATGTCGACGAACATGGTGTCGCCGCCGTACTCCTCGGCCACCAGGCCGAACTCGGTCAGCTGGCCGCGGACCTTGGTCGGGTCGGCGCCCTCGACGTCGATCTTGTTGACCGCGACCACGATCGGCACACCGGCGGCCTTGGCGTGGTTCAACGCCTCGACCGTCTGCGGCATGACACCGTCGTTGGCCGCGACCACCAGGATCGCGATGTCGGTGGACTTGGCACCACGGGCACGCATGGCGGAGAACGCCTCGTGACCCGGGGTGTCGAGGAAGGTGATCGGGCGCTCTTCGCCGTTCACCATCGTCGCCACCTGGTAGGCACCGATGTGCTGGGTGATGCCACCGGCCTCGCCGGCCACCACGTTGGACTTGCGGATCGCGTCCAGCAGGCGGGTCTTACCGTGGTCGACGTGACCCATGACGGTGACGACCGGCGGGCGCGGGGCCAGCTGGTCCTCGTCGCCCTCGTTGGCACCGAAGTCGATGTCGAACGACTCCAGCAGCTCGCGGTCCTCGTCGTCCCGGCTGACGATCTCCAGCTGGAAGCCCATCTCGTCCGCCAGCAGCTGCAGCGTGGCGTCGGAGACCGACTGGGTCGCGGTGACCATCTCACCGAGGTTGAACATGACGGAGACGAGCGCGGCCGGGTTGGCGTTGATCTTCTCCGCGAAGTCCATCAGCGAGGCGCCGCTCGACAGGCGAACGGTCTGGCCGTTGCCGCGAGGGAGCATCACACCGCCGACGGACGGGGCCTGCATGGCCTCGTACTCCTGGCGCTTCGCCCGCTTCGACTTGCGACCGCGAGCCGGGCGACCGCCCGGGCCACGACCGAAGGCACCCTGCGTGCCACCACGGGCACCCGGGCCACCGGGACGACCGCCGAAGCCGCCGGGACGGGGGCCGAAGCCGCCGCCACCACCGGGGGCGCCGCCACCCGGACGCGGACCGCCGAAGCCGCCGCCACCGGCCGGACGCGAGCCCGGACCGGCCGGACGACCCTGGAAGCCCGGACGGGCGCCACCGGCACCACCCGGACCACCCGGACGGCCACCGGGGCCACCGGGGCCACGGCCGCCGGGGCCCGGACGCGGGCCCGGAGCCGGACGCTGCGGCATCATGCCCGGGTTCGGACGCGGCATGCCGGACGGGGACGGGGCGCCGGGGCGCGGACCGGCCGGACGCGGCATGCCGTCGGGGCGCGGAGCACCACCGGGACGCGGCGCACCGGCACCCGGGGCACCGGCGGGACGCGGACGGTCGCCACCGGGACGCGGGGCGCCACGGTCAGCGCCGGGAGCACCGGCGGGACGCGGACGGTCGCCGCCCGGACGCGGGGCGCCACGGTCGGCACCGGGAGCACCGGCGGGACGCGGACGGTCGCCACCGGGACGCGGACGGTCGCCGCCCTGCGCACCCGGAGCACCCGGACGGGCACCCGGCGCGCCCGGACGGCGGTCGCCGGGGCGGGCCATGCCGGTCGCACTGCCCGAGGTGAACGGGTTGTTGCCCGGACGCGGGCCGGCCGGACGCGGGCCCGGACGGGCGCCGCCGGAGGCCTGGCCGCTCGGCCGCGGGGCCTGGGAGGCCGGACGCGGGGCGTCGGCACCGGCCGGAGCCGGCGAGGAGAACTCGGCCGCGGGCGCGGCCGGGGCCGCCGGAGCGGCGGGACGCGCGGCCGGGCGCGGGCCCGGAGTCGGCGCACCCGGACGCGAGGCGGCGGGGGCGGCCGGAGCCGCGGGGGCGGCCGGGGCGGCGGGAGCCGCGGCGGCCGGGGTGGGACGGGGACCAGGGGTCGCGGCAGGCCGCGGACCCGGGGTCGGGGCACCCGGCTTGGGTGCACCCGCGGCGCCTGCCGCGGGCTGGGGCGCCGCGGGCTTCCGCGGGCCAGGCTTGGCAGCGCCACCACCGGTGGGGGCCACGCCAAGCGCGTCAGTCAGCTTGCGCACGACCGGCGCCTCGATCGTCGAGGACGCCGAACGGACGAACTCGCCGAGCTCGGTGAGCTTGGCCATGACGGCCTTGCTCTCCAAGCCAAGCTCCTTGGCGAGTTCATAAACCCGGACCTTAGCCACTTCACTCCTGTCTATGAGTCCGGGGGTCTCGTCCGCCGGACTGTCGCTACTTCATGGGCGTACCCATCGCGTACTCATCGCGTACTCATCGAGTGCTCATCGCAATCTCGACCTACTTCCACATCGCGAGGTACCTGACTGGTGGCACGGCGCGCGGCTGCCCGAGCGCTGTGCTTGTTGCGGTAGTTCTCCGCCGCGATGAGCGGCGGCGGTCACGGGAGGCGGCCCGCCTAGGAGGCTCCGCCCGCCCGCTCCTCGATGAACCCGCGGAGCCGCTCCGTGTCGAGCGTCCCCTGGAGCCGGAAGGCCCGGGGGAACGCCCGGCGGCGGACCGCGAGGTCGAGGCAGGCCGGATCGGGGTGCAGGTGAGCGCCCCGGCCCGGCAGTGCGCCACGGGGATCAGGGACGCAGACGCCCTCGACCGCCGTGACACGCAACAGCTGGTGCTTGGCCGCTCGCTTGCGGCAGCCCACGCAGGTGCGTTCCGGGCGTGCTCGGACATGCGTCCGGCCAGACGAAGGCAAGTCTACCCCTCCGAAGGGACATGGCGCCGCCCCGAAGATCCCGGAGGACCGACGGGGACGACAGGAACAACAGTCACTACCGGGCTTCTGATTCCTCGGCCGGGTCCTCGGTGTCCGGGCGGATGTCGATCCGCCAGCCCGTCAGACGCGCGGCCAGGCGGGCGTTCTGCCCCTCCTTGCCGATCGCCAGGGACAGCTGGTAGTCCGGCACGATCACCCGGGCGGAACGCTGGGCGAGGTCCACGATCTCCACACTGGTCACCCGCGCGGGGGACAGCGCGGCCGCGACCATCTCGCGCGGGTCCTCGGACCAGTCGACGATGTCGATCTTCTCGCCGTGCAGCTCGCCCATCACGGCGCGCACCCGGGAGCCCATCGGACCGATGCAGGCGCCCTTGGCGTTCAGCCCCGCCCGGCGCGACCAGACCGCGATCTTGGTGCGGTGACCGGCCTCACGGGCGATCGCGGCGATCTCCACGCTGCCGTCGGCGATCTCCGGGACCTCCAGCGCGAACAGCTTCTTCACCAGGCTGGGGTGGGTGCGCGACAGCGTCACCGACGGCCCGCGGACACCGCGGCGCACGGCGACGACGTAGCACTTCAGCCGGGTGCCGTGCCGGTAGTCCTCGCCCGGGACCTGCTCCTGCGGCGGCAGGATGGCCTCCAGCTTGCCGATGTCGACCAGCACGTTCTTCGGGTCGTTGCCCTGCTGGACGACACCGGTGACGATGTCGCCCTCCTTGCCCGCGTACTCGCCGAAGGTCTGGTCGTCGGCGGCGTCGCGCAGGCGCTGCATCATCACCTGGATGCCGATGCTGGACGCGATCCGGCCGAAGCCGTTCGGGGTGTCGTCGAACTCCTTCGGCTCGACGCCCTCGTCCAGCTCCGCCGGGTCCTCGGTGGCCCACACGGTGACGTGGCCGCTCTTGCGGTCCAGGTGCACCCGGGCGCGGCGGCGCGAGCCCTCAGTGCGGTGGTACGCGGTGAGGAGGGCGGACTCGATGGACTCGACCAGCAGGTCGAAAGGGATGTTCTTCTCGTTGACCAGCGTGCGCAGGGCACTCATGTCGATGTCCACGGCTACGCCTCCTCGTCTTTCGTCACGTTCATGATGGTCGTACGGCGGCCGGCTCACTCGGCGCCGTCGTCCCCCTCGTCGAAGTCGGCGGCCTCGTCCAGGAGCTCGTCGTCCTTGCGGTTGAACTCGACCTGGACCCGGGCCCGAGCGACCTCGACGTACTCCAGGCGGCGCTCCTTCGGACGGCCGCGCCCCTTCACCGGCTGCACCTCGACCAGCGCGCCGTCCTCGTCCGCCTCCAGCACCCGGGCGACCAGCTCCCCGCCGTCGACCAGGTGCACCTTGGCGAGCCGGCCCTCCGCGCGCTGCCAGTGCCGGGGCAGCACCAGCGGACGCTCCGCACCCGGCGAACCGACCTCCAGCAGGTAGGGCTCGTCCCCCATGACGTCCGAGGCGTCCAGGGCCTCGCCGACCACCCGGCTGAACTCGGCGATCGCGTCCATGTCCACGCCGCCGTCGGTGTCGACGTCGATCTGCACCTGCCGGCGGTTGCCCGCCTTGGTGACCTTGACGTCCTCCAGGTCCAGTCCGGCCTGCTCGGCCAGCGGCTCCAGCAACGCGCGCAGCCGGTCGGTGTGGGTGGTGCTCATCCGGGTGGACTCCTCGGCCGCGTCTGCTGTTGTCAGAGGTCGCCCCGCGCCCTCAGCGCCCCGGGGGGCGCGCACCGGGTCGCGGCAGCTCGGCCCAAAGCCTAGCCGGTGAAGCCGCGAACCACCGATTCCGGACCTCCCCCGACCGGTCGCACGCCACCCACTGCGAGCAAGCTCACACAACCCACCGCACCGCACCGAAACCCCCGACACCCCCCGCAATCGTGGGGGTTCTGCGAAGATTCAGGCTGACGAGGGCAGGCAGGGGAGGCCACCCTCCCGTACCCGCTCCGGAGTGACCCCGATGCAGCCGCCCAGCCGACGGACCTTCCTGGCCCTCGGACTGATCACCCTGACCGCCGCCTGCACCAGCTCCACCGACGGGGGCGTACTCCCCGGCAACAAACCCCCCGGCCCGGACTCCGACCACCCCGTCCGGCTGCGCGCCGTCGCCGCCACCGACACCCTGCTGTCGGCCTACGACACCCTGCTCGCCACCCCCGGCGCCCAGACCGCCCTGCTGCAACCCCTGCGCGCGGAGACCGCCCAACACCGCGCCGCCCTCGCCTACGGCGTCCCGACCCCCAGCGCCACCCCGACCCCCACTCCCACCCCCGCCCCCACCACCGCCACCTCACTGGCCGCACTGGAGCGCCGGACCGCCCAGACCCGGCTGGCCGACCTCGGCGCCGCCCGGCCACCACTCGCCCGCCTGCTCGCCTCCGTGGCCGCCGCCAACGCCGTACACGCCGCCGCCCTCGGCGCCGACCAGCCGGACCAACCCACCACCGCCCCCACCCCCGGCCCCACCGCCTCCCCCGCCCCGGTCCCGGCCCTGCAGAAGGCCCTCGGCGCCGAACACGCCGCCGTCTACGGCTACGGCGTCGTCGGCGCCCACCTCCCCGACGACCAACAACGCGCCGACGCCCGCACCGCCTACGCCGCCCACCAGTCCCAGCGCGACGCCTGGCAGCGCCTCATCACCAGCCTCGGCGCCACCCCCAACCCAGCCGCCGGCGGCTACCGGCTCCCCTTCACCGTCACCGACACCGCCGGCGCCACCCGCCTCGCCGCCCAACTGGAGACCAGCCTCACCACGGTCTACGCCGACCTCGTCGCCGACCTCCCCGCCCAGCACCGCCCCGCCGCAGCAACGGCCCTACGCGACAGCGCCCTGCGCGCCCACCGCTGGGGCGCCCCCGACACCGCCTTCCCAGGCATCCCCGAACCCCTCCCCACCCCCACCACCCCGAACTGACCCACCCACCCCCACCACCCCCCTCCCCCCAACCCGCACCAACCCACCCACCCCAACCACCCACCCACCCCTCCCCCGCCCAAGGCGAGAGGGACGCGCTGCGGGAGGGGGCGGTGGAGGGGGTGGGCGCGGAGAGGGGCGTGACGGGTGATTTTCAGACCGCCAACGGTCTCAGCACCCCACCCACAGGGTCGGCGGTCGGAAAATCATCCAGCCCCCGGAG
>NZ_JBHVUS010000057.1:0-40385 GCF_042884005.1 Kitasatospora sp. NPDC058162
CTTTAACACCCCCACGCCGCCAACCCCGATTCCACCCCGTCTGGTGGGCTGTTTTTTTTTTATAACACACCCCCCCAATCCCGGGGGGGCCGGGCCGTGAAACGGCCAGGCCGCCCAAATACGCAGAAGATCCGAGAACGGAATCCGATCAAGCGGTTTGTCCTGCAGAACCAGCGGTGGCCCCGGCCAAAATGGCCGGGGCCACCGAAACGACAAGCGCGATCCTTTCCTCACTCTGCCCGCTTCTCACCCAAGCTTCTTGCCCTGCACAGGAAGTCGACCAGACCGACTTCCCATGCAGATCTAGAGAGGATGACGGCAGATCAGGATTCCGCCAAGGCATGTGATCTTGAATGACCCCTCAGCTTCGATCGTGGCAGTGACGATCTCGGCTACCCGACCGATGGTCTCGCGGAAGGGGACACCGCATTGGTCAGCCCACGCCTCGTACGAGGAAAGGTAGGCGACGATTGGCGCGGGGTCGGTGAACTCGATGGTGCCGGGCAGTTCCCGGATCCGGATGTCCTTGAACGCCGTCCGCAGGTAGCCGCGGGCCTTCTCCAGGGAGAAACGAGAGCTGAGGGAGACCCGCGCCGGCCCCTCAGGAATCCCGAGGACATCTCCTGCAGCCTTGGCCCAGAGCTGGTCCAGCTCCTGCTTGTCGGTGTCGCTGTTGGTGGAGGCAATGAGCACACCGCCAGGCCGGAGGACGCGGACCAGTTCCTTGATCGAGTCCTCGATGCCGCCAACGTGGTACAGCATGTGCAGGGCCAGTACGGCGTCGGCGCTGTCGTCGGCGAAGGGCAGGGCCTGAGCGTCGGCCACCAGCACCGGCTTCGGGACGTCGGCGAGGATGCCCGCTGAGATGTCCATCCCGACAACCTGAAGGTCTGACCGGTCCCCGTGCAGGCGGCTGACGAACCTGCCGTTGCCGCAACCCAGGTCCAGGACGATCCCGCTTGTACCGGCCAGCTCTTCGACGACGATCCCGGGCAGGTCGTACTGCGGCTGCTGCCACCGGTAGATCGACTGGCGGGCTGCCAAGTGGCGTCCGTCGGCGTAGGCGCTATTCGCGAGGATCGACCTGTCGGCAACTGCGGCGTCCTGCTGTGCGGTGTTGCTCGTCATTCGGGCAGCTCCGGAGGGTTCGTGAGTGCGGGTCGAGAGCAGCGGGCCCGCATTCCTCGGACGCGCAGCGAAACCCCGCTGCAATCCTCTGCTCTGGCCATGGTCGACCCGGTCTGAGCACCTCTCAGTCCGGGCCGACCAACAGCTGTCAGGCCTCCCAGGAGGTCACGGTCGGCTCCGGCCACTCGGCGGCCGTCGCTGCGAGATCTGCCGGGAGCAGGGCGACCAGCAAGGCCCGACCGTCAGCTACGGCCTTCAATGCGGCTTCCCGGGCTTCGTCCTTGGTGTCGAACATGCCGTCCCCCACCGTTTCGTTGTGGGGAGGCTCGCCGACCTCGCCGACCCACTGCGACGCGCCCGGCCACACCCGGACGTGGGTGAGCCGGGAAGGTTCCGGGAGCCCCGCGATACCCCGAGCCGCGGCTTCCTTGATCACGTCTTCGATGGTCATGCCTGTGCTCTCCTCATCTCGGCCAGTACGGCGTCCAGTCGTGCGGAGCGGACCATGGTGGAAAGGTCAGTGGCGGTGCGGCCGTAGTGCTCGGCTTCTTCCCCGGCGCCCTGGCGGTAAAGCACGGTGGCCAGTTGGGCGGTGTCGATCGCCTTCGAGCGGGCCCGGTCTCGCCGTGCAGCTTGTCACCAGGCCATCGGCTCCGCCGACTCCCCGAGGTCGTGCAGCACCACGGCGGCCATCCCGCTGAGCGGCCTGGCCGCGCTGGCCGCCGACGCAGTTCCGCCATGTCCAACTACCAACGGCCACAACCGAATCGCTGGCTGGTGTGGGCCGAGTGCCCCGCTGGTACCCACCTCGATCGTTCCCTACCTCCTCCGGTGGAATGCGCGGCACCGCCCGCAGCGACCGGTACGACGACGACTACCACCGCACGATCAAGAAGCGCGGCCCGGACCGGCAACCGCGCAAGCGCACCGGGACGTCTCCCCCTCAGGTGTGACGGTCCAACTAGGCTCTCCAGGCAGGCGCTAGCGTGGACCGGACGACGTCCACGAACAGAGGAACCGCCCCGTGACTCAGCACAGCAGCGAGCCGTTCCGGCTGATCGTGACCGGAGGCGGCACCGGCGGTCACACGTATCCGGCCCTGACCGCGGTCCGTACCCTCCAGGCTCGGCTCGCCGCGGCGGGCCGCGCGCTGGAGGTGCTGTGGGTCGGCGTCGACGGCGGCCTGGAGAACCGCGTCGCCGCCGGCGAGGGCATCCCCTTTCGCGCGGTCGCGACGGGCAAGGTCCGGCGCTCGTCCAACCCCCTCAAGCTCGTGTCGCCCGCGAACCTGCGCGACATGAGCCGCGTCCCGCTCGGCGTGGCCCAGGCCCGCACGATCGTCTCCGACTTCAAGCCGGACGTCGTCCTCGCCACCGGCGGGTACGTGGCGGTGCCGGTCGGTCTGGCGGCGAAGATGTGCCGCAGGCCGCTGGTCGTTCACGAGCAGACTGTGCGGCTCGGGCTGGCGAACCGCTCGCTCGCGCGCGCGGCCACCAGGTTCGCGGTCTCCTCAGAGGCCACCCTCGAACTTCTGCCGGAGTCGGTGCGCGGCACCACGGTGGTGACGGGCAACCCGGTCCGGCCCGAGGTGCTGGCCGGCCACGCCCGGAAGGCCGTCGACGCGCTCGGCCTGCACTCCTTCGCCTCCGGGCTGCCGACCGTGTACGTCACCGGCGGCGCCCAGGGCTCGCAGCAGATCAACGAACTCGTGCGGGACACCCTTCCGTGGCTCCTCTCGCAGGCGAACGTGATCCATCAGTGCGGGCCAGCGAACCTCGACGCCCTCAGCGCGACGGTGCGCACCCTGTCTCCGGACCTGGCCGCCCGCTACCACCTGACCGGCTACGTCGGATCCGAGCTCCCTGACGTGCTGGCTCTGGCCGACGTCGTCCTGTCCCGCAGCGGCGCCGGAACGATCGCCGAGCTCACCGCCCTGGGCAAGGCCGCCGTACTCGTGCCGCTCGCGACGTCCGCCGGCAACGAGCAGGCCCAGAACGCGATGCACCTGCAGCGGCAACGCGCAGCGGTGGCGCTGACCGGAGAGGTCAACACCACCATGCTGCAAGGCGCGATCGGGCCGCTCCTCGCCGACCCCGGACTGCGGGAACAGATCGCCCACCAGGCCCGGCAGATGGGCCGCCCCGACGCTGCCGAGCGACTGGTCGACGTGCTGCTGTCCGCCGCCTCCGCCGGGCCATCAGGTCGGTGACGCCCCGCCGCGCAATCGCGGCGGGGCGGATGGTGCGGGTGGTGTCCAGCACGAGAGGCTCCTTCCAGGGTTCCGACATAACGTCGGAAAACGGGTGTGTTCGATGCGGGTAGCATCTGGTCAACATCTCGCCAGATGCCGGGAGTTGGCGTATGAGCACACTGGTAGTGGGGTCGCGGGCCAGTCACCTGGCGCGGGCCCAGGTCAGGGAGTTCCTGGCGCCGCTGCGGGAGCGCTTCCCCGATGTGGCCTTCCGGCAGCGGGTGATCACGGAAGCCGGTGACCAGGACCGCAGGTCGGCTCTCAGGGACGTGTCGGAGCGCGGCGGCGGCTCGGCGTTCTCCGTGAACCAGGTGGACGCGCTGGTGTCCGGCGAGGTCGACGTGATCGTGCACTCGCTCAAGGACCTGCCGACCGCGAACCCGCCCGGCCTGATCCTCCTGCCCCCGCCCACCCGCGCCGACGTCCACGACGCGCTGTGCGGCAGCACCCTGGCCGATCTCCCGCCCGGCGGCAGGATCGGCACGTCGGCGTCACGCCGGATCGCCCAGCTGCTGCACCTCCGCCCGGACCTGGTGCCGGTGGAGATCCGGGGGAACGTCCCGACCCGGCTCGGCAAGCTCAAGACAGAGCGGCTGGACGCGGT
Organism: Kitasatospora sp. NPDC058162; assembly: GCF_042884005.1. Taxonomy (NCBI): domain Bacteria; kingdom Bacillati; phylum Actinomycetota; class Actinomycetes; order Kitasatosporales; family Streptomycetaceae; genus Kitasatospora; species Kitasatospora sp. NPDC058162. Next base: position 3,984 of record NZ_JBHVUS010000057.1, read on the forward strand.
GGTCCTCGCCGCCGCCGGGATCAAGCGACTCGGCCGCAGCGAGGAGATCAGCGAGATCCTGCCGATCGAGCGGTTCCCCCCATCGCCCGGCCAGGGCGCCCTGGGCATCCAGATCAGGGACGACAACGAGCTGGCCCGCCGGATCCTGGCCGGCTCCGGTGACCCGGTGACCGACGCCGAGGTGCGGGCCGAACGGGCGATGCTGGCCGAGCTGCACGGTGGGTGCTCGGTGCCGGTCGGCGCCTTCGGCAAGGCCGACCGCGATGTGCTGACGCTGCACGGGCAGGTCACCTCCGTGGACGGCAGGCGGCAGGTGGAGGCCCGGCTCTCCGGCCCGCTGTGCGAGCCGGAGAAGCTGGGCATGCAGGTGGCCGGGCTCCTGCTGGACCAGGGCGCGGCGGGCATCCTGGCGGAGGTCCGGCCCGCCGCTTAGGCCCGCAGACGGGCCAGGTCCAGTGCCGCGTAGGTGACGATCCGCTCGGCCCCGGCCCGCTTGAGCATGGTGAACACCTCCGCCAGCGGGCGGAAATCCCGCTTCCCGGTGGCCGGGTCGAGCGGAGCGAGGCGCGTGTACTCGCCGGAGACGGAGAACGGCATCAGTGACGCCGGGGTGCGGCGCTTGAGGGCCGAGAGGATGTCCACCGACAGCATCCCGGGCTCCAGCAGCATGTCCGCCCCCTCGCCGAGGAAGGCGAGGCCGGTGTCCACGGCGCTCTCGGGGCTGCGGGGGCTGATCTGGAACGGGCGGCGGGCACCGGAGGAGGGGGTAGCCCGCATCGTGGTGCGGTAGCCCTCATAGAGGGCGGAGTCGAAGATCAGGTGCGGCATGGTCGCCACGTCGCGATGACCGGCCTCGTCCAGAGCCTGGCGCACGGTCCGGATCGTGCCCCTGGTCATGGCTGCCGGGCCGACGACCGATTCCGCACGATGCTCGCCGCAACTCGACCGCACCGTCGCAACCCCCACGTGCGCGAACTCCTCGAACGCGCCCGCCCCATGGCGACCGGCGGCCGGATCTGACTGCGGATTTCCCCGATGCTTCGCACTCAGCGTAGTGATTGTGCTACGTTCCGCATCATCAACAGAACATAGAAGACCCCGGCGGTGGTGGAACACCCCGGGGTCTGGCACCAGGAGCTGACACTCCCCATGCAGATTCATCGTAGCGCTCACGCGCGCGCTTTCACCGTACTTCCGAACGGCCTCCTCCAGGACCGTCGCCTCAGCTACACCGCTCGCGGCCTCCTCTCCGATCTCCTCTCCCGCCCCGACGGCTGGCGCGAGGACGGGCGGCACATGGCCGACAGCAGCCCGCAGGGGCGGGGCGCTGTTCGGCGGGCGCTCAACGAGCTCAAGGAGGCCGGGTACTACCGGGTCGAGACGGTCCGGATGCCTGACGGCACCCTCCGTACCGACGTGCACGTGTACGACACTCCGCAGCGCCCGGCGTCACCGAGTGCCCGCTCCTCGGACCCCGGTGAGCCCGAGGCCGGTCCCCCTGACAGCCCTGTAGTAAAGGACCCGGGAGAAGTACCCACCCTCCCGGCCCAGTTGACGCGAGCCGACGAGCAGACCCGCAGGGCGGTGGCAGCGCTCTTCCGCGCGATCCGGCCCGAGCCCCGGCTGCGCCTCGGCGAGGCCGAGGCGCAGCAACTGGCACCCCTCGTCGCCCAGTGGCTGGAGCGCGGCAGCACGGCAACCGAGTTGGCCCATGCCCTGCTGCCCGGCCTGCCCTCGCCGCTGCACTCCCCGGTGGCGATCCTGCGCGACCGCCTCCAACGCAAGCTGCCACCCGTCCAAGCACCACAGTTCCGACCCGCAGAGTGCGCCAAGTGCCACGACCCCGTGCCCCGACCCGGCATCTGCCGCTCCTGTGCCGGCCTCGGCGGCGCCAGGACCCTCGCGATCGGCACCGGGGCCGCTGCCACACCTGGCGGCGCCGCCCGCGCCCGCGCGGCCCTGCGCGGGCACGGCCTGGTCTGGTGCGCTTGACGCTGTCGCAGGGAGACAGCGGGCATGATGGCTCTCCGGCACGGCTGAACCCTTCCACCGGGGCCTCCGCACCGCCCGCCGATCGGGTCCAAGGAGTCAGCCGCGCGACAAGGCGGGGCGCCGGGGAACTACGCTGTCCGCCGTGACAGAACGGCTGCCGCTCTTCCCGCTGAACACCGTGCTCTACCCGGGCCTGGTGCTGCCCCTGAACGTCTTCGAGGAGCGATACCGCCGGCTCGTCGCCGATCTGCTCGAACAGCCCGAGGACGAGCCGCGCCGCTTCGGCGTGCTCGCCATCAAGGACGGCCGCGAGACCGCCCCGGTCCGGCCGGCCGAGGAGGGCCCGGCCGGGCCGCTGGACGGCCTGGGCACCGTCACCGGGGATCCGCTGGAGGCGATGTACCACCTCGGCTGCGTCGCCGACATCTCCTCCGCCCAGCCCCAGCCGGACGGCCGCTACGAGCTGCTGGTCACCGGCACCACCCGGTTCCGGCTCAGCTCGGTCGACGTCACCGGCCCGTACCTGACCGGCGAGATCGAACCGGTGGAGGAGCTTCCCGGCGAGGGCTCCGGCGCCCTCGCCGCCGAGGTCGAGCGCGCCTTCCGGGTCTACCAGAAGCGCCTGGCCGGCGCCCGCGAGGCCAGCACCCACGGCCGCCAGGAGCTCCCCGACGACCCCCAGGTGCTCTCCTACCTGGTCGCCGCCGCCTCGGTGTTCGAGACCCCGGTCAAGCAGCAGCTGCTCGCCTGCCCCGACAACGCCCAGCGGCTGCGCACCGAACTCGACCTGCTGCGCCGCGAGAGCGCGGTGCTCAGCTGGCTGCCCTCGCTGCCCGCGGTCGACCTGACCCGCCAATCGTTCAGCCCCAACTGACCGAGGACCCGCCACATGGCCAAGAAGCCGAAGAAGGGCGGCCAGGGCACCCCCGCCACCGTCGCCCTGGAGACCGCCGCCGTCCCGTACACCGTCCACGCCTACGAGCACGACCCGGCCGCCGCCTCCTACGGCGGCGAGGCCGCCGAGGCCCTGGGCGTGGCCGCCGAGCGCGTCTTCAAGACCCTGGTCGCCGACGTGGACGGCACCCTCACCGTCGGCGTCGTCCCGGTCGCCGGCCAGCTCGACCTCAAGGCCCTGGCCACGGCCGTCGGCGGCAAGCGCGCCGCGATGGCCGACCCGGCCGCCGCCGAACGCAGCAGCGGTTACGTCCTCGGCGGCATCTCCCCGCTCGGCCAGCGCCGCCCGCTGCGCACCGTGGTCGACGCCAGCGCCCTGACCCACCCCACCGTCTACGTGTCGGCGGGCCGCCGCGGCCTCGAAGTCGAACTCTCCCCCACCGACCTGATCGCCCTCACCCGCGCCCACACCGCCCCGATCGCCCGCTGAGCCGGCAGCAACCGCGGACGCGGAAACCGCGGAAGCGGGAAACGCCGCGGGGCGGAAGGCCCCGGCCTGTACCCGGCCGTCGACCCTCCGCCCCGCTCACGAACTCAGCCCTGCTTCCGGTCCTCCGGCGCCTGGGCGAGCGAAGCCGCCTCCGCAGGAGGACCCGCAGGGTCCCCGTACGTCCCCGCCGGCACCCCCCAGTACGGCGGCGGGTCCTCCTCCCGCTTCCCGAACGCCGCCGACAGCGCCAGCAGCACCACCATCGCCGCCATCGGCCACACCAGCAGCCCGCCCATCGCCCCCAGGTCGATGCTCGCGTCGAAGTGCCCGCCGTTGCCGACCCGCCGGGCCTCGCCGATCAGGTTGTCGCTCGGTCCGAGCCAGCGGCCGAGCTTCCAGGCCCCGTACGAGCCGAGCAGTCCGCCGATCGCCAGCCCCAGCGCGACGGAGATCCCGCCGCCGCGCTTGCGGGTCACCAGGAAGGCCCCGAGCGCGGTGAGGATCCCGGCGCCCAGCCCGATCAGTACGAACACCGCGTCGGCGCCGGCCCGCTGCTCGCCCTCGGGGTCCACGTAGAGGATCCGGTCCCCGTCCACGACCAGCGGCACCTTGGGCGCCAGCCAGGCCCACAGCCCGGCCATCGCCAGTCCGACCAGCAGGCACACGAGCACGACCCCGGCACCGATCCGCAGCTCGTCCGGCACCGGGTGCTCGACCTCGGGCGGCGCCTCGGGCAGCCCGGCGGGCGGCTCCTGGTCGGAGACCGGCGGCGGTGCGAACGGGTCGGGTACGGCTCCCGGCTCGGCCGGCGCATCGGCACGGGCGGGTTCCGGAGGTGTGTTCGGTACGGTCACGGGTCCCATCGTTTCACGACGTCCGTCCGAACGACCGCACCGCCCACCACACCGCCCACCACACCGCCCACCACACCGCCCACCCGGCAAGATCCGGAAGGCGGGCCCTACCGCGCGACAGCCCGCCGGTACGCCCAGGTGGCCAGGGCCAGCGACACCACGCCCACCCCCGCGCACACCCCGAGGTCGGCGAGCACCATCCCCCAGTCCGGGTCCGGCGCGAAGGTCCGCGCGAACGCCTCCACCCCGTACGTCGAGGGCAGCAGGTCGCGCAGCCACAGCACCGGCTGCGGCAGGTGGTCGACGGGCAGCACGCCGAGCAGCAGCGCCGCCGACATGCCGAGCTGCCCGAGCATCGTCGCGATCTCCTGCCGCGGCGCCAGCAGCCCGCAGGCCGCGCCGAGCCCGGACAGGGCCGCCCCGGCGAGCGGCACGACGGCGAGCAGCACCCACAGCTGGCCGAGCGGCAGCCCGAACATCACCGCGCCGATGCCGGCGGTGACGAGCGTCCCGGGCAGCGTGAACGAGGCGTACGCGGCGGCCGCGCCGAGCACCACCGAGGCGGCCGGGACGGGCAGCGTCGCGTAGTGGTCGAGGCCGCCGGTGGCGCGGAGCTTCCCGAAGTACTGGGCCAGCAGGTTGAGCGCGACGAAGGCGACCACCAGCACGCTCGCCCCGGCGACCACCGACCGCGCCGCCGAGGTCTGCCCGGCGTCCACGACGCCCCGCATCATCACCAGGATGCCGACGGACTGGAAGGTGGCCACGAACAGCAGCGGGATCCGCGCGACCTTCGCCCGGGTGAGCTGCGCCCGGTACACCGCGGCCAGGGCGGGGAGCAGCCGGGCGGCGGGGGCGAGTGGGGCGGCGCCGGCCGTGGACCGGCGGGTCTGCGGGGGCACCGAGAGCAGCGTCACTTGGCCAGTCCTCCGTGGCGGCCGCCCAGCTTGAGGTAGGCGTCCTCAAGGCTGGGGGTGGCGAGGGTGAAGTCGTCGAGGGCGGCGAAGGCCGGGCCGGTGGTGACGGCGGCGACCAGTTCGCGGGCCTGCTCGGGGGTGGTGCGGACGGTCCAGCGGCGGCCGGTGCGTTCGGCCCGGTCGGCCAGTTCGGCGACGGCGGGGACGCCGATCGGTGCCTCGTCCCGCCAGACCAGGTCGAGCCGGACGTCGCCGTCCACCAGGGCCTTGAGCCCGCCGGGCGTGTCGCAGGCGATCACCCGGCCCTCGTCGATCACGGCGACCCGGTCGAGCACGGTCTCGGCCTCGATCACGTTGTGGGTGACCAGCAGCACCGTCGTCCCGTGTTCGGCCCGCCGGCGGTCGACGGCCGACCAGACGGCCCGCCGGGCGACCGGGTCCATGCCGGTGGTGGGTTCGTCGAGGACGAGCAGCGGCCGCTCCCCCACCAGGGTGGCCGCGAAGCAGGCGAGCCGCCGCTGTCCGCCGGACAGCTTGGCGAGCGGGCGGTCGGCGATCGGCTCCAGCCCGAGCTCGGTGAGGACGTCCGCGGCCGCGCCGCGGGCCGCCGCGCGCGAGAGCCCGCGCAGCCGTCCGGTGGTCTCGGCGGCCAGCGCGACGGTCAGCTCGTCCAGGGCAGTGGATTCCTGCCCGAGGTAGCCGAGCAGCCGGGCGGCCAGCTCCGGGTGCCGCACGATGTCGTGCCCGAGCAGTTCGACGGTGCCGGAGTCCGGCCGCAGCAGGCCGGTGAGCTGGCGGACGAGCGTGGACTTCCCGGCGCCGTTGGGCCCGAGCAGCCCGAAGATCTCGCCCTGGCGGACGGTGAGGCTGATCCCGTCGTTGGCCCGGATCGCGGTGGCGGCGGAGCCGCGCCCGGTGCGGTAGGTCCGGACCAGATCGCGTACGGCGACGCACGGCGCGGGGGTGTCCTGGGGTGCTCGCCCGGCCGTCTCTTCCACGACCGGAGACTTTACGCGCTCACACGGGCGAACCGGACAACGGGGGCCGATCGCCGGAGGCCGCCGGGACGCGCCGGTCGTCCACCACCACCGACCCGCCCGGGACGCGTCAGTCGTCCACCACCATCGACCCGCCCGGGACCCGGACCGCCAGTTCCTTCCAGAACCCCGCCCGGATGGCGTAGCGGTCGTGCTCGTCGATCTGGTCGTCCTTGTGGGCGAGCAGTCCGAAGCGGGCCGCGTAGCGCAGCAGCTCGCCGTCGACCCGGTGCGGGATGCGCGGGTAGTCGGGCCAGAGCAGGGTGAGTCGTTCGAGGTCGCCGAGGCGGTCGCTCCAGCGGCGGGCGAAGACCTGCCCGACTTCGTGGGCGTCGCCGCCGATGGTGGTGATGTCCTCCTCGCGGTCGGCCCAGCGCTGTTCGGCAGTGGTGAGCTGGGCCAGGGTGGGCAGGCCGTCCCCGGCGGTGACGGAGGGCTCGGGGGCGGGCCGGTCCACCCAGCCGCGGTCGGAGGACCAGCGCAGCACCGGCCCGGCGGCCGCGTGCCCGTTGGTGGCTTGCCCAGCGGCCGCGTGGCCGTTGGCGTGCCCGTTGACGGCCGGGGTGATCGGGGTGACGGCCGAGACCCGCCCGGCGAGGTCCTTCGGGGTCGGCACCACCCGCAGGGCGGCGGCCGGCTGGGGCCGCCCGTTCGCGGCGGGCGCGTCGGAGCCCCCTTCGGCGACGGCCGGCCGGACGGACGGGGGCGCCACGCTGGGCAGGGAGGCCGGCGGGGCGGCGAGGATCTTGGCGATCTCCTGCCGGGCGCCGCCCGTCCCGGGGGCCGGGAAGACGGTGGAGTGGTCGCGCAGCGAGAAGGACCCCTCGATCCACTCGCGGTCCAGGACCCGCCGCTCGTCGGCCTCGCCGACCAGGTCCTCGGACTGGTTGAAGTCACCGTCCGCGGCCTGCAGCGCCCACAGGTGCACGGCCACGCCGTGCTCCTTGGCGGTCATCATCCCGGGCAGCAGGTCCCCGTCGCCGGTGATCAGGACGACGTCCGCGCAGGCCCGGTTGCGGGCGAGTTCGGAGAGTTCGGCGTGCATCGCGGCGTCGACGCCCTTCTGCACCCAGCGCCCCTCGGCCCGGGTGAGGGCGCCCAGCCGCACGGTGACCCGGGGCAGTACGCGCAGCCGCCGGTGCTCGGGCATCGGGCGGCGGTCGGGGGCCGCGTCGAACCAGTAGATCCGTAGCAGCGGCAGCCCGGTCTCGGCTTCGGCGCGTTCGCGCAGGGCGCTGATCAGCGCGGTGTGGTCGACGGTGACCTTGGACCGGGAGGGGTCTCCGGCGAGCAGGCTGGCCGCGGCGCCCAACAGGTATCCGGCGTCCACCAGGACGACACAGCGGTCCATCCGCGCACCTTCTTTCCGCTCGCCCTCGATGGTCGGTCTGGGTGGGCGGTCCGCCCGTCGGCCGAACGTGCGGGGTGAGGGGCCCCCTGACCGCCCGATCGTTGGGTCACCTTTTCCCCCTGGTTCGGGGCCCGAACCTCGGCAGATGTCCCGGTCACGCAACAGCCGCCCCAATGAGTCGCAAAGAAACACGAAGGCGGGCCCCGTTCAACGACGGGGCCCGCCAAATGTCACGCGGGGTTGACCCGGGTCAGCCCTTGAGCTCGGCGGCGACCAGCTCGGCGAGCTGGACGGCGTTGAGTGCGGCGCCCTTGCGCAGGTTGTCGTTCGAGACGAACAGCGACAGGCCGTTCTCCACGGTCTCGTCGACCCGGATGCGGCCCACGTAGCTCGGGTCCTGACCGGCGGCCTGCAGCGGGGTGGGGATCTCGGACAGCTCGACGCCGGGGGCGGCGGCGAGCAGCTCGACGGCCCGCTCGGGGCTGATCGGGCGCTCGAAGCGGGCGTTGATCTGCAGCGAGTGGCCGGAGAAGACCGGGACGCGCACGCAGGTGCCGGCGACCTTGAGCTCGGGGATGCCGAGGATCTTGCGGCTCTCGTGGCGGAGCTTCTGCTCCTCGTCGGTCTCGTTGGAGCCGTCCTCGACGATGGAGCCGGCCAGCGGCACCACGTTGAAGGCGATCGGCCGCTGGTAGACCTTGGGCTCGGGGAACTCGACGGCGGAGCCGTCGTGGGCGAGCGCGGAGGCGCCGTCCACGACCTTGGCGGCCTGGTCCTGGAGCTCGGCGACACCGGCGACGCCGCTGCCGGAGACGGCCTGGTAGGTGGAGACGACCAGGGCGGCGAGCCCCGCCTCCTCGTGCAGCGGGCGCAGCACGGGCATGGCGGCCATGGTGGTGCAGTTGGGGTTGGCGATGATGCCCTTGGGGCGGTCGGCGATGGCCTCCGGGTTGACCTCGGAGACGACCAGCGGGACCTCGGGGTCACGGCGCCAGGCGGAGGAGTTGTCGATGACGACGGCGCCGGAGGCGGCGACCTTGGGGGCCAGGGCCTTGGAGGTGGAGCCGCCGGCCGAGAAGATCACGATGTCCAGGCCGGTGTAGTCGGCCGTGGCCGCGTCCTCGACGGTGACCTCGGTGCCCTGCCAGGGCAGCGTGCGCCCGGCCGAACGGGCCGAGGCGAACAGCCGCAGCTGCTCCACCGGAAAGTTGCGCTCCGCCAGGATCTCGCGGACCACGCCGCCGACCTGGCCGGTGGCCCCGACAATGCCGATCTTCATTCCGACTACTCCTCTGGATGGTGCTGTCTACAGCCGCACTCTGCCCATCATGCCTTGTCACTGGCACCGCACGACCTGGTATTCCACGGTATGAGAGAGCGCTCAGTGGTCCAGACCACTCACCAGCTCAAGCGCGGCCCCGACCTCCGCCGCCCCGGCCGGCAGCAGCGGCAGCCGCACGTCCGGGGTCGGGATCCGGCCCTGGGCGTGCAGCACGCCCTTGGTCACCGTCGGGTTCGGCGCCGTGAACGCGGACAGCGCCAGCCCGGTCAGCCGGTGCCCCAGCTCCCGGGCCCGCTCGACGTCCCCGGCCCGCCAGGCCTCGTACAGCTCGACGAAGCGGCCGGTCGCCAGGTGCGCGGAGGCCAGGATGCCGCCGGCCGCGCCCAGCGCCAGCATCGGCGGCAGGAAGGCGTCCTCCCCGGTCAGGAAGGCGAACCCGGCGGGGGCGTCGGCGAGCAGCTCGGCGGCCGTCTGGTCCAGCCCGCCGGTCGCGTACTTGACGCCCACCACGCCCTCGATCGCGGCCAGTTCGCGCAGCGCGGCGGTGGAGAGCTGCTGCCCGGTGCGGTACGGGATGTGGTAGACGACCAGCGGCAGCGGGCTGCCCGCGGCCAGCGCCCGGAAGTGGGCGACCGTCCCGGCCTCGCCGGCCCGGACGAAGGCGGGCGTGGTGACCAGCGCCGCCGCCTGCGGCACCCGCGCGCCGAGCACGGCCAGCGCCTCGCCGACGGCCCGGGTGTCGCCGCCGGAGGCGCCGACGGTCAGCTGCGCCCCGCGCGCGGCGCAGGCGGCCGCGGCGACGTCCACCACCGCGTCCCGCTCCTCGGCGGTCAGCGCGGCGGGCTCACCGGTGGTACCGAGCGCGACCAGTCCGGCCGCCCCGGCGTCCAGGACCTCGTGCGCGAGCTTCTCCAGCGCGTCGAGGGCGACGGAGCCGTCGGCGGCGAAGGGGGTGATCAGGGGGACGTGGATGCCCTTGAGTTCCATACCGACGATCCTGCGGTCCGGCGATCACCCAGGTCCAGTTCACATTTCCGACGCTTCTCGTAAGCTGGACCGATGCTCGACGTCCGACGTCTGCGCCTGCTGCGCGAACTCGCCCACCTCGGCACCATCGCGGCCGTCGCCGAGGCGCTGTCCTTCAGCGCCTCCGCGGTGTCCCAGCAGCTGTCCGTCCTGGAGAAGGAGGCCGGCGTCCCGCTGCTGGAGCGCACCGGGCGGCGGGTCACCCTCACCCCGGCCGGGCGCAACCTGGTCCGGCACGCCGAGTCCGTGCTCGCCCTGCTGGAGCAGGCGGGCGCCGAACTCGCCCACGCCAAGCGGGGGTTGGCCGGTCCGCTGCGGATCGGCACCTACCCGTCGGCGGCCCGCGCGATCATCCCGGCGGTGCTCGCCGGACTGGCCGCCTGGCACCCGGGGCTGGAGCCGATGGTCACCGAGGTGGACCCGGCGGCCGTCGGCGCGGCGCTGCGCGCGGGCGAGCTGGACGTGGCGCTGGTCCACGAGTACGACCTCGTCCCGACCGACCCGGAACCGGGCTTGGCCGTGACCCGCCCGGTCTTCACCGAGCCGATGTACCTGGCGGCCCGCACCCCGACGGTGCTCGCCGAGCAGCGCGGCGCACCGTGGATCATGTCCCCGCCGGGCACGCTCTGCCACACCATGGCCGTCCGCGCCTGCGAGGCGGCGGGCTTCGCCCCCCGGATCCGGCACCAGATCGACGACTTCACCACGGTGCTCTCGCTGGTCGCCGCCGGCCAGGGGGTGGCCCTGGTCCCCCACCTGGGCACCGCCCAGCCGCCGCCCGGCGTCGTCCTCACCCGGCTGCCGATGTACCGCCGCACCCGCGCCGCGTTCCGGGCCGGCGCGGGCTCCCACCCGGCCATCTCGGCCTTCGTCTCGGCGCTCCACACCGCCGTGCCGCCGGGGCTGGGCAGCGGGGCCTGACGAACGCCCCGCCACCCCTCCGACGCCGCCGACCCTGCTAGACCGACAGGCAGCTCGGCCCGAGCAGCTGCTTCAAGTCCCCGAACAGCGCCGGGTCGGACTTCACCCGGTGCCGGTCCAGCCGCAGCACCGTCGTCTTGGTGCGCCCCTCCAGCCGCACCCGCACCTCGGTGGTGCCCTTGTGGTGGGTCAGCACCTCGCTGAGCCGGGCGACCAGCGGCGGGGTGACCTTCCCGGTCGGGATGTTGATGGTGATCGGCGCCTCGGCGTGGGCGTTGGAGAGGTCCGGGGCGGACAGCTCCATGCCCATCAGCCGCGGCACGTCCTCCCGCTTGTCCAGCTTGCCGCGCACGAACACCACGGCGTCCTCGACGAGTTGGGAGGAGACCAGCTGGTAGCTGGCCGGGAAGAACATGCAGTCGATCGAGCCCGCCAGGTCCTCGACGGTGGCGATCGCCCAGGCGTTGCCCTGCTTGGTCATCTTCCGCTGGAGGCCCGAGATGATGCCGCCGATGGTGACGATCGTCCCGTCCGGCCGCTCGGCGAGGTCCGCGACCGCGCAGTCCGCCTTGTCGGCGAGCACGTGCTCGATGCCGTGCAGCGGGTGCGAGGAGACGTACAGGCCGAGCATCTCCCGCTCCTGGGTGAGCAGGAAGGACTTCTCCCACTCCTCCTCGGAGAAGACGACGTCCAGCCCGAAGCTCGGCTCGTCCGTGGCGGTGTCGCCGCCGAAGAGGTCGAACTGCCCCTCGGCCTCCTTGCGCTTCACCCCGACGACGTTGTCGATCATCGGCTCGAACTGCGCGCTCAGGCCCTTGCGGGTGTGCCCGAGCGAGTCGAAGGACCCGGCCTTGATCAGCGATTCGACGGTCCGCTTGTTGCAGACCACCGACTCCACCTTCTCCAGGAAGTCCGGGAAGGAGACGAACTTCCCCTTCGCCTTCCGGGTGCGGATCATCGACTCGACCACCGGCCCGCCGACGTTGCGGATCGCGGTCAGGCCGAACCGGACGGTCTCGCTGCCGTGCGGCGTGAAGTCCGAGTCCGACTCGTTGACGTCCGGCGGCAGCACCTGGATGCCCATCTTGCGGCACTCGTTGAGGTAGACCGCCGACTTGTCCTTGTCGTCCTTGACGGAGGTGAGCAGACCGGACATGTACTCGGCCGGGTAGTTGGCCTTGAGGTACGCCGTCCAGTACGAGACCAGCCCGTACCCGGCGGTGTGCGCCTTGTTGAACGCGTAGCCGGAGAAGGGGACGAGGACGTCCCACACCGCCTGGATGGCCGCGTCGGAGTATCCGCGCTCGCGGCAGCCCTTCTGGAAGGGGACGAACTCCGCCTCCAGGATCTCCTTCTTCTTCTTGCCCATCGCGCGGCGCAGCAGGTCGGCCTGGCCGAGCGAGTAGCCGGCCAGGATCTGCGCGGCCTTCTGCACCTGCTCCTGGTAGACGATCAGGCCGTAGGTGGGCCGGAGCACCTCCTCCAGGGGCTGCTCCAGCTCCGGGTGGATCGGGGTGATCTCCTGCTGCCCGTTCTTGCGCAGCGCGTAGTTGGTGTGGGAGTTGACGCCCATCGGGCCCGGTCGGTACAGCGCCAGGACGGCGGAGATGTCCTCGAAGTTGTCGGGCTTCATCAGGCGCAGCAGCGAGCGCATCGGCCCGCCGTCGAGCTGGAAGACGCCGAGCGTGTCGCCGCGGGCGAGGAGTTCGTAGGTCGGCTTGTCGTCGAGCGGCAGCTTGAGCAGCTCGATCTTCTCGCCCTTGTTCTTCTCGATCGCCTTGACGGCGTCGTCCATGATCGTCAGGTTGCGCAGGCCGAGGAAGTCCATCTTGAGGAGGCCGAGGCCCTCGCAAGTGGGGTAGTCGAACTGCGTGATGGTGACGCCGTCGGTGTGCCGGGTCCAGACCGGGATGTGGTCGGTCAGCGGCTCGGCGGACATGATGACGCCGGCCGCGTGCACGCCGGGCTGGCGGATCAGGCCCTCGATGCCGCGCGCGGTGTCGATGACCTTCCGGACGTCCGGGTCGTTCTCGTACAGCCCGCGGATCTCGCCCGCCTCGCTGTAGCGGGGGTGGCTGCTGTCCGTGATGCCGGACAGCGGGATGCCCTTGCCCATGACGTCCGGCGGCATCGCCTTGGTGATCCGGTCACCCATCGCGTACGGGTAGCCGAGGACCCGGGAGGAGTCCTTGATGGCGGCCTTCGCCTTGATGGTGCCGTAGGTGACGATCATGGCGACCTTGTCGGACCCCCACTTCTCCGTCACGTACCGGATCACGTCACCGCGCCGGCGCTCGTCGAAGTCGATGTCGACATCGGGCATGGAGATGCGCTCGGGGTTGAGGAAGCGCTCGAAGATCAGGCCGTGCGGGATGGGGTCGAGGTCGGTGATGCCCATCGCGTACGCGACCAGCGAACCGGCCGCCGAACCACGGCCCGGGCCCACCGCGATGCCCTGGCTCTTCGCCCACATGATGAAGTCGGCGACCACCAGGAAGTACGCCGGGAACCCCATCTGGATGATGGTGTCCATCTCGTACTCGGCGAGCTTCTTGTGCTCCTCGTCGTACCCGTCCGGGAAGCGCCAGTCCATGCCCTCCCAGACCTTGGACTTGAAGAAGTCCGCCTCGGACTCGAAGCCCTCCGGGATCGGGAACCGGGGCATCAGGTTCTTGAACTTGAACATGCCCTCGGTGTCGACCCGGGAGGCGACCAGCAGCTGGCTGTTGCGGCAGCCCTCCTGCCAGGCGTCCGAAGAGTCCAGCGCGTACATCTCGGCGGCGGACTTGATGTAGTAGCCGGTGCCGTCGAAGCGGAAGCGGTCCGGGTCCGAGAGGTTCTTGCCGGTCTGCACGCAGAGCAGCAGGTCGTGGGCGCCGGCGTCGGCCTCGGTGGTGTAGTGCGAGTCGTTGGTGACCACCGGCGGGATGTTCAGCTTCCTGCTGATCTCCAGCAGCCCGTCGCGGACCCGCTTCTCGATGTCGAGACCGTGGTCCATCAGCTCCAGGAAGTAGTTCTCCTTGCCGAAGATGTCCTGGTAGTCGGCCGCGGACTTCACCGCCTCGTCGAACTGGCCCAGCCGCAGCCGGGTCTGCACCTCGCCGGAGGGGCAGCCGGTGGTGGCCATCAGGCCGCCGGACAGCTCGGAGATCAGCTCCTTGTCCATCCGCGGCCACTTCACCAGCCAGCCCTCGGCGTAGGAGCGCGAGGTCAGCTTGAAGAGGTTGTGCAGGCCCTCCTTGTTCCGGGCCCAGATGGTCTTGTGGGTGTACGCGCCGGACGCGGAGACGTCGTCCCGCTTCTGGTGCGGCTGGCCCCACAGGATGCGCTTGGTGTTGGAGCGGGACTCGGGCGCCACGTACGCCTCGATGCCGATCACCGGCGTGATCCCGGCGTCGGTCGCCTGCCGGTGGAACTCGGCGGCGCCGTACATGTTCCCGTGGTCGGTCATCGCGACGTGGGTCTGCCCCAGCCGCTCGACCTCCTTGAACATCTGCTTCAGCCGGGCGGCACCGTCCAGCATCGAGTACTCGGTGTGGACGTGCAGATGCGCGAACGGCTGATCGCTCAAGGCGGGGCCTCCGGAGGCTCTGGTGCTGATCTGGTGGGCCGGCGAACGCGCTGGTCACAGGGGGAGAAGCCCTGGAAATGGAGGTGGCCCGGAACACCTCTCGGGGTCCGGACCATCACTCACGCGTTCACGCGTCCACTCTAGCCCGCCCAGCCCTCGGCGAGACGTCGCCCCGCTGCCTCCCGGACCTCCCTCTCCTCCATCGGATCGTCGCGCAGGTAGCGCAGCCGGGCTCCCACCTCGGGCCGTTCCGGAGCGTGTTCGACCCCCGACAGCCGGGCACCGGATTCGCAGTCCCAGAGCGACTCGGTGAAGGCCTGGTCCATCCCGGCCGACCCCATCGCCGCCAGGGCTTCGAGGTACGCGGCCCGCTCGTACGAGTGCGGGGTGTACAGCCAGAACCGCCGCAGCAGCGACACCGCGCCGCCCGCCCCCGGCCCGAACCGCGCCAGCCCGCGCGCCAGGCCGTCCGGCCCGCACCAGCTCTCGTCCACCCAGTGCCGCTCCAGCTCGGCGAGCAGGAGCGGCACGTCGCTCTCGTCACCGTGGGCGGCCAGCACCCCCGTCCCCAGCCAGACGAGCCACTCCTGGCCCGAGACCGCCCACTCCCGGGCGGCCGGCACCGCCCGCTCGGCCAGCGGCTCCAGCGCCCGGTTCAGGTACGGCAGCTGCCGGGTACCGTCGGCGGCGCCGAGCGCGGGCACCAGTGGGATCAGCGCGGGCTCCGGCACCCGGCGCCGCGACAGCGCGCACAGCGCCGCCCCCTTGGCACCCTCGGAGGCCGCCGGGTCGCGCAGCTGGTCCAGCAGGCTCGCGTTGTCCCGGTCCGGGCAGGGGTCCGGCGGCCGCTGCCGACGCCGGGGAGCCGGGTCCTCCTCGTCCGGGACGTACCCCGGCAGTGCTGCCCCGGCCTGCTCGGAGCCCCCTTGGACCAGCAACTCCAGCACGCCGGTCGCCCGGTCCCGGGTGTCTTCGTCCTCATCGGCCAGCAGCTCGACCACCGGGCCGAGCGGCAGCTCCAGGTCCCGGATCAGCCGCGCCAGGTACAGGTGCCGATCGTCGACCTGCCGGTCCCAGCGCCACTCCCACCGGATGCAGCCGTACACCAGCTCGGCGGCCGCCTCCGGGTCCTCCGCCGCCATCCGCGCCCCCAGACCCCGGCCGCGCTGCAACAACCCCGGCAGTGTCCCCGCCGGTGCGTACTCGTATCTCCGCTCTGCCACACCCCCCATCCTGCCGCAGCCCCCGCCGGCCGGACCCGCCACCGTGAACGCACCGACCCCTGCGTCCCGTTGAACCGGGCACGGGGATGACTCCCCCTCAGCGCGGGCGCAACGTTTCACCCCTCCCACCGCATCAAGGTGATGGAGGGGGTTACGGGGAGGGGAAGGCCGCGCCCGCCGGGGCGTCGAATCGAGTACGCACCAGAGAATTGTCCCCATATCCATTCAGTTCGTATGCGATTTCCCTTATCGAGCCAGCCTTCCCCATCTGTTGCACAGCCGTGACAGTCCCGCGCGAAAAGTCGTTCGACCAGCAAGGAGCGAGAGTTAGCATTCCGGAATGGAATCGAATCTCTCGCCGATACGGAATTCCTCCGATGACACGGATGACCGTCCGGCTCGCAACTCGCCGCTTCGGCTTGCCCGTTTCGGTGCGACCTTCCTGGGTGTGAGCGTCGTCTCCGGGGTGCTGTTGGCGGGCCTCGTGCTGCCGGTCGCCGGCGGCGTCGGGCTGACCGCCAAGAGCACCGCGGAGGGCTTCGACGACATTTCCGACGACTTCAAGACCCCGCCGCTCACCCAGGCCACCCAGATCTTCGACGCCAAGGGCGGCCTGATCGCCAAGGTCTACGAGCGCGACCGCACCGTCCTCACCGCCGACCAGATGTCGCCCTTCATGCGGCACGCCCAGGTCGACATCGAGGACGCCCGCTTCTACGAGCACGGCGCCGTCGACCTCAAAGGCGTCCTGCGCGCGCTCGGCAAGAACGCGGAGAGCGGCACCACCTCCCAGGGCGCCTCCACCCTCACCCAGCAGTACGTCAAGAACGTCAACGTGGAGAACGCCGGCGACGACAAGGACGCCGTCAAGGAGGCGCAGCGCAAGACCCTGGGACGCAAGATCCAGGAACTCAAGATCGCGATCAAGCTGGACGAGGAGCTGCCGAAGGACCAGATCCTCACCAACTACCTCAACATCACCTTCTACGGGAACGGCGCCTACGGCGTGGAGGCCGCCTCCCAGCGCTACTTCAGCAAGAGCAACAAGGATCTGACCATCGCGGAGGCCGCCACCCTGGCGGGCCTGGTCCAGAACCCGGCCCAGTACGACCCGAAGCTGCACCCGATGGCGGCACAGAAGCGCCGGGACACCGTCATCGACAAGATGCTGGAGAACAAGCACATCACCGCGCAGCAGGCGCAGGAGGCGAAGGCCGCCCCACTGGGCCTCAAGTACAAGGACCCGCAGAACGGCTGCATCACCGCCAAGGCCGGCATGGGCTTCTTCTGCGACTACGTCCGGCACGTGGTCAAGCAGGACCCGGCCTTCGGCAAGAGCTCGGAGGACCGGAAGAAGTTCTGGGACAAGGGCGGCCTGAACATCTACACCACCCTGGACCCGGACAAGCAGGCCGCCGCCCAGAACGCGGTGAGCGGCAACGTGAAGGTCACCGACACCGTCTCCGCCGCCGCGACCATGATCGAGCCCGGGACGGGCAAGATCGTGGCGATGGCCCAGACCCGCCCGTACGGCCTGGTGAAGGAGAAGAACCAGACCGTCGTCAACCTCAACGTCGACCAGGCGATGGGCGGCGGCAACGGCTTCCAGCCCGGTTCGACCTTCAAGCCGATCGTCGCGGCCGCGGCGCTGGAGGCGGGCCTGCCGCCGACCCAGCCGTACGACGCGCCGAACCAGCTGCCGTACCCGAACATGAAGACCTGCGAGGGGACGTGGCGCAACGACGCCCGCCCCAAGACGGTGGTGCCCAACGAGAACTCGGGCGAGAAGGGCCCGTACCAGCTCAAGGAGGCGATGGCCCTCTCGATCAACACCTACTTCGTGGAGATGGAGCAGGAGATCGGCCTCTGCGCGGTCAAGCAGATGGCCAACAAGTTCGGCATCACCGCCAAGGCCAGTGGCAAGCCCCTGGAGGAGGTCCCGGCGATGGCGCTGGGCGTCGAGGAGATGAGCCCGCTGACCATGGCGAACGTCTACGCGACCTTCGCCGCCGGGGGCACCCACTGCGACCCGGTCGCCATCACCAGGATCAGCACCGTGGAGGGCAAGGAGGTCCCCGTCCCGGCCGGCCACTGCGACAAGGTGTTCTCCGACTCGACGGCCCGGGCGATGAACACCATCCTGAACGGGGTGACGGAGAACAAGGGCACCGCCGCCCGCATCTACCTGAAGGACGGCCGGCAGATCGCCGGCAAGACCGGCACCTCGGACCACAAGAAGGCCGCCTGGTTCAACGGCTACACCCCGCAGCTGGCCACGGCGGTCTGGCTGGGCGGCCCGGACGGCGGCGTCGAGATGCGCGACATCACCATCAACGACCATCACTTCCCCGAGGTGTTCGGCGCCGACGGCCCCGCCCCGATCTGGCGGGACGCCATGGACGACGCCCTCCAGGGCACGCCCAAGCAGTCCCTGCCGATGGCCGACATCCCGGACCAGGTGGTGCCGACGAAGCCCGACCCGAGCAGCTCCGGGACGCCCACGGGCACCCGCTCCCCGTCCAACCAGGACAACCAGGACAACTGACCGACCCCCGGCGGCCCCTCGCACCTCCGAGGGGCCGCCCGCTCAACCCGCCCGGCCCTGCTCAGCCCTGCCGGCCCCTCCCCCGGCCCCTCCCCCGACCCCCTCAGTCCTCGTCGCCCGCGACGACCGCCGCCGGAGCCGCCCCCGCGGCCCCCTGCTCCACCGCGACGTGCGAGTGCGGCCGGGAGCGGCAGACCCGGGGCGCCACGTCCTTCAGCCCCAGCAGCCGGAAGTAGTTCTGCCCCAGCGCGATGTCCCGGAAGGCCTCGTCGCCCAGCGCCCGGTTGATCCGGCTGGTGACCTCCAACTCCTGCTCGTAGACGGAGTAGTCCTTGTTCCGCGCGGCCACGAAGTCCGTCCCGGTGATCGCCCGGGTGGGGTGGCGGTCGAGGAAGGCCGCGTACTTCTCCCGCACGCCGGGCCGGCTGAAGTAGAGGTCCTCCAGGACGCGCCAGCTCAGGTCCACGGTCAGGTTCGGGTGTGCGTCGAGCATCCGGTCCAGGATGCGGATGTGCTCGTCGGGGTCCAGCTGGGCGAGCTCCTTCGAGAGGCCCATGTGCGCCCAGACGATCTTGTTGTCGGGGTACTGCGCGAGGATCTCCTCCATCAGGTGGAGGTACTTGGTGGGCTCCGCGTCGTTGCCGATGTCCGAGTGGAAGGTGATCGGGATCCCGCGCTCCCGGTAGGCGTTCATGAACGGGGCCCACTTGGGGATGTCCTCGCTGGTGGCCGGTTCGGCGAGGTTCGGCAGGATGGCCTGCTTGATGACGTTGACCTCGCCGGCCCACCGGAACATCCCGGGGTACTCGCGGTCGAGCAAGGCGATCCCGTCGGGGACGGTCTCGGGGTGGTGCAGATCCATGAACGTCATGGAGAGGGTGAGGTTCGGGTCCTCGGGCCGGTTCTCCCGCAGGCTCTCGGCGTTGGCGAAGTCGTTGCGCATCCGGGGCCGTACGGGGGTGCCGGGGCAGTCGAGGTAGTACGTGCAGTCGGAGTCGGAGGGCAGCACCTGCCCGATGCCGAACATGTTGGCGTAGTGGACCCCGCTCTTCTGCAGGTACCCGGTGACCTCCTCGAAGGGGATCGCCCGCCCGCCGAACGGCCGGAAGTGCAGGTGGCCGTCGACCACCGAGGTGTACGGCTGCTTGGCCCGGTCGTAGCAGGCCCGGGCCGCCGCCAGCGCGTCCCCCGCCCCGGCCGGTGAGACGACGACCGCCGCCGCGGCCGCACTGACCGCGACGGCGGTGAACCGCCTGGTGATCCGACGATTGCTCCTCATGTGCTGCCTCCACGTAGTGACGCGTGATGCCACACAGAAGAGTTAGCCGACGAACCGTCAGAACGCGCCGTGCGCGCGGGTGTCGAATCCCCCCATCGCTCGAACGGCTCCAGGCCCCGCCTCAACCCCCGTGGTAGTACACCTCGATCGGCACCCGCGCCTCCTCGAACAGCGCCGGCCCCTCCTGCGCCACCACCGGCCAGTCCCCCGACGCCGGGTTGAGCCCGACCAACTGCTCGGTCGCGAGCGCGTACACGACCCGCCCGATCCCCGACCGGACCAGCGCCCCCGCGCACATGCCGCAGGGCTGGCAGCTGGTGTACATGGTGGTGCGGGCGGCCGTCTCCGCGTCCAGCTCCCGGGCCGCCCACCGGGCGAGCTTCAACTCCGGGTGCGCCGTGATGTCCTCGTCCCGCCGGACGGTGTTGTGCGCCTCGGCGAGCACCGTCCCGTCCGGCCCGGCCAGCAGCGAGCCGTACGGCGCGTCGCCCGACTCCACGGCCCGCGCCGCGATTCCGATCGCGCGCCGCAGCAGCGCCTCGTCAGCGGTCGTGATCACGACGTCCTCCTCCACTCCTCGGCCACGGCCGTCAGGGCCCGCCACGCGGTCTCGGGCCGGCGGGTCTCCTCCGGGTCGGCATGGTACGGGTCCAGCACCACGGCTTCCGCGCCGAGTGCGCGCAGTTCCCGCAGGTCACCGATGATCTGCTCCAGGTCGCCGGTCCCGGCGGGCCGGTCCGGGGCGTCCAGCGGCGCCCCGGTCAGCCGCAGCGCGATCCGCGGGGCGAAGCCCGGCAGTTCGTGGCGCTCCAGCACCGACCGCATCTGGTCCATCGACAGCCGCAGCGGGTGCCAGGCATCGCCGAACTCGGCCACCCGCCGCATCGCCGCCTCGCTGTGGCCGCCGACCCACACGGGCGCGGCGGCGCCCTCCCCCTGCTTCGCCCAGGAGTCCCGCACCGCCCGCAGGTACTCGTCCGTGAGCCGCCCCCGCGCGCCGAACGGCACTCCGAGCGCCTCGAACTCCTGCCGCGCCCAGCCGACTCCGACCCCGAGCACGAAGCGCCCGCCGCTGAGCCGGTGCAGGCTGCTCGCCGTCCGGGCCACCACCAGCGGGTGCCGGTACGGCATCACCAACACCGTGGTGCCCAGCCGCAGCCGCCCGTCGGTCACCCCCGCCAGCCAGGACAGGGTGGCGAAGGGGTCGTAGAAGGGCTCCGGGTAGCGTGCGGCCACGTCCGCCGTCACGGCGACGTGGTCCGACACCATCAGCAGGTCGAACCCGAGGCCCTCCACCACCCGCGCCCAGTCGCGCAGCACGCCCGGGTCGGTCCCGGGTCCGAAGTTCGGTACGTTGACGCCAAGTTGCATGCCACGAGGCTATTCCCGGCCGCATCCGGGCCGGAACCCAATGATCACGGCAGAAGCAGCCCTCAGCCGTGATTCTCCCGGTAATCTCGCGGAATGGCCGTGAACCTCGACGAAACCGACTGGGCGATCATCGACCAGCTCCAGCAGGAGGCCCGGATCTCGCTCAGCGAGCTGGGCCGCCGGGTCAACCTCAGCCCGTCCGCCACCACCGAGCGGGTGCGGAACCTGGAGTCGCTGGGCGTGATCACCGGCTACCACGCCACCGTCGACCTGGCCAAGGTCGGCTACCCGGTGCTCGCCGTGGTCCGCCTCAAGTACCCGGGCAACCGCCACCAGCCGTTGCACCACCTGCTCTCGGTGCGCCGCGAGATCCTGGAGTGCGTGCGCACCACCGGCGAGGACTGCTACACCCTCAAGGTGGCCGCGACCTCCATGGAGCACCTGGAGACCCTGGTCGACTCACTGGCCGGCTTCGGCTCCACCACCACCAGCGTCGTCTACAGCCAGACCCTCCCCCGCCGCGGCCCGGCCCGCCCTTAGGGCCCGTCTGCCGCCCGACCCCACGCGGCCGGGCGGCGAACATCACGGGCGCGCGCCAGGGCCCTACGCCTCCAGGTCCGCCAGGAAGTCCAGCGCCGCCGCCCAGGCGCGCTCGGCGGCCTCCGCGTCGTAGTCGTCCAGGTCCGGGTCGGTGAACAGGTGCCCGGCGCCCTGGTAGCGGTGCACCTCGACCTCCGCGCCCGCCCGCAGCATCCGCAGGTACCAGGCGTTCAGCCAGTCCTCCGGCTCGAACGGGTCCGGCTCCGCCATGTGCAGCTGGACGGGGATCGAGGTCACCGCGTCCTCGCGCAGGTCCGAGGTGCCGTGCAGGAGCAGCAGCCCGCGCGCCTTCTCGTCCGCGAGCGCCAGGTTCTGCGCGATCGCGCCGCCGAGCGAGAACCCGGCGTACACCAGCCCGCCCTCGGAGAGCGGGGCGGAGGCGACGACGGCGCGGCGCAGCAGTTCGTCCCCGCCGCCGATCTCCTCCTGGAAGGCCTGCGCGGCCTCGGCGTCGTCGAAGGTGCGTCCTTCGAACAGGTCCGGCGTGTGCACGGTGTGCCCGGCGGCGCGCAGCCGGTCGGCGGCGGCCCGGACGGCCGGGCTCAGGCCGTTGGCGGAGTGGAAGAGGACGATCTGGGCCACGGTTTCGGGTCCTTCGGCGAACGGTTGCGGGGGTACCCACCCATGATCCCGCACCCGGTCGCCAAGCCCCCACACCAGAGCCCCGCGGGCCCTGGTCAGCCCTGCGGAGTCCAGGCCGCCACCAGGCCGAGCAACCCGGGGAAGCGGGCGTCGAGGTCCTCGACCCGCACCTGGCTGCGGCGCTCCAGCCCGTACTGGCGCTGGCGGGTGACCCCCGCCTCGCGCAGCGCCTTGAAGTGGTGGGTGAGCGAGGACTTGGGCCGGTCGAGGCCGAACCAGCCGCAGGAGTGGTCGTAGTCCTCGGACTCCAGCAGGAGCTTGCGGACGATCGTCAGCCGCAGCGGGTCGCTGAGCGCGCCCAGGACGGTCTCCAGCCGCAGCTCGTCGCGGCCCGGCTCGGGCAGCGGTTCGGGCAGTCCGGGCGGCTCGGGGAGCACCCTGACGGCGGGTGCGGCAGCGGCGCTCGTGGACTCGGGCACAGTCCTCAACTCCTCGGCTCGGCAAGCTCGACAGCTCGCGATGCGATGTCCGGATTCCAGTACGACTTCAATCGTACTGGATGCTAAGTTCGACTCAACTCGTACAGCTGCGGAGCCCGCAGCACTCCTCGGGAGGGACCCGCCATGCCCGCAACCAGGACCGCCTCCACCCTGACCCCAACCGGCGCCGCACCGAACCCACCCACCCCCCTGTGGTGGATCTGGCTGGCCGCCTGGCCCGTCACCGCCGTCTTCGTGCTGTCCAACGCAGCCACCCCGCTCTACGTGCTCTGGCAGCACGACATCGGCTTCTCCAAGGGCACCCTGACCGTGGTGTTCGCGTTCTACATCGTCGGCCTGATCGGCTCGCTGCTGGTCTCCGGCGTGCTCTCCGACCGGATCGGTCGCAAGCCCGTCCTGCTGCCCGCCCTGGCACTCGGGCTCGCCGCCTGCCTGATCTTCGGGACGGCCACCAGCGTCGCCGCCCTGATCGTGGCGCGGCTGTTCACCGGCATCGCGGTCGGCGCCGTCGTCTCGGCCGGGATGGCCGCGGTGACCGACGTCGCCGGGCCCGAGCGCAAGCGGCTCGCCGCCCTGCTCGCCTCCTGCGCGATGGTCTTCGGCGCCGGGCTCGGCCCGCTGCTCGCCGGACTGCTCTCCGAGCTGGCGCCCGCGCCGACCGGTACCGTCTTCGCGGTCGAGGCCGTGCTGCTGTCCGGCGCGGTGCTGGTCGTGCTGCGGATGCCGGTGCGCCGCCCGGAGTCCCGCGGCCGGGGCGCCTGGATCCGGGTGCCCGCCGTCCCGCGCGGCAACGGCCGTCAACTCGCCCTCGGCATCGCGGTGTTCGCGCCCGGGATCACCGCGACCTCGTTCGTGCTCTCGCTCGGCCCCTCGCTGCTGTCCGGCCTGCTCGGCAGCACCGACCGGATCCTCGCCGGCGCGATGGCCTTCGGGATGTTCCTGGCCGCGACCGGGGTGCAGTTCGCCGTCCAGCGGCTGCGCCGCCGTACCGTTCTGACGGCCGGTGCGACGGCCACCGCGCTGAGCATGGTCACCCTGGTCGTCGCCGTGCACACCGGGACGCTGACGGCGCTGGTCCTCGCCGCCCTGCTGGCCGGCGCCGGCCAGGGCATGGGCCAGCTCGGCGGCCTGTCACTGCTCAACGCCGGCGTCCCGCCGCAGCGCCTCGCCGAGGCCAACGCCGCGCTCAACGTGGGCGGTTACCTCCCGGCCGGCCTCCTGCCCGTCTCGGCCGGCTACCTCAGCGACGCGGTGGGCCTGACCACCGGCGCCACGGTCTTCGGTGCCGTCCTGCTGGGCCTGGCCGTCCTCGGCGGCCTGGTGGTCCTGACCGCCGGGCGCGAGGCGACCGACCGGTCCTGACGGTCCGTCCACGGGGCCGCGCCGACCACCCCGACACCGCACAGGCGTTCGCAAGATTCCTTCCTCTAGGTAGGTTTCCCGCCCCCGTCACGACGAGCCGCGGCGCGCCCCACTGAACCAGCCCTCCCTCAGAAGGACAGCTTTGCAACAACATTCCATCCCGATGGTATGTATGAGCTGTCGCCGACGACGGAGGGCAGGGGCATGGCAAAACAGGAACGGGCGCGCCGCACACGCGAGAAGGTCCTGACCGCGGCGGCCGAGATCTTCGCCGCTCAGGGCTACGAGAGCACCACGCTGAACACCGTGGCCGACCGCATCGGCATGACCAAGGGCGCGCTCTACGGCCACTTCCCGTCGAAGGCGTCACTGGCGCGGGCCCTGATCCAGGAGTCCCGGACCACCTGGACGAGCCTGCGGGCCGAGTACGACACCCCGGACGCCGACGCCGCCCGGGCACTCGAAGGCATCGTGGTGGGCTTCGCCGACCGGCTGCGCTCGGACATCCGACTGCGCGCGGCCCTCCGGCTCGCCGTGGACTGCCCCGAACTGGCGCAGTCCCCCCACAACGTCCTCGCCGAGATGCACGTCGCCCTGACCGACCTGGTCCGCCGGGCCCAGCGCGACAGCGGCTTCCCCGACCACTGCCCGCCGCTGGTCGCCGAGCTGCTGCTGATCGTGATCCGCGGGCAGCTGAACACCCGCACCGAAGGCACCGAAGGCACCAACGACTCCTGCACCCCCGACGGGGACCCGCTGTGGCGACTCCTCTTCACCGCCCTGTCCGGAACCCCGTCCCCCGCCCTGCCCTGAGCCCCACCCACACCCCCCGCACCCGGGAACCCCACACCCCGACCGACCGGCCCAGCCGCTACGACACCACGTCCTTGCGCGCGAACCCGCGGAACGCCAGCGCCAGCAGCACCACCGCGTACGACAGCGACAACGACACCCCCTGCACCATGCCGCCCCACTCCAGCTGCGGCTGCAAGGCGTCCGCCCACGCGTACTGCCAGTGCGCCGGCAGCCACTCCCGCAGGTCGCCCAGCGCCGTGACGGCGTCCAGCACCCCGGTGATGATCGACAGGAACACCGCCCCGCCGACCGCCCCCAGCGGCGCGTCCGTCGCCGTCGACAGCCAGAACGCCAACGCCGCGATCACCAGCTCGCTCAGGAACACGAACGCCACCGCGATCGCGATCCGGGGCAGCGCCTCCCCGGCCGGCAGGCTGGCCCCGGCGGGCAGCTTCAAGTCCCCCCACCCGTACGCCACCGTGCCCACGACCAGCCCGATCGCGGGCAGCATGACGATCGCGACCGCCGAGAACGCCAGCCCGATCGCGAACTTGCGCGCCAGCAGCCGCGCCCGCGGCACCGGCGCCGCCAGCAGGTAGCGCAGCGAGGACCAGCTGGCCTCGGAGGCCACGGTGTCCCCGCAGAACAGCGCGACGGGGATCACCAGCATGAAGCCGGTGCCGACGAACAGCATGGTGACGGCGAAGTTGGCCCCCGAGGCGGTGGCCAGGTCGATGAAGGTGGTCCGGTCCGGACGGCTGGGGGTGCCGCCGATCTGGAACGCCGCCAGGATGACGAACGGCATCGCCGCCAGCACCCCGCCGATCACCAGCGTGCGGCGCCGGCGCAGCTGCCGCATCGCCTCGACCCGCAGCGGCAGGGTCCGGCTCGCCCGGTAGCCCTCCGCGTGGTCCGTCGTAGCGGCGCTCACGCCGCACCTCCGATCAACGACAGGAACGCGTCCTCCAGGCGCCGCTGCGGTCCGGCGCTCTCCACCGGCACCCCCAGCCGCACCAGCTCCGCCAACAGCTCGCTCGCCGCGAGCCCGTCCAGCCGGACCAGCAGCCCGCCCTCGACGGCCTCCGCCGAGCCGACCCCGGCCAGCGCACCGACCTTCTCGACCACCGACTCCGGGTCGCAGCCCGCGGCCACGCCGATCATCAGCAGCTCACCGGCGCCGACGATCTCGCCGACCGGCCCGGCCGTCACCAGCCGCCCGCGGTCCATCACCACCAGGTCCGTACAGCTCTGCTCGACCTCGGCCAGCAGGTGGCTGGACACGATGACGGTCCGGCCGGCGGCCGCGTACCGGATCATCACCTCGCGCATCTCGCGGATCTGCGGCGGGTCCAGCCCGTTGGTCGGCTCGTCCAGGATCAGTAGGTCCGGCATCCCGAGCATCGCCTGCGCGATGGCCAGCCGCTGCCGCATGCCCTGGGAGTACGTCCGCACCGCGCGGTCCAGCGCCTCGCCGAGCCCGGCGATCGCCAGCGCCTCGTCGAAGCGGGCGTCGGCCTCCGGCCGCCCGGTGGCCTGCCAGTACAGCCGCAGGTTGGCCCGCCCGGTGAGGTGCGGCAGGAAGCCCGCGCCCTCGACGAAGGCCCCGACCCGCGAGAGCACCGGCGCCCCGGGGCGGATCAGGTGCCCGAAGACCCGGATCGCCCCGGCGTCGGGCCGGATCAGCCCCATCAGCATGCGCAGCGTGGTGGTCTTGCCCGCCCCGTTCGGGCCGAGCAGGCCGAGCACCTGGCCCCGCTCCACCCGGAAGCCCAACTCCCGTACGGCGTACCGGTCCTGGGAGCCCTTGTAGCGCTTGCTCAGGCCACTGATGACCAGCGGCACCCCGGCCAGCTCCGGATCGAACTCCGGCCCGGACGGCCCGGACGACCCCGCCCCACCGCCCGCCGAACGCCGACGCCGCCGCACCAGCGGCAGCAGCACCAGCCCGGCGGCCACCACCACGGCGCCCAGCGGCAGCATCCAGGTCCGCGCGGGCAGCGGCGCCGCCTCCGTGACCAGCTCCCCGACGGTCGGCGCGGTGAGCGCCCCGGCCACCGCCACCCGGTAGGTGGCCGGCTCGGCCGGCGAGGCGTACGCCAGGTCGGTGGACGCCAGCACCAGCCGCAGCCGGTGCCCGGCCGGGAAGTCGTGGTCCACGGCGGGCAGCCGGACCGTCACCGTCTGCCCGGCCTCCGCGTCCGCGCCGGTCACCCGCAGCGGGGCCGCCAGCTGCTGCGGCAGCACCGCCTTGCCGTCCGGCCCGACGTCGTACAGCTTCGCGAACAGCACCGCGTCCGGCCGGTCGGCCTTCACCCGCACCGGGACGGTCGGCTGCCCGGTCAGGTGCAGCGACTTCTCCAGCGGCGCCGATTCGAAGGCCGCGTTCTGCCCGGGGAAGTCCAGGGACAGCCCGGCCCCGAGCGAGGCCGCCTGGCTCAGCGCGCCGATCCCCGGCAGCGTCGAGATCCCCGGCGGCGCCCCACCGGGCGGATTGGCGACGGGCTTCTCCCCGCCCGTCAGCTCGATCGAGCGCGTCCCGGTGCCCCCCAGCCCCGGGTACCGGTCGGCGTCGGCGCCGCGCAGCACGGCCTGGAAGCCGGTCGAGTCGACCCCGCCGGTCCTGGTCACCCGGAACTGCGGCCCGGTGTCGTTGCCTCGCCCCTTCAGGTAGTGGTCGAACCAGGCGGTGACCCGGTCGTCCACCCGGGCGCTGGTGTCCGTCCCGCCGTCGTGCCCGCCCGCGAACCAGTCCACCGAGACGGGCGCGCCGTTGGCCGCGACCGCCCGGGCGATCTGGTCGCCCTGGTCGAGCGGGAACAGCGAGTCCTGCTGCCCCTGCACCACCAGCGTGGGGGCCTTGAGCTGCGCCGCCACCGAGGACGGGCTGGACTTGTCCAGCAGCGCGACGGCCTCCGGGTCGGCGTGCCCGGCGGTCGCCACCCGGTCGTACATCTGGCAGAGCGAGTCCAGGAACCGCCCGCAGCCCACCTGCCCGTCCACGGCCGCCGCGCCCGGCTGGGCACCGCTCCCAGCGGTGGCTCCACTCCGCGGCGCACCGCCGGACGGCCCCAGGTCCCCCGCCGAGCCCGTGGTGAAGAAGATCCCGGCCCACAGCTTCTTGAACACGCCGTCCGCCGCGCCCGAGCCCTGCACCCCCTGCGGGAACAGCGCGTCGGCCAGGTTCCACCAGGTGATCTGGGTGGCCACCGCGTCGATCCGGTGGTCGTAGGCCGAGGCCAGCAGCGAGATCGCCCCGCCGTACGAGGCCCCGGTGATCCCGACCCGCGGGTCGCCGGGTGCGTCCAGCTGCACCTCGGGGCGCTGGGCGAGCCAGTCCACCAGGTGCTTGACGTCCTCGACCTCCCGGTCGGGCGCGTTCAGCCCGATCTTCCCGCCGGAGTGCCCGAAACCGCGCGCGGACCAGGTCAGTACCGCGTAGCCCTGCCGGGCCAGCTGCTGGGCGCGGTCCCGCTCGCCCTCCTTGGAGCCGCCGAAGCCATGCGCGAGCAGGACGGCGGGTCGCGGACTGGTGCCGGTGGTGAAGAAGGAGGTGTCCACCTGGACCTGCTGAGCGCTGCCGGGTGTCTCCGGCATGCTGAGGAAACGATCCTCCTGATGGACCGCCTGCTCACCGCCGGACGCCACCGCCACCGTGCCGACCCCGGCGACCGCCACCAGGGCCACCGCCCCGGCCAGCAGCTTGCGCCGCACCGACGTTCCCCGGCCGCGCCACCGACGCCATGCCCCACCGAACTCCATGGGGGCAGATCGTATCCGCCGCACGGGTAGGTGCCCGATAAAGCCGCCACCCCATTTCACCCGGTTCAGCCCGTTGAGCGCCGGTATCGTACGGCTCACCCGACTCTCCCCCCGCCCCGAGAAGGTCCCGTGCTCTGGCCGCTGATCACCCTGCTCGCCACCGTCGCCGCCACCCTCGCGGTCGGCTGGACCGTCGACCAGGTCCTCCAGCGGATCAGCGCCGGCCACCCGGAGGCCCCGGTCTGGGCACTGCTCCGCCGCTGCCGGATCCCGCTCCAACTCGCCGTCGTCTCAGCCCTGTTGCTCGCCGTCAACCCGCTCAAGCGGATCTTCCACCTGACCGAGGACGAGGGCTCCCGCCACCTGGTCCTGCTGCTCCTGCTCGCCTCCCTCGGCTGGCTCACCGTCCGCGTGGCGGCCGCCGTCCTGGAGGCGCTGCTCCGCCGCTACGAGGCGGTCACCGACGACCCGTCCCGGGTGCAGCGGGTGCGCACCCAGATCAGCATGCTGCGCCGGGTGGTCAGCGCGGTGATCGTCGTGGTCACCCTCGCCGTGATGCTGCTGACCTTCTCCGCCATGCGCACCATCGGCGCCAGCCTGCTCGCCTCGGCCGGCCTGATCGGCATCGTGGCCGGCATCGCCGCCCAGAGCACCCTGGGCAACTTCTTCGCCGGCCTCCAGATCGCCTTCGGCGACACCGTCCGGATCGGCGACACCGTGGTGGTGGACGGCCAGCAGGGCACCGTCGAGGAGATCACCCTCTCCTACCTGGTGGTCCGGCTCTGGGACTACCGCCGGCTGATCGTCCCGGTCTCCTACTTCGTCAACAAGCCCTTCGAGAACTGGACCCGCCGCGACCCCGGCCTGCTCGCCGGCGTCCTGCTCCACCTCGACCACAGCACCCCCGTGGACGAACTCCGCACCGCCCTGCACACCCGCCTGCGACAGCACCCGCTGTGGGACGGCCAGGAGTGGGCCCTCAACGTCACCGACACCACCCCCAGCACCATCGTGGTCCGCGCCACCATGACCGCCCGCACCCCCGACGACGCCGCCCAGCTCCGCTTCGACATCCGCGAACACCTCATCGCCCACCTCCGCGACGAGCACCCCCACGCCCTCCCCCGCCTCCGCACCACCGAAGGCTGACCCCCTCCCCTCCCTTCCCCCAACAAAAAATCCCCGCGCCCCCGAAAGGGACGCGGGGAAATCGCGCGCTAAAGCACCTTCGTCATCGTCCGGTGCGGAATCCCGGCATCGTCGTACACCGGCCCCTCCGCCACGTACCCCAGCCGCTCGTAGAACCCCAGCGCCTGCACCTGCGCGTGCAGCTCGACCTCGACGGCCCCGCGCTCGCGCCCGGCCGCCTCGATCGCCCGGACGAGGTCCGCCCCGAGCCCCGTCCCCCGGGCCGCCGCCACCACCGCGAGCCGCCCGAGCAGCACCCGCCCGTCGACGCCCCCGGTCAGCTTCCGCGCCTGGTCACCGAAGATCAGCCGGCCGGTCCCGAGCCCGGTCCCGTCCGCGCCCACGGCCAGCACGTGCACCGAGGTCGCGTCGTACTCGTCGTACTCCAGCTCCTCCGGCACGTTCTGCTCGACGACGAACACCTCGCGCCGGACCGCCCGCACCAGCTCCAGGTCCGCCTCGCCCTCGGCGACCCGCACGGAGACCGTCATCTCAGCTCTCCGCCGCGATGATGTCCAGCGCCTTCTGCAGGTCGGCCGGGTACTCGCTGCTGAACTCGACCCACTGCCCGTCCGCCGGGTGCTCGAAGCCGAGCGAGACGGCGTGCAGCCACTGCCGGGTCAGCCCGAGCCGCTTGGCCAGCGTCGGGTCGGCGCCGTACGTCAGGTCGCCGACGCAGGGGTGGCGCAGCGCGGACATGTGGACGCGGATCTGGTGGGTGCGGCCGGTCTCCAGCTTGATCGCCATCAGGGAGGCCGCCCGGTACGCCTCGATCAGGTCGTAGTGGGTGACGGACGGCTTGCCGTCGCGGGTCACCGCCCACTTCCAGTCCGAGCTGGGGTGGCGCCCGATCGGGGCGTCGACGGTGCCGCTCAGCGGGTCCGGGTGCCCCTGGACCAGCGTGTGGTAGCGCTTGTCGGTGATCCGGTCGTGGAACTGCCGCTTGAGGTCGGTGTAGGCCCGCTCGGACTTGGCGACGACCATCAGGCCGGAGGTGCCGACGTCCAGCCGGTGCACGATGCCCTGGCGCTCGGCGGCGCCGGAGGTGGAGATCCGGTAGCCGGCCGCGGCGAGCCCGCCGATGACGGTGGGGCCGGTCCAGCCGGGGCTCGGGTGCGCGGCGACGCCGACCGGCTTGTCGATCAGCACGATGTCGTCGTCGTCGTGGACGATCCGCATGCCCTCGACCGGTTCGGCCACGATCTGCACCGGGGCGGCGGGGGCCGGGATCTCGACCTCCAGCCAGGAGCCGGCGGTCACCCGGTCCGATTTTCCGGCCACGGCGCCGTCGAGCGTCACCTTGCCCTCGGCGGCCAACTCGGCGGCCTTCGTCCGGGAGAAGCCGAACATCCGGGCGAGGGCGGCGTCGAGACGCTCGCCCTCCAGGCCGTCGGGTACGGGGAGGCTGCGGATCTGCGCTGCGGTACTCACCCGTACGAGTATGCCGGAAAGGCGCCGCGCCCCTTCCCCCTCGCTACTCCAGCCAGAGCCGAAGGCCTACCGCCGGAGGGCTACTTCCCGCTCTTCTCCACCTGCTGGTGGACGGTCCCGTCCGGGTTGCTGCCCCGGAAGGAGAGCAACACCACGAGGATGCCGCCGCAGACGATGGCCGAGTCGGCGAGGTTGAAGACCGCGAAGTGCTGGACCGAGATGAAGTCCACGACGTGGCCGCGGAAGACCGCCGGTGCCCGGAACAGCCGGTCGGTGAGGTTGCCGAGGGCGCCGCCGAGCAGCAGCCCGAGCGCGATCGCCCACGGGAGGCTGTACAGCCGGCGGGCGATCCGCCAGATCACCACGATGACGGCGGAGGCGATCATGGTGAAGACGATGGTCAGCGCCTGGCCCATGCCGAAGGCGGCGCCGGAGTTGCGGATCACCTGGAGGGTGACGACGTCGCCGATCACCTTGATCGCCGCGTGGTTCTCCAGCTTGGCGACGACCAGCAGCTTGCTGGCGAGGTCGATCAGGAACGCGAGGACCGCGACGACCAGCAGCACCCCGACCCGGCGCGGGCCCTTGGGCTTCTCCACCGCGGTGGCACCGCCCGCGGCGGCCGCCCCGCTGTCCGCATCCGCGGAGGCCGGCTCCACGGGCCCGGTGGACTCGGCCACGGTCACCTCCACGCCATCGGCGGGGTTCGGGACGGCGTCGTCCCGGGTCTGGGGGGAACCTTGCGTACTGATGATCCGCTCCGCTGCCGATGTGAGCCGGTGAGGGCCTGACCGCGTCCTTACCGACGAGTCAGGCGAGGTTACGGGGTCGAGCGTACGGCAAGCCCGCCCCCTGGCGTCGCCCCGGACCCCCGACCCCGTCGCCCCGTTACCGCCTCTTGCCGTCGATTCCTCTTACCACCGGCGCCCCTCGACGCCGCACGTCGACTTCCCCTCAGCGACGCTCTTGCTTCGCCTTGCACTGCACGCACAGCGTGGCCCGGGGGAAGGCCTGCATCCGGGCCTTCCCGATGGCCTGTCCGCAGGACTCGCAGGTGCCGAACCCGACGCCCTCCAGCCGCTCCAGGGCCCGCTCGGTCTGGGCGAGGCTGTCCCGCGCGTTGTTGGCCAGCGCCAGCTCGCTCTCCCGCGAGATGTTCTTCGTACCGGCGTCCACCTGGTCGTCGCCGGCTCCGTCGTTGGAGTCGCGCATCAGGCCGGAGATGGCCGCCTCGGCGGCGTCGATCTCACCGCGCAGCCGCTCCAGGTCACTGATCAGCTCGTCGTGCAGCTCGTGGACCTCCTCCGAGGTCCAGGGGTCCTCGCCCGGCCGGACCGGCAGCGTGGCCGGGTCGACCGACTCCGCGCCGCGCGGCACGGTGACGGTGTCGGTACTCGTGTTCTGAGGTGCGGTAGTGGTCACGGTCCCCTCCCCTGGATCGGCCGCCACGGCCTTGCGTGCCCGCTTGGTGGCGGTACCCGCGCCGGTTGCCTTCTCAGCCATGGCTTCGACCCCATCTACGAACGAACCGAGCCGCCGGTTCCCGGCGGCCTCCAGTGCCGGAACGATAATCCCGATCAAAACCGGTCACAACATGACATACCGGCGCCTCAGGATGATCCCACCCAGGCAGCCGCCCCAGCCGCCACGCCCCGCGCTGACAGACTTGTGCCCACCTCACCCCCGCCTAACCGCCCCCGCCGACCTGCCCAAACAGCACTCCCGAGGCACACTCCCCCGAATCCCCTTGGACAAACCGTCTCGCCCGGCCGATACACTTGGCCCTGCAAGGCGCAGATGGGACGAGTACCGACGTACGCAGCCACCAGCGACCCGGGGACGGTGCGAGCCCGGGGGTGTGCACGACGGGAAGATCACCCCGGAGCCGCCGGAAGAACGGCCGCACGACAGCGGCCCACTAGACCCGGCAGCAAGCCCAAACAAGAGGGCCGCAACGCACCACCGCGGCCAAGGAGGGTGGTACCGCGGGTCGGCGAAGGCCGTCTCGTCCCTCCGGAGGATTCAGTCCCAGCATCCGCCGGAGGTAGACACCCGCGATGAACACCTACAACCCCGTCCCCGCACAGGTCGATCTCCCCGCCCTCGAGCACCAGATCCTCTCCTTCTGGCAGGACAACAAGGTCTTCCAGCGCAGCCTGGAGCAGTCCGAGGGCCGCCCCGAGTGGGTGTTCTACGAGGGTCCGCCGACCGCCAACGGCATGCCCGGGGCCCACCACATCGAGGCCCGCGTCTTCAAGGACGTCTTCCCCCGGTACCGGACCATGAAGGGCTACCACGTCGCCCGCAAGGCCGGCTGGGACTGCCACGGCCTCCCGGTCGAGCTGGCGGTCGAGAAGGAGCTCGGCTTCTCCGGCAAGCAGGACATCGAGGCGTACGGCATCGCCGAGTTCAACGCCAAGTGCCGCGACTCGGTGACCCGCCACACCGACGCCTTCGCCGAGCTGACCACCCGCATGGGGTACTGGGTCGACCTCGACGAGGCCTACCGGACGATGGACCCGTCGTACGTCCAGTCCGTCTGGTGGTCGCTCCAGCAGATCTTCGACAAGGGCCTGCTGGTCCAGGACCACCGGGTCGCCCCCTGGTGCCCGCGCTGCGGCACCGGCCTGTCCGACCACGAGCTGGCCCAGGGCTACGAGACCGTGGTCGACCCCTCGGTGTTCGTCCGCTTCCCGCTGACCAGCGGCCCGCTGGCCGGCCGCGCCGCCCTGCTGGTCTGGACCACCACCCCGTGGACCCTGGTCTCCAACACCGCCGCCGCCGTCCACCCGGAGGTCACCTACGTGGTGGCCACCGACGGGACCGAGCAGCTGGTCGTCGCCGAGCCGCTGCTCGCCAAGGCCCTCGGCGAGGGCTGGGAGGCCACCGGCGAGTCCTTCACCGGTGCCGAGATGGAGCGCTGGGCCTACCGCCGCCCCTTCGACCTGGTCGAGATCGAGAACGCCCACTACGTCCTCAACGCCGACTACGTCACCACCGAGGACGGCACCGGCATCGTCCACCAGTCCCCCGCCTTCGGCGCGGACGACCTCGCGACCTGCCGCAAGTACGGCCTGCCGGTGGTCAACCCGGTGCTCGCCGACGGCACCTTCGCCCCCGAGGTCCCGCTGGTCGGCGGCCAGTTCTTCAAGAAGGCCGACGAGGCCCTGGTCGCGGACCTCAAGGAGCGCGGCCTGCTCTTCCGCCACCTGCCGTACGAGCACAGCTACCCGCACTGCTGGCGCTGCCACACCGCGCTGCTCTACTACGCGCAGCCGTCCTGGTACATCCGGACCACCGCCGTCAAGGACGCGCTGATCCGCGAGAACGAGGCCACCAACTGGTTCCCGGAGACGGTCAAGCACGGCCGCTTCGGCGACTGGCTGAACAACAACATCGACTGGGCGCTCAGCCGCAACCGCTACTGGGGCACCCCGCTGCCGATCTGGCGCTGTGAGGAGGACCACCTCACCTGCGTCGGCTCGCTGGCCGAACTCAGCGAGCTCACCGGCACCGACCAGAGCGCCCTCGACCCGCACCGCCCGTACATCGACGCGGTGACCTTCGCCTGCCGCGACTGCGGCGGCACCGCCACCCGCGTGCCCGAGGTCATCGACGCCTGGTACGACTCGGGCTCGATGCCCTTCGCCCAGTACGGCTACCCGTACCAGAACAAGGAGCTGTTCGAGAAGCGCTACCCGGCGCAGTTCATCTCCGAGGCGATCGACCAGACCCGCGGCTGGTTCTACACGCTGATGGCGGTCGGCACCCTGGTGTTCGACAAGAACAGCTACGAGAACGTCGTCTGCCTGGGCCACATCCTGGCCGAGGACGGCCGCAAGATGTCCAAGCACCTGGGCAACATCCTGCAGCCGATCCCGCTGATGGACCAGCACGGCGCCGACGCCGTCCGCTGGTTCATGGCCGCCGGCGGCTCGCCCTGGTCGGCCCGCAGGGTCGGCCACGGCACCATCCAGGAGGTGGTCCGCAAGACCCTCCTCACCTACTGGAACACCGTCGCCTTCCAGGCCCTGTACGCCCGCACCTCGAACTGGGCGCCCTCCGCGACCGACCCGGCCCCGGCCGACCGCCCGCAGCTGGACCGCTGGGTGCTCTCCGAGCTGAACACCCTGGTCCGCGAGGTCGACGCGGCCTTCGAGGCGTACGACACCCAGCGCGCCGGCAAGCTGCTCTCCGGCTTCGTCGACGACCTCTCCAACTGGTACGTCCGCCGCGGCCGCCGCCGCTTCTGGCAGGGCGACGCCGCCGCGCTCGCCACCCTGCACGAGGCGCTGGAGACCGTCACCCGCCTGATGGCCCCGCTCACCCCGTTCATCACCGAGCAGGTCTGGCAGGACCTCATCGTCCCCACCGACCCCCAGGCCCCGGCCTCCGTCCACCTGGCCACCTGGCCGGAGCCCGACGAGACCCTGATCGACGACAACCTCTCCCGGCACATGGCACTGGTCCGCCGCCTGGTCGAACTCGGCCGGGCCACCCGCGCCGAGTCCGGCGTGAAGACCCGCCAGCCGCTCTCCCGCGCACTGGTCGCCGCCCAGGGCTGGGAGGAGCTGCCCGCCGACCTGCGCGCGCAGATCGCCGAGGAGCTCAACGTCGCCACCCTCGAATCCCTCGCCGAGGTCGGCGGCTCCCTCGTCGACACCACCGCCAAGGCCAACTTCCGCGCCCTCGGCAAGCGTTTCGGCAAGGGCGTGCAGGACGTCGCCAAGGCGGTCGCCAGCACGAACGCCGCCCAGCTCGCCGCCGACCTCCGCGCCACCGGCGAAACCACCATCAACCTCAACGGCGAGACGATCACCCTCTCCCCCGACGAAGTGATCATCACCGAAACCCCCCGCGAGGGCTGGGCCGTCGCCAACGAGTCCGGCGCCACCGTCGCCCTCGACCTGGCCATCACCCCCGAACTCAAGCGCCTCGGCATCGCCCGCGACGCCATCCGCCAGATCCAGGAGGCCCGCAAGAACTCCGGCCTCGACGTCGCCGACCGCATCACCCTCCGCTGGCGCGCCACCTCCGAGGAAACCGCCGAAGCCATCGCCGAACACGGCCCCCTCGTCGCCGAAGAGGTCCTCGCCACCGACTTCGCCGCCGGCTCAGCCGACTGGACCTCCGAAACCTTCACCGACGACTCCCTCGGCCTCGCCTTCCAACTCCGCAAGGCCTAACCACCCCCCGAAGCCGCCGCCACCCCACCGGGTGCCGGCGGCTTCGCCATACCCACCCCAACCACCAGCGGGCGCACAGGCAAAGCCGCGCACCCGCACCAAACCCCCAACCCGCACCAACCCACCCACAGCACCCACCCCCCACCCCCACCCCCCACCAAGGCGAGAGGGACGCGCTGCGGGAGGGGGCGGTGGAGGGGGTGGGTGCGGAGAGGGGCGTGACGGGTGATTTTCAGACCGCCAACG
>NZ_JBHVUS010000058.1:0-37351 GCF_042884005.1 Kitasatospora sp. NPDC058162
TGGTGTCCCTGATCAGTTCCCACGCCGTGCGGCGCCAGGTGGCCTGTTTGGCCGCGCGCCGGTCTCCTCCGGAGCCGCGACGCGCCGCCGCTACGCGGCGGGCCGATGCTGCGCCACTCCGTGGCGCAGGGCTGGCTGGGAGGACGGTGGCCTCTGTTGTTCTGCCAACTCTCGCTGTTTTTATGGTTGTTGTGAGTGTGTCGCGCTCCGCGCTCCTTGTTGTGGCCCTCCGATGGATGAATCTGATGAATCGTCAGAGAAATGAAGAGCTCCGCTCTATGGTCTAGACCTCTTGCCCCGTCGCGCTCCGCGCTCCGAACCCTGTAATTGCGCATTCCTGTTCTCGGATGACTGTTTGTCAAGCTCTCATGGAAAGATTTTTCAGGTTCTCCGGAATTCTCCCCCGACAAAACGGCGTCCCTGCTCCGCAGTGACACCGGAATCCGCACCTGGAAATCAGCACCGGCACCCTCCCCGTGCGGAAATCACAACAGCCCCGGGGCCGTGCGCTATTCACACGGCCCCGTGTTGCGATTTCCGCACGCCCGCCGCGAACACCCCGCGCCGCCCTCAGGCGGCGAAGCCCACGTGCTCGACGTAGCTGTAGGCGTCGTAGTCCGACCCGAGACCAGTGATGACCTCGTCCCAGATGACGTCCAGCATCCGCACCGCGGCCAGGTCCGCGGGACCCTTGTCCCAGGCGTCCACGAGGTCGTTCCAGATGCCGCGCACGTTGATCGAGCGGTGCTGGAGCTCGCGCCGGCGCGGGCCCTCGACCTGGCTCTGGTCGACCGGGTAGATCTCGATGCGGGTGCCGGCCCCGCCCGCGTTCAGGCGACGCTTCAAATCCGCCGCCACGTTGTGCCGGCGCAGCGCCCAGTAGGCGGCGTCGACCAGTTTCCGGTTCGCCGCCGAGGGCCGCTGCTTCTTGGCGAACCAGCGGCGGATCGTCGCCTCGCTCACCGTCACGCCGGCCCGGCGCAGCGCGTCGATGCCGGTCTTGGTGCGGTGGAGGTAGTTGAGGCGGGCGTTGAGGCCTCGGGTGGTGGTGACTGGGGAGGCGATGCCGGTGACGAGTTCGTCGAGGCCTCGGCATACGGCCAGCCATCCGGGGATGCCTTGGGCTCCGTAGCGGCTGAAGTCCGTCCAGCGACCGGCCACCGCGTTTCCCTCCCACATCTGGTTTCTTATCGGGCCGTTCTTAGCCGGTGGTGCCGAGGGTGTAGGTGTCCTTCAGTTTGACCTCGGTGATTTTTCGGCCTTCGGGGAATACCTTACGCCAGTCGCCGGTGACGTGGAGTTCGTCGGTGCCTGTCATCTGAACGAGGGTCAGACCGGCGTCGTGGGCTTTCAGTCCCTTCCACCAGAGGTTCGCGAACGCCTGCGCGCGGATGATGTGCATCCAGTCCGGTCGTTTCATTCTGTGGTTAGCGGTGGAGAGGCCGATGGTGGAGACGAACTTCGAGTACATGGCTTTGACGTATTCGAGGGTGACGGTGTCGTCGGCGGCGATCGCGGTGTCCCGTGCGTCGGCCAACACCCGGCGGAAGTTCTCCAGGAGGTTCTCGGAGGAGTACGCCGTCCATGCCTCGTGGATCACCGGGGCGTCGCAGAGCCCGTACTTCGTTCCGGCCAGGCGCAGCAGTGTTCTGAGGGTGGAGGAGGTGATCCAGAGTGGGCCGGGTTCGTCGCGGGCGCCGAGTGGGTTGGGGAGGTCGTCGTGGTTCCAGGCGGGTGGGGTGATGAGGTAGGCGCCGGCTTGTCTGGGGTCGTAGTGGCCGGTGGTGTCGTGTTTGAGGGGGCCGATCGGGAGGTGGGATTTGAGGGCGGCGAGGTAGGCGCCGTTCATGTCGAGGGCGGCGACGTGGAGTTGGTTTTCGGGGTGGTGGGTGAGGGTGGTGTTCTTCCATTTCGGGCGGGCTTCCCAGATCTGGTCGGCGCCTGCTCGTGATGGTTTCTTCAGGATGTCGGGCAGGGGTGGGTGGTCGGTGTGTTCGTAGCGGGATCCGGCCCGGGAGGCGGCCAGCAGGGCCATGGCGTCGGGGATGGCCTTCTTCAGCAGGGCCGCGGTGGCTGCGGTGACGTCGCCCTGCTGCTTCGTGAGCTCCCGTTCCACGGCGTGCTCGACCAGTGCGAGGAGCTCGGTGTGGGTGGCTGACCGCGCGGAGGGTGCCGGGGGCCCGGCAGGCGTGACGGGCGCAGGGAGCATGGCGGGCGCGGCGGGCGCGGGAGGTGTGGCAGGTGCGGTGGGGGTAGCGGGCGCGGGGGGTCTCGGGGGTGCGGGGGGTGTCGGGGGGTGTTCGGTGGCTGCTGCGGGGCCGGCCGGGGCGGGTCGTCCCGGTGCGGGGGTGCACCAGCCGCCGAGATGGAGGGGACGGCCGGTGATGCGATGGGACACCGGGCGGCCGCACTGCTCGCAAGCCGTGGCCGGGTAGGTGAGGGGCTCACCGTCCGGACCCCGGTCGTAATCAGCCCCCGGGACAGCGGGCGGGGGCACCGGGACGGCAGCTGGGACAGGGCCCGGGACGGCCGCTGGGGTGGTGGGGTGCTGCCCGTCCGCCCCGACCGCGACTGGGGTGGTGGCGGGCGGGGGTACTGGGGCGGGGAGGGGGGTGAAGGTGGGGGGAAGGGCGGTCGCGACGGCGTCGGTCAGGGGCAGGCCGTAGTGGCGGGCGAGGAGGGCCTCTCCCGGGCTGGCGGGGCGGCGGCGGTCGGCGGGCAGCA
This sequence comes from Kitasatospora sp. NPDC058162, assembly GCF_042884005.1. Taxonomy (NCBI): domain Bacteria; kingdom Bacillati; phylum Actinomycetota; class Actinomycetes; order Kitasatosporales; family Streptomycetaceae; genus Kitasatospora; species Kitasatospora sp. NPDC058162. Next base: position 2,725 of record NZ_JBHVUS010000058.1, read on the forward strand.
GCTGGAAGGCCGCGAACGGGCCGCAGAACAGGGCCAGGACCGGGATGCCGAAATGGGCGGCGGCCCTGTCGCAGTCTTCCAGGCTCCACGCGGCCTGGCCGTTCAGACGCCGTGAGGCCTGCGAGCGGTTCACCCCCAGCACGGCGGCCAGCTCCGTCGTCGACTCCGCAGTGGCGTCCAGCAGCGCCCTGACCGCCAGGCGCACCAGGTCATGCGTACCCACCCGGGCCGTCCCCGCAACGACAGCGGCATCGCCCTCGGGAGCAGGCGCGGCAGCGGGGGTGATGCCGGGCAGGCCGGCCGCGGCCAGGCGCAGCGCGTCGAGGGTGTCCAGCGGGGTGGGTACGGGCATGACGGTACGGTCCCACACGGGCGTGTGAAATTCACACCGGCATGCGGAAGACCCGCCACCCGCCCCGATCGGCCGTGGGCTGCCATCCAGGTCGGGGCTGTCCTGCCCCCGGCCGCCGGGGCCCGGGCGCAGCAGCGGGTCCGGGTCGGCAGGGTCCTGCGGCCGCCCGTCTGCCTCGATTGCAGGGCCGAGCCGCCGGCCTCCGATATCGCAGCGGCGACACCGGCCCGGGACCGCAGCCGGTGTCGTTGCCAACCTGGTGGAGGCGTTCGGCCGACCATGGCCTGTCTGGAAGCCGGTGCGGCCGCGTGGCGGGCCGCCCCCGTCGGATCGGTTTCCCGGCGCAGCGCTGCGAGCGCGTCCTCCGCGTACCCGGGGCCGTGGGACCGGTACCCGCAGCGCCGGTGGTCACCGTCGGGGCAGCCTAGGCGCAGCGGCCCGCAGGACAGGACGAACCGGGCCCGGGCCAGGTGCACCCGGTCCTCGGCTTCGGTCACTTCAGTCGCTTCAGTCCCTGCCACCGCCCCTGAACTGTGCGGATGCGCAGTGACCGAAGGACGGTGCCCCTGTCCACGGGGACAGACTCCGGCCCATACCCCGTGCCCGGCATCGGCACCACGGGCCGATGCCTGGGTCGGCCCCGGTCCGTACCGGCAACGCCGACACCCGCGCCCTGCCGCCGACCGGACGGTTCCGTGGCTTTGATCAGCGCTTCGGACTGCAGTCCGGGCAGGTTCTGTCGTCGTTGAACTCAAAGTGCACGTCGCTCGGCTGTAGGTGCTCGGACCTGCAGACAGTGCACAAGTCCCCGCCGCAGTTACCGCAGCCTACGTAGCGTCCGCCGGCATACTCGTAACGCCGCTTCTCAATCCATGGGGCATCACATGCCATGCCGGGTCTCCCTTCAGCGAGATCATCTCCTTCCACCCCGGGCCAACGAGTGCACCCACACGATGGTTGCCGGAGGCAGGACGTACAACCGCCGAGGCTGTTTCCATGGCCGGAGACCAGCAGTTCCCTTGGAGGCCGGGGCCGGGGCCGGAGCCTCGGCCGTCCCTCGCCTGGCACTGCGGCACCAGCACCCGGGACTCCCCCCACCCCTCCGCTTCTCCAACGGCCTCACTGCCCCTCAGCTCGTCGCCGTCTCCGCTGGCTCCAGGCACGTCGGCGGCGAGTATGTGGGCCGTGCGGTGCTCAGTCAGCAGGTGTTCCAGCCCGGCACGCAGCGCCTCCAGCGCCTGGTCGGGGTCACGGCCGCAGGGCGCGCGAGCTCGCCTTCGGCGGTTGGAGCAGCCGGGCAGGCCGCGCTGCTGTACGGCTCGCGGACGGCGGCCGGACCGGCCATGGCGAGGCGGCGGACCGGCGCGGTGCGGTGCGGTGCGGTGTCGTGGGCGGCTTCGGTCCGGGTGGCGGTCGGGCGGCCCGGTTGTCCGGGGTCTCCGGCGCGTCGAGCAGGGAGTGCCGGCCCGGGCGGCCAGTGCTCGGCCGGCGGCTCCAGGGTGGTCGCGATGACCGGTACAGCGTCGTCGTACTCGCACCGGCCGTCCCCGTCCGCGTCGTGGGCGCGGACGGTCCACCGGCCACCGTCCCAGGCGGCGCGCCAGGTCCGCCACCGTCTGCGGACGATCGGCCGGGGCCACCGGGCCGGCGTCGGTGACCACCGGAGCGGCCCGAGGGTAGCCGGGCCGGGTGCGCCCGGGCCGGGTACGGCACCATGAGTGCACCGCGCACCGGGCCGGCCGCTCCTGCCCGAACGGCGGGGCGACCAGCCCAAGCGTCTATCGAGTCGCCGAGGAAATCACCACTTCCCGCTCAACGGGGGAAGCTCACGCAGAGGGCGACGAGGAGGAACCGCCACTGGAGGGATCGGAAAGCACCACGTGGCACGTTCCCTGCGAGCCTACCGAGAACACGTACGTGTAGCTCTGGTCGGACCCGACCGCCTGGAATGCGCCGTTGTCACCGAACCGCCGGCCGTTGTCGCAGACGAGGTTGAAATCCATCCAGTCACCCGCGGGGCTGGAACCGGTCCGGTACGACGCCTGGTAACCGGAAGGGTCAAGGGTTGCACATATAAGCCCCCCACCACCGTTGAGGTCTGTCCCGTTGCAGGTCGAACCCGCCGAGGCGGTCCCTGCAGAAGCGAGGCTGATGGCGGAAACGGCAAGCGCGAGGCCGCCCGATATCGAAATCATCTTGAACTTTTGCTTCACAGAATCTCTCCGTTCAGACCACAGACGCGGGCCGGATGCTCCGGCTCCGCAATCCTGTGGCGCAGGGAACGACCTGATCAACCGATATCGGTCCTGCTTACGTCTCCACTTCGTCTCACGCTCCTGAACAGGGCTTTGGGACCCCTGAAAACACTCCGGGACCGACACTTCATCAACCGGGCGGCGTTCCTTGCCCACTCCCACCAGAGGGACCTCCTGAAGAACGACTCCGGTCGGCACCCGCACCGCCTGCCACCGCACGGACGAACCGTGGGGGCCGCGCCCTGACGGCGCGCCGGTGAGGGCGGCCGCCGCCGCGGGCGGTGAGCCGAATGCGAGCAGGCGGTCGCTGGTGGTGGGGCCCGGGCGTGCGGGTCGGGGGCGGGGGCGGGGGCGGGGGTGGGAAGGGGGAGGGGGGATCTAGGCTCGCGGGCATGGGGTGTGAGGGGCAGAGGAGTGAGAGCGTGGTTCGGGTGCCGGTGCCGCCGTTGGGTGACTATGAGTCCGGGCGGCTCTTCCAGCGGCTGTTGCTGCTCTTTCTGCGGGATCTGAAGGAGGCCGGGCAGGCGGTCGGTCGGCACCAGTATCTGTTGGGTGCTGTGGTGCAGTTGCACGAGCCGGCCCGGGTGGAGGGGGGTGGTGCCGGGGCGGGGCAGCCGTGCTGCGCGTGCTGCCGTACGCCGTACCCGTGCCGGACGGTGCTCGGCGTGGCGGTGAGCGCCGGGTTGCCGGTGCCGTGGGGCTCCCCCGCCGCTGTGGTCCCGGCGCTGCGTGATGCGGGGCTGGAGCCCAGGTCCGGGGGCGGGGTTACGGCGGAGCAGGTGCGTTGGGCGCCTGGCTGGGGGGCGCAGCGGGTGGCGCAGGGGGGTTGGGAGATCGGCATCGTGGTCGATCGGGGCGAGGTGGAGACCGTGGTGGTGGCGGACGATGCGGCGATGGCCCGTTACCTGGCTTCGGCGGCGGTGGGGCTGGGCAGCCCGTACCCGTACGGCTGGGTCGAGGACGCGGCGGAGGTGGCGGAGGTGCGGTCGGCGGCGCACGGGCAGGTGGCGCAGTGGCGGGAGCGGGTGCGGCTGCCGTACCTGGATGTGCACCGCGGGTGTGGGGCGGAGGGTGGCGGGACGCGCTGACGGGTCGCCGGTGGAAACCGGGTTGCCCGGACGGTGGTGGGTCGAGGATCATCCTGGGGTCCCTGACACCCCTCGACCTCCGGAGACGCATGGCCACTGAACTGTCCGAAGCCTGGGAGCTCTTCGAGTCCGGTGACTCGCAGGGGTCGATGCGGGTGCTGCGCTCCGCGGCGGACCGGCTCCCGCCCGCCGAAGTCGCGCCGCTGGTGGCCGAGTTGGCCATGGGTGCCGGTTTCGAGGACTTGGCGGGGGCTTCGACGGCGCTGGCGGCCGGGCCCGGGGAGGCCGAGCGGCTCTACGCCTTCGGCTATGCCTGTGTCGAGCGCGGTATCGACGCGGTGGCCGTTCCCGCGCTGCGGGAGGCGCTGCGGCTGGTCCAGGCGCCGCCGGCCGCCGCGGGGCGCGCCGGTCTGTTCCGTCGCAGGTCCAAGTCGCAGGCCGTCCAGCAGCCCGGTCTGCGCAAGGTGCTGCTGGAGCTGGTCTCGGCCTTGGAGGGCTGCGAGCGGCACGGCGAGGCGCTGGCCGTGCTGCGTGAGCACGATGCCCGGCTGGGCGACTGGCCGGACCGGTACCTGACGGTCTACAACGCGCTGATGGATGGTCAACTTGCCCTGGCGAGGGAGGTGTTCGAGGCGTTGTCGGCTCCTGAGGGGGTGTGGACGGGTCCGGGGCAGCGGGTCGGGCGGATGCTGGAGCGGGCTGCGGCGCTGCCGCCGGACGGCGAGCGGGATCTGCGCGGTTGGCATTACGTGCTCACCGGCGGCCTGCTCACCACGCTCTCGCCGCACGGGTTCGACCAGGGCATGACCGGCCGCTGGGCGTATCTGCAGGACGACTTCGGGCAGTGCCGGTACGGTCTGGAGCGCTTGCGTGCCGTGCTGGCCGCCACCGGGCGCAGGCCCGAGTCGGTCGCGTTGCTGGCCGACCGGGGCAGTCGGGCGCTGGGGTTGGCGGCGGCGCGGCTGCTCGGTGTGCCGGCGGCGCCGTACCGGCCGGGTGTGCCGGGTGTGCTGGTGGTCGCGTACGACCTGAACGGGTGCGATCCCGCCGTGGTGGCGCAGCTGAACGAGCGGGCGCCGGACGAGCTGCTCTTCGAGCACGCCACCTGCTGGACCGATCCGCCCGGCGTGACGGCCGACGTCTCCACCCTGCTGGGGCAGATCGTGAACGCGCCCTGGGAGCCCGGTCTGCGCTTCGGTGCGGACGGTGAGCCCGAGGAGGACGGGCCGGACCGGCGTTCGGCCGAGGAGCTCGCCGAGGCGATCCTGGCGGCCTCCCCGAGCGCGCCGCAGGGTGACGGCCGGACCCCGCCGGATCCGGACGACGCCCTGGCGGTCTTCGCCGCCCGTGCGGCGGGCGGCTGGCCTGCTGCGGGCCCGCGCGACCGTGTCCGCTCGGCGGGGCCGGTGCGCAGCTCCCGCTTCGCATGACGGTCCGCCCCGGCAGGCCCGCTCCGCTCGGCGGGCGGTCGGGCGGTCGGGGCGGGAACCGGTCGTCGGCGCGGCGATGAGTTTTCCGGTCCGGGCTGGTCTATATCTCGACCGGCCGGCCGACTCATCGGGAGTACAGACATGGGACTCATCCACATCGAGCTGTTCGCGACCCTCGACCTCGTCGGGCAGGCGCCCGGCGGCCCCGACGAGGACCCGGAGGGGTTCCCGTTCGGCGGCTGGCAGGCGCCGCTGATCAACGAGGTCACGGGGGCGCAGATCCTCGCCGCGTACGAGGGCACGGACGCCCTTCTGCTCGGGCGGCGCACCTACGACATCTTCGCCGCGTACTGGCCGCACCAGAAGGAGGGCGAGATCGCGGAGCTCTTCAACAGGGTCCCGAAGTACGTGGCCTCCCGCGGCACGCCGGAGCTGCCGTGGGCCGGGTCCACGCGGCTCGGCCCGGACCTGGCCGGGGCGGTGCGTGAGCTCCGGGAGCGGCACGGGAGCGTGAAGGTCGTCGGGAGTCTGGACCTGGTGCAGACCCTCCTGCGGGAGAAGCTCTTCGACCGTCTCGACCTGTGGGTGCACCCGATCGTGCTCGGCGTCGGGAAGAAGGTCTTCGACGGCGGCGCGGTGCCCACGAACCTCACCCTCCTCGAACCGCCGTCGGCCGGTCCCACGGGCACCGTGTACCTGCGCTACGGGCTCGCCGACGGCACGCCCAGGACGGGCGACATGGGCGCGCCCGACCGCGGTCTCGGGCACGACGACCCCCGCTGAGGCGGGCGCCCCACCGGGGCGGGGGGCGGGGCGTCGGCGGGATGCCGCTCCCTGTGGCCGTTGCGGTCGGTGTCGGCCCTGCGGTCAGTCGCCCTGGGACCAGGCGGCGACCGGCAGTGACAGGTAGACGCCGAAGTCGGTGAGCCCGGTGGCGGTGCGGATGCCCGCGTGGAGGGTGTCCACGCGCTCCTGGCGGTCGGCCTCCCGGCTGGCGGTCCACTTCGACCTGACCTCGATCACCACGGTCAGGCCGCTGCGGTCCAGCGGGCCCAGCGGGCGGAAGCGGAGTTCGACGTCGCCGGGTCGCAGGTCGCCGTCGTAGGGCTCCTCGGGGCATTCCACGGCCAGGGAGACCAGGTGCGGCAGCACCTCGGCCAGTTCGCGCAGGCAGTCCTCGGGCACGGTGGGCGCGTGGGTCACGTCGACGAGCGGCATGCCCGCCAGCCTAGGACGTGGACAGCGGGCCGTGGGCCGTGTGCGACGGGCCGGGGCGGCGGGCCGTCAGGGCCGGGCGGCGGCGGCCTCCCTGAGGGCGTCGAGGAGGTCCCGTACCGGCGGGTGGGTCAGTGCGCTCTCGCGGACGGCGGCGTGGACGGCGCGGACCGGTTCGGGGCGGCGCACCCGGCGCACCGCGACGCCGGGGTGGCGGCCGGTGAGGCCCAGTCGCGGGATCACGGCCACGCCGAGGCCGGCGGCGACGAAGCCGCGGGCGGTGGCGTGGTCCTGGCCGTCGACCACGACGTCGGGGCTGAATCCGGCGGCCGCGCAGGCCTGGAGCACGGGTTCCAGGCAGGGGCCGGGCGGTTCGCTGCCGACCCAGGGCTGCTCGGCGAGGTCGGCGAGGTCGAGGACGCGCTTGGCGGCCAGCGGGTGGTCGGCCGGCAGGAGTGCGACGTACGCGTCGTCGAGGAGGTGGACCAGTCGGACGCCCGGCACGGGGGCGTGGGGGGCGCCGACGACCAGGGCGAGGTCTGCTCCGCCCCGCGCGACCTCGCCGAACGGGTCGTCGGGGTCGTGCAGCCGCAGGTCGATCCGTACGCCGGGGTGTTCGCGGCGCACCCGGGCGACGGCGGGGGCGACCAGGCGGGCGCCGACCGTGGGGAAGTAGCGGACGGCGAGGCGGCCGGTGCGTCCGGCCCGCAGTTCGGCCAGGGCGGTCTCCGCCTCGGCGACGTTGCGGCTGATGGTGGCGGCGTGCTCGGTCAGCAGGCGTCCGGCCTGGGTCGGGCGCACGCCGCGGCCGGCCCGTTCCAGCAGGGCGGTCCCGGCCTCCCGTTCCAGGGCCGCGATCTGCTGGCTCACCGCTGACGGTGTGTACCCCAGGTTGGCCGCGGCGGCGGTCACCAAGCCGCTGCTGACGACGGCCCTCAGGACCTGCATGCGCCTCACATCGAGCATGTAGCCCAGCTTAAAGGAGGTGAAGATCTTTTCGCTTGTGCTGTCGAATGGGGGCCGGGCAGCGTTGCCCCCATGAGAACCGCAAGCCTGTACTGGTCGCGCGTGGGAGTCCTCGCGCTGCTCTGGGGGTCCACCTTCCTGTGGATCAGACTGGCCCTGGACGGCCTGCGGCCGGCCGAGGTGACGGTCGTCCGCTGCGCGCTGGGGGCGCTCGTCCTGACGGCGGTGTGCCTGGCCCGGGGCGGGCGGCTGCCGCGCTCGGCCGGGACCTGGCGGCACATCACGGTGGCCGCGTTCTTCTGCAACGCCCTGCCGTTCACCCTGTTCAGCCTCGGCCAGCAGAGCGTCGGCTCCGGCCTGGCCGGCCTGCTGAACGCGACGACCCCGCTGTGGTCGCTGCTGATCGGTCTCGCCGTCGGCACCGACCGCGCGCCGGGCGTGCTGCGGCTGGGCGGGCTGCTGCTCGGCTTCGGCGGCACGCTGCTGATCTTCGCCCCCTGGCGGCACGGCGGGCCGGCGGGCTGGGGTGCGCTCGCCATCCTGGGCGCAGCGCTGAGCTACGCCGTGGCCTTCGGCTACATGCGGCGCCACCTGGTCGGGCGGGGCACGCCCACCCTCTCCCTCTCCGCCGCCCAGCTGCTCGCCGCGACCGCGCTGACCGCCCTGGCCGCGCCGGTGCTGCCCGCGGGCGGCCCGCCACCGGCGCACCCGGGCGCGACGGCGCTGGTCGCCGTGGCGGTGCTCGGGGTCCTCGCCACCGGGGTGACGTTCCACCTCACCTACCGGATCATCGCCAGCGAGGGCGCCACCGACGCCGCCACCGTCGGCTACCTGCTGCCCGTGGTCTCGCTCCTGCTGGGCGCGCTCGTGCTCGGCGAGCCCCTCGGCCCGCGGACCCTCGCGGGGATGGCCGTCGTCCTGGCCGGGGTGGCGATGACCCGGCTGCGCCGCGCCCCCGCGCCGGCCGGGGCGAGGTGACGGAGTGCGATCCGGATCCCCGTGGGGTGCAAGGGACTTCCGCACCCTGTTCGCCGCGACCGCGCTCAGCCAGCTCGGCACCAACGTCGGCTACGTGGCCGTCCCGCTCATCGCCGTCTGCGCCCTCGGCGCGAGCGCGGCCAAGGCCGGGCTGCTCGGGGCGCTGGGCACCGCCGCCTTCCTCCTCATCGGCCTGCCCGCCGGGGCCTGGGTGGACCGGCTGCACCACCGCCGGGTGCTGATCGCCGCGGACCTGGCCCGCGCCGTGCTCCTGGCCTCCGTGCCGCTCGCCTGGTGGCAGCACGCCCTCACCCTGTGGCAGCTGTACGCGGTCGTGCTGCTGAACGGCGCGGCGACCGTCTTCTTCGACGTCGGCTCGCAGAGCGTGCTGCCGCACCTCGTCGGCCGGGAGGCGCTGGTGCGGGCCAACGCCGCCGTGGTCAGCCTCATCGCTCTCGGCAGCGTCGCCGGGCGCGGCGCGGGCGGCGGCCTGGTCCAGTGGCTGACGGCTCCGGTGGCGCTGGCGGCCACGGGCCTGTGCTACCTCGCCTCCGCCGTGCAGCTCACCGCGCTGGGCCGCTCCCCGGCTGTCTCCCACGCCCCTTCCTCTGGGCGGCCTGCCCGGCTCGGGAAGCAGATCGGGGAAGGCCTGCGCCACGTCCTCGGCCATCCGGAGCTGCGGGCGCTGGCGCTCACCGCGGCCCTGGCCAACCTGGGCTCGCAGATCGTCAACACCACGCTCCCGCTGGTGTTCCTGCGCGAACTCGGCCTGTCCGCGGGCAGCCTGGGCCTGTTCTGGGCGGCGGGCGGGGCGGGCCTGCTGCTCGGGGCCCGCTGCGCCCGCCCGTTGGCCGCCCGGTTCGGCCACGGCCGTTCCCTCGCGTTGGCCGGCCTGTGGCTGTCCCCGGCGGGCCTGCTGGTGCCGCTGGCCGGCCGCGGGGTCTGGCTGTGGCTGGCCGGGTGCGGCTGGCTGCTGGCCATGTTCAAGATCGGCATGGACAACGTGCTCGGTGTGAGCCTGCGCCAGCGGATGACCCCCGATCCCCTCCTCGGCCGGATGAACGCCACCTTCCGCTTCCTGCTGTCGGGGGCCCTGGCCGTCGGCTCCGCGATCGCCGGGGTGATCGGCCAACTGGCCGGTGTGCGCGTCGCGTTGTGGGTGGGCGGCGCCCTGGTCGCGACGGCCTTCCTGCCGGTCCTGCTCTCCCCGGTGCGCCGTCGGCGGGCGCTTCCGGCGCAGGCCGGGGATGTCGGGCGCAGCGCGGGCCTGGCAACCGGACCAGTGGCCGTCGGCCGGGCGGGCCGCGGCTGACCCCGGGGTGGGGGACGCGTCCGTGTGCCGGGGCGTCCGCGCGGGCAGGTTCGGACCGGGGAGGGACGCCATGGTCTGGGTCAGCGGGTTTCCCGGGGTGCTGCTCGGGCTGTTCGGCGGCGCCGCCGGCCTGCTGGGCGCGGCGCTCGCCGGTGCGCTCTGGCGGCGGATCACCGTCGGCGGGCGGGTGCGGCCGGACACGCGCACGGCCACCGCACGGTGCACCGGGTTCCGGCGGGTCACCGAAGGCCCGCGGCCGCGCCGCCGCCGGCCCGCGCGGCCGGTCCTGGTGTTCACGGCCGAGGACGGCCGCCGGATCGAGCTCGTGGAGCGCTCGGCCCGACGGCGCCCGATCGGCGGCGAAGTCCCGGTGTACTACCGGCTCTCCCGGCCCGAGCACGCCGTCCTCGTCCCACCGGGCAGCCTGCCGCTCCTGACGGCCATGGCCCTCGGCCTGCTGGCCGGCCTGGGGCTGGCCTGCCTGGGGCTGCTGCTGTTCGTCCAGGGGGACCTGGCGGGCGCGGGCTACCGGTGAGCCGCACCGGTCGTACGTCGGCCGTGGGCAGCCACAGCCTCCGTGGTCGCGGCGGCGTGGAGGGTGCGGTCCACCTGGCCGAAGAAGTCCGGCAATCGATCGGCAATTCCATATGGTTGGCACACTGAATGGTGGTCAGATATTCTCCGGCCTGACGCGATGGGGGGGAACCTTCGCGTTGCCGCAGGAATTGCGGCCATTTCGGACTTTTGAGGTTGAATTGAGATTTCGGCCTGTCATTCTGGCTGCTTCCCTGATCGCGTCCCCGCTCGCCCTGGCCCTGCCGGCCCAGGCTGCGGGACCGGACAAGGAGCACTCCCTCACGGTCGGCGGCTTCACCTCGGTGGAGGCCGGCGGCGGCTGGTCCGAGGGCACCGTCACGGTCAAGAACGACGCGGACGCGCCCTACAGCGGCCAGCACCTCGTGCTGTACTTCGGCACCGAGATGCTCGGCACCGACCAGATCACCGCCGAGTATGCGGACGGCGCCTCCGGTGCCTGGAAGCCGGTGAAGCTGGTGGACCAGGACCTCGGCGCCAAGCCCGCCGGCCACCAGGGCGTGGCGACCGACCTGACCGGCGCCGGGATCGACGTCCAGCCGCACGCCTCGCGCACGTTCAAGCTGCGGTTCAAGCTCGTGCAGTCCACGCACGAGGGCCCGTACAGCAACGTCACCGTCGAGCCCTTCCTGGCGCCCGCCCTGGGCGCGGACGGCCAGGCCAAGGACTTCACGGTCCGGGGCCCCGGGTGGGGCGTGAAGACCACGGGCCTCACCACGGCCGTCACCGGCCTGCCCAAGGACGTCCCGGCCGACGGGAAGCCGCACGCCTTCCAGGTCTCGATCAAGACCGCCAACGGCTTCGACTGGCACCTCACCACCGCGGCGTTCTTCCTCTGGGCCGGCCAGAAGTACGGCTCGATGAACGGCCCGGCCGCCTGCGACGCCCAGATGGACGTCCAGGACCCGAAGGACGGCAGCTGGCACAAGGTCGGCATGCAGGCCGGCGGCGCCGAGGGAGAGCTGGTCGACCTGACCAAGTGGGCCACCGGCCCGGTCGACGACCGGGTGCTCAACGCCCGTGTCACGCTCGGCAAGAACTTCAAGACCGACACGGACGCCTCGCTGGGCTTCGGCCAGTTCGGCGGCGCCGACCAGACGCTGTTCTGGGTCACCCAGCCGATCACCGCCACCCCGGTCGACGGCGCCCCCGAGTGCCTCGGCCAGAGCACCCCGGCACCCGCCCCGACCACCGCCGCGCCCGCGGCCGTCCCCGCCGCCGCGGTCACCACCGCGGTGTCGGCGGCCAAGCCGGCCGCCACCACCACCGACACCGCCGCCACCACCGGCGGCGGCGCCGAACTCGCCGACACCGGCTCCGACGGGGCCGGCCTGACCGCCGGCATCGCCGGTGCCCTCCTGGCCGTCGGCGGCGCCGCCGTCGTGCTGACCCGCCGTCGCAAGCACGGCAACTGATGTGAACCGGGCAGCCGCTTCCCGGGGCCGCCGGCCTCGGGAAGCGGCTGCCGCGCGCTTTCCCGGCACCGTCGGTGAGACCTCGCCGCGGCCTCCCGGCCGGGGCGCAGCTGTCAGGGGTTTGCGGCGGTGACGGAGGCGGCGGTGGCGAGCATGGCGTCGTTGTCCTGTTTGATGCGGGTGAGTTCCGGCAGTTTCTGCTGGATGGCCTGGGTCTCGTAGGCGGATTCCACGGTGAACCAGACGCCGACCACGTTCACGGCGGCCTTGCAGGCGACGTCGGCGGTGGCGGTGGCGAGTTCCTCGGGGGTGGGTTCGGGGGCGGACGTCCAGCGGGGGTCCTTGGCGGCGTCGGTGGGGGTGGCGTAGCTGAAGCCCTTGGCCTTCATGCAGGCGGACCACTTCTGGAAGACGTCCTTGACCCGGGGGTCGGTGGTGGACTGCTGGTAGCCGCCGAAGTTGATGCCGACGACCAGGTCCGGGTCCCGTCCGGTGCCGCCGTGGGCGGTGAGCCGGGTGTGGGCCTGGCCGAGGCAGCCGCCGGGCGGGACGGGGCGGCCCCGGTAGCTGCGGGGGGCGGCGGGGGTGCCCGGACCGCCGGCGGTGCCGGCGCCCAGGACGGTGGCCGCGTCGGGGCTGATGCTCGGTTCGGCGGGTTTGGCGCCCGTGTTGGGGTCGGCCGGGTGGTAGCCGTGGGCGGCCGCGACCCGGGGGTCGACCGGGTCGTAGCGATGCGCGGTCTGGCCGGGCGGCTCGGCGTCCGGGGCGGGCGGGCGTTCGTACGGGAGGCCGAAGTCCTGCATGCACCGGCTGACGAGGACGTCCTCGGCGGTGGAGAGCCGCCGGTACTGCGCGCCGCTGAGCAGGTAGGCCTCGACGGGCAGGGACCGGTCGGCGACCTGGGTCAGGACGGGCGGCTCGGGGATGGCCGGCGGCGCCATGGCGGGGGCCGCCGCCGGGGACGACGGCGCGGAGGCGCAGCCCGCGGCGAGCGCCGGGAACGCGAGGAGCACGGCGAGTGCGGCCAGGGCGGCGGGGAGCGGGCGCGGCGGGCGGGTCTGCGGGCGGGTCTGCGGGGCGTTCCGGGCGGGGGCGGGCATCTCGCGGATTCCTTGGCGGTCGGGGTGCCGCGCCGCCCCCGGGGTGCGGGGACGGCGCGGCACGGTGCGCAGGGGGATCAGACGTACCAGCCCTGGGAGTGGTTGTTGTTGCGCATGTCGACCGAGCCGCCGTTCCACGGCACCGGGCCGAGGTTGACCCACGTGCTCTTCGGGACGTACTGGTTGGGACCGGACAGGTCCGGGCCGTAGTAGACGCGCAGGTTCCACCAGTTGCTCAGGTTCTCCACCGAAGCCGCGTTGTTGATCACGGCCTGGCCGTCGCCCGCGCCGCCGCCGCCGAAGTAGGCGCCGTCGTAGTTTCCGGTCTCGCTCTTGCCGAATTTCGCGCCCCCACGGTCGGGGCTGTAGTAGAGACAGGCGTCCCCGCTGACGCAGCCGCCGCTGCTGGCGAGTGCCGGGGTGGTGCCGATGAGGATGCCACCGATGGTGGCCGCGGCCAGGAGTGCGGCCGCCTTCTTGACGAGCATGCTGAACCTCCGTGGTTGTGACGTGGGAGGGCAGTGGGGGCGCGTGACGGCGCCTGTCGGCGAAGTGCGCTGGTTCCCCCTGCCGGCGGGGGCGGTCGCCGGTCGGCGTCGCCGCCTGCCAGGAAGCTGTCACCCGGCTGCGCGTCCCGCCACGGCGCGGCGGGATCTGGGATATCCCACGGCGTCCCCGCAGGTCCCGGCCGCCCGCCCGGCGGCGGTGGGCGCACCCGCGTCCCGTCCCATGGAGTGCTACGGCGGCGAACGGTTCGTGGGAAGCCGCACTCCGGTTTCAACTTCCTTGTTGTGAAGGATAGTTGACTGATCGTCTGCGATGGGATGAGGGGCAGAAAGGGGTGTCCACGATCCGATGGAGGGTCAACTGCCGTGCCGGGGAGTGGAACTGGCGTCTCAGCTGGGGGTTCGCCCCGCGTGCGGGGTGGTCAGGGGGCGGTGAACAGGGTGGGGAAGGCCGTGGCCAGCCAGGGGCGGCGGCCCCAGGCCAGGACCTTGCCCCGCAGGAGGGCGTCGGTGGCGCTGTAGCGGCCCAGCGCGATGAGGAAGAAGGCCACCGGATCGGTGAGGATCGTGCAGTCCGGGCGGCGCGGCGGCTCCTGGCTGACCACGGCGGTACCGTCCGTGAAGGTCACCGCGAAGCCCTGGAGGCCGCGCAGCCGCAGGCGGTAGCAGGCGTTGTGGCCGGCCGCGGCGCGGGCGTCGACCACCCGCGGCATGGCGGTGCGCAGGAACGGCACCGTCAGACCGACGCGGTGGCGGTCGAGCGGGTGCGGGCGGCCCAGGGCGAGGGCGATGTCGTAGAGGTGGCCCAGCATGTGGGTGAGCAGGTAGGCGCCGAAAGTGTCCAGGTCCATCCCGCCCAGCGGGGTGGACACCGCTTCGGTGCCGGCCCGCCGGGCGGCCGCCGCGGTGAACTCCCGTGCCCGGCGGGCGATCTGCGCGGCGAGCACGGCAAGGTCCCGCTCGGGCCGCTCGGCGAGGGAGGCGGCGTTCGCCGCGGCCAGCGAGCCCGGGGTGCCGTCCCCGTAGGGCCGCTGCTCGCCGGCGGCCAGGGCGGCCATCAGCTCGTTGGCCATCGCCAGGTGGGCGGCGGCCTCGGCGACCGTCCACACGGAACCGGGTACCGGGGTGTCGCCACGGCAGCCGGCGAGCAGGGCGGCGGCCTCGTCGCCGACCGCGGTCACCGCTTCGAGGAGCGCGGTGCGCGCGGGGTCGGGCCGGTGCGGGGGCGGCGGGGCGTTCATGGTGGTGAAGCGTGGCCCACTCCCCCGCCGCTGTCCAGGGGTGCGGCGCGGCCCCCGCCCGGTGGGTGGGCGGGGGCCGGTCGTCGTGCGGTCACTCAGTGAACTCGGTGAGCGGCGGTGGGCCCGGTGGCTCAGTGGGCGACGATCTGGAGGTTGGCGACCTGTCCGACGGTGCCGCCCACGTAGAAGGTGTGGCCGTCGGGGCCGAGCGCCAGGCCGGTGATCGCCTCCTCGTCGAGGTTGTCGGCGCCGTCCGCCGGCACGAGGGCGCCGGTGGCGGTGTCGACGGCGAGCACCGAGGCGGTGCCCGTGCCGTAGTTGGTGTCGGCGACGTAGAGCCGGGTGCCGTCGGCGCTGACCTGCGGGTTGTCCAGCGAGTCGCCGCTGCCGGCGGGGTGGAAGGTGGTGGTCACGGTGTCGGTGGCCGGGTCGATGACGGTGCTCGCGCCGGTGCCGAGCTCGGCGAGGCCGAACAGGCGCTTGCCGTCGGGGGCGAACGCCAGGTTGAAGTCCAGGTTCGTGGCGGTGCCCTGGACGGTGCCGGCCACGGCGGGCGCGGTGGCCGCCGCGCTCACGTGCACCACGCCCTGGCTGGTGCCGACGTACACGTCGCCGGTGCCCGGCCGGGCCGCGGGGGCGCCGACGGAGGAGGCCGGGACCTGGACCGAGGTGGTGAACGCCCGCTGCGCGGTGGCGAACGCCAGGATCCGGCCCTGGCCGTTCTGCCGGTAGGCGCTCGCCCCGTTCTGGGAGACGTACAGGGTGGATCCGTCGGGGCTGAAGGCCAGTCCGGCGGCCGAGCCCGCGGTCCAGCCCGCCGGGCGGGGCTGGTCGGGCAGGGCGACGGTGGCGAGCAGGGTCAGGGTGGCGGTGTCCACCACGCTGAGGCGCTGGCCGTCGAGGACGTACAGGCGCGAGCCGTCCGCGCTGAGCGCCGGGTGGGCGCCCCACTGGAGGGGGCCGAGGGCCAGGCGTGCGGTGACGGCGCCGCTCTGGGTGTCCACCGCCTTCACGGCGGAGGTGTTGTCGGCCTCGGTCACCGCGACGTAGGCCTTGGCGCCGTCGGGGCTGACCACCGGCGCGGCGTTGCGGGCGCCGACGGCGATGGTCGCCTCGCTGCCGGACAGCGGCGCGTCGGCCGCGGCGGCCGTGCCGGTCAGGGCGAGCAGGGCGGTGACGGCGGCTGCCGTGGTGAGCGCCGGGACGGTGCGGCGGGTGGTCTCGCGGGACATCGGTTCCCCCTTGTGGAGCGTGTGGTGTGGTGTCGTGCGGTGTGGTGCGGTGTGGTGGAGCGTCAGCCGTCAGCCGTCAGCCGTCAGTGCTGGATGATCTGCAGGCCGGCGGTGGCGGCGCCATTGGTCCCGGCGACGTAGAAGGTGTGGTCGTCGGGGCCCAGGGCCAGGCCGGTGATCTCGTCCTCGTCCACGTCGGTGGTCTCGGTCGGCAGGGCCGCGCCGGTGGCGGTGTCGAAGGCGAGCAGCGAGGCCCCGGAGGTCTCGTTGTCGGCGAGGTAGAGCCGGGTGCCGTCGGCGCTGATCCGCGGGTCGGACAGGTCGGCGTAGCCGGGGGTGAGCCGAAGGTGCGCGGTGGCGGTGTCGGTGGCGGGGTCGATGAGGTCGGCCGCGCCGGCGCTCGTGCTGTTCACCGAGAACAGCCGGCGGCCGTCGGGGGTGAACACCAGGGCGCCGCCGGCGGTGACGCCCTGGACGGAGCCGACGACGGTCGGCGTGCCGCCGCCGGTGCTCAGGCGCAGCACGCCGGTGCCGGTGCCGAGGTACAGGTCCGCGGTGCCCGGCCGCAGCGCGGGGTCGCCCACGCCGGAGGTGGGCATCGGCACGGTGGCGGTGAACGCCCGCCGGGTGGTGGAGAAGGCGAGCAGTCGGCCGTTGCCGCTCTGGCGGAAGGCCGAGGGGCCGCTCTGGACCAGGTAGAGCGTGGACTCGTCCGGGCCGAACACCAGTCCGCCGCCCGTGCCCGGGGTCCAGCCGGCCGGGCGGGGCTGGTCGGGCAGGGCTAGCGAGGCGAGGACGGTCAGCGAGGCGGTGTCGATGACGCTGAGGGTCTGGGCGTCGAGCGCGTACAGACGGGTGCCGTCCTTCGTGAGAACCAGGCTCGGGCGCCAGGTGCCGGTGCCCACGGTGACCTGTCCGGTGACCGTGTCGCTCCGGGTGTCGACCGCCTTCACCTTGGCGGAGCCGTCCGTGTCGGTGACCGTGACGTAGGCCCGGGTGCCGTCCGGGCTGACGATCGGTTCGGGGCCGGCCGCGCCGACGGGGACGATCGCCTCGTTCCCGCTGACCGGCACGGTGGCCGGTGCGGCGGCCGGCACGGCAGCCGGTGCGGTGGTCGGCGTCGTGGCCGCGGCGGCCCCGGCCGCCGGTGCCAGCAGCGCCGCCGCCGAGAGCGCGGCGGCCGAAACCGCTGCGGCTGCCCGGCGCATCGTCCCCGAACGAATCCTGGTCATCAACTCCCCCTCTGACGCCGCGTATTGCGGCGCCGGGGGCAGGCTAGCCCATGCAAGCGACAATCTGATCAACGTACGGATGGCCGTGCGACGCGGGGTGTCGGTCAGAGGAGGACGAGGAGCTTGGTGCCCGGGACGAGCTTGCGGTTGACGGAGGTGGACTGGACGAAGACCGTGTAGGACGGGTTCTCGCCGGGCTTGACGACGGCCTCCGCGGCGGGCAGGCCGAGGAGTCGGCGGGCGGCGGGGCCGGAGAAGACGCGGCCGGTCATACGGCCGGTGGCCGGGTCCTTCTCGGCGACGGCGAGCTGCTTGTTGCCCTGGATCTTCTCGCGCTTGGAGAGCTCGTAGAAGGCGCAGCCGGTCTTGTACGGGTGGCCGGCGCTGGTGACGAAGTCGCGGATGGGGCTCGCCTCGTCGACGGGGACGAGGATGTACTTGCCGGCGTCCAGGGCGTCGAGTTCGGCCTTGACGTCGGCGGTGCTGAGGTCCTGGCCCATGGCGAAGAGGTTCTTGGTGCCGCGCACGCCCTGTTCGCGCCCGCGCAGGAAGCTGGTGGCGGCGGACTTGACGGTGCCGATGGCCTCCTCGACGCCCTTGCTGGAGTCGGCGTCCCAGATGGCGATGTTGCCGGCCGGGAAGCCGTACTCCTGGGCGGTGCGCTTGGCCAGGGAGTTGGGGACCAGGATGGCGGAGGTCCAGTGGTCGGGGAGCTCGTCCATGGCGCCCTGGATGCGGTCGAGCCAGGAGCGCAGGACCTCGGCGCCCTTGCCGCCGTTCATGCGGGTGTGCATCTGGCCGCTCTGGGAGCAGCCGGAGGCGTTCTCCTCGCCGTCGGTGACGACGACCTGGAGGAAGGAGTGCTCGCCGTAGCCCTCCCAGATGTTCTTGAGGTCGTCGACGGACTTCACGGCGGCCTCGATCAGGGCGGTGGCG
Organism: Kitasatospora sp. NPDC058162; assembly: GCF_042884005.1. NCBI lineage: Bacteria > Bacillati > Actinomycetota > Actinomycetes > Kitasatosporales > Streptomycetaceae > Kitasatospora > Kitasatospora sp. NPDC058162. The sequence goes on from NZ_JBHVUS010000058.1 coordinate 20,577, forward strand.
CCGTTGTCGACCCGGTAGAGGCCGCGCAGGGAGGGCAGGTGCTTGACGTCCATGTCCCAGACCAGGTTCTGCACTTCGTGGTCGAAGGCGTAGAGGCTGATCCGGGTCTCGTGGCCGAGGCGGTCGGACTCCTCCTGGAGGCCCTTGACGAACTCGTCGACCACGCGGACGAGTTGGGTCTGGTGCTGGTGCATCGAGCCGGACTTGTCGACCACGAGGGAGACGTGGTTGACCTTGTGCTTGATCCTGTTCGTGGACATGGCTATCCCCTTTTCCGGCGCGCTTGCGATGCTTTTCCGGAGTCATTTCGCGGGTTTTCCCGCGGCGCCTTTCGGCGTCTCCTCCAGCGATGTCTCCACTCTAGGGGCGGGCACTGACATTCCGTCGGGCCCGGGCGGGGACGGCGGCGGGGACGGGAGCCGGGACGGCCGCGGGGGCCGCGGGGGCGGGTTTGCGGCGCAGCAGGACGGTGGCGCCCAGGACCGCGGCGGTGCCGGCGATGACGCTCCCGCCCAGCGGCTCGCCCAGGACGAGGCCGCCCAGGACGACGGAGACGACGGTCATCAGGTAGACGACGGTGGCGGAGGCGGCGGGGCCGTCCTTGGTGATGATGACGGTGTTGAGCAGGACGGCGAAGCCGGTGCACACGACGCCGAGGACGACCAGGGCGAGGCGGGCGAAGACCATATCCATGGGCGCGAACCCGTCGCCGTCGCGGTGATCTGAACTCCTGAGCGCAGCCCCCCTGCCTCAGCCGGGGATTGGCTCATCCTTGGCCCGGAGCCGCGAGGTGGCGCGGGTCGTTGCGTTGTCAGTGCTGTGCACTATGTTGATCGCCGCAACCGATGGGGGGTGTTCCCATGCTGTCCGGCCGCAGGTACCGGCTCGAACTCGACGCGAAGCAGGCCGAGTTGTGCGAGACGTTCGGCGACATCTGCCGTTCGGTGTGGAACACCGCCCTCGAGCAGCGCCGGGAGTACCGGCGTCGCGGGGCGTGGATGAACTACGTTCCGCAGGCCGCTGAGCTGGCCGACGCCAAGCGGGAGTTCCCATGGCTGAAGGACGCGCCGTCGCACGTGTTGCAGCAGACCCTGCGAGATCTGGACCGGGCATGCCGTGAGCACGGGACGCATCGGGTCCGGTGGCGCTCCAAGGCCCGCTGGTCGCCGTCGTTCCGATTCCCCGCCGGGAACCTGATCACGGTCGAGCGGATCGGCCGCAAGTGGGGACGGGCGAAACTGCCGGAGCTGGGATGGGTCCGGTTCCGCTGGTCCCGGCCGATCGGCGGCGAAGTCCGCTCGGCGACGGTCGCCCGGCAGGGACGTCAGTGGTTCGTCTCGTTCCTGGTCGAGGACGGCCGGCAGACGCCGCAGCGGCACGCGATGCCGAACACCGCCGTAGGCGTGGACCGGGGCGTCAAGGTCGCCGCGACCACCAGCGGCGGCCACTTCCACGACCGCGAGTACATCAGCATGGGCGAGGCGAAGCGGCTGCGCCGCCTGCAACAGCAGCTCTCCCGCTGCGAGCGCGGCAGCAACCGCCGCCGCTCGGTGCTGGCGAAGATCAACGCCATCATCGGCCGTGTCCGTAACCGCCGCGCCGACTTCTGTGCGCAGACCGCCAACACACTGGCCACCCGTAATGCGGTGGTGGTGCTGGAAGACCTCCGCACCAGGAACATGACCGCCTCGGCGGCGGGAACTGTCGAACAGCCCGGCCGCAACGTTCGCGCCAAGGCCGGACTGAACCGGGCCATCCTGGACAAGGGATGGCACCTGCTCGAACTCGCGCTCCGCAACGCGGCGCGCACCACCGGGACGACAATCGTCCTGGTCGATCCCGCGTACACGTCGCAGACCTGCCACGCCTGCAAGCATGCGGACCCGAAGAACCGTGAGAGTCAAGCGGTCTTCGAGTGCACCGCCTGCGGGTATCAGGACCACGCCGACGTGAACGCCGCAAAGAACATCCTCAACGCCGCAGGGCATGCGGTGTCAGGGCGTGGAGACCTCGGGGTTGCCCGGTCTGTGAAGCGCCAACCACCGGCGAGGCGCACGCGCACGGGGCGAAGCCCCCGCGCGGCACGCGCGGCCGGAATCCCCGCGCCTTAGCCCGGAGAGGAAGTCAACCAGAGGAAGACGGATCCCGGAGCAGCCGGGCCTCGGCGGTCAGGCGCAGCCGGCGCCCGGCCGGTTCGGTCAGGCGCACTCCCAAGTCCTTGCTCAGGGCGGCGAGTTGCTGGGATATCGCGGAGGGGGTCAGGTGCAGGGCGGCGGCGACCGCGCTGACCGTGCCGCACTGTTCCAGCTCCGTCAGGAGCCGCAGTTTGCGCAGGTCCAGCTCGCTGGGGTGTCGCGGGCGTGCGGGGACTGGTTCCATGTCGGCCGGAACGCCCCCGGGCGGGGCCGTGTTCCGGGGCGGTGTTCCGGGGCGGGCGGGGCGGGTGTCCGGGCGCCGGCGGGCGGGCGCGGGGCGACGGTTCGGGGCCGTACCGGGGTGTGGGAGGATGCGCGCGATCATGGACTGCAAGGGGGGGTGTCCGGTGCGCGTGCGTGCTGTCGCGCTGGTGGCGGGGGTCGCGGTGGGGCTGGGTCTGGCGGGGTGTTCCGGCGGGGCGTCCGGTGCGGGTGCGGCGGGCGGGGCCCCGGCCGCGGCGGCGTCCGCGCCGCCGCGGTTGACCGACCGTCTGGTCACGGCCGCCCGGCTCCCGGCCGGCTTCCAGCTGCTGGCGTCCGACGCCTCCAGGACCTCCGCTCCCGGTGCCCCGATCGCGTCGATGCCGTGCACGGAACTGACGGTGTCCCGCCTCCTGCAGCGGCATACCCGCCCCCTGGAGGAGGCGTCGGTCGGCCTGGAGCAACCGCCCGCCGACCCCGAAAACCCGGACGACAACGGCTGGTTCGGCCAGGAGTCGCTCGACCGGTACGGGCCGGGCCAGGCGGCCGAGGCCATGGCCGCCGTCCGCGACGCGGCGCAGCGCTGCCCCGCCTACACCGAGGACTTCCCCAACGGGGACTCGGCGCGGAACGCCCTGTCCACGAAGGGCGCGGGCGTGCCGGCGGACGACAGTGTGGTGCTGCGGGAGACCTCGACCTTCGTCGGCAAGTCGACGGTGTGGATCACCGAGAAGGCGTTCGTCCGGGAGGGCGATGTGATCATGACGATGGAGCAGATCGTCGATGACAAGCCGAGGTTCGGGGTCGAAGCCGTCCTGCCGGCCGCCGTGGCGGCCTACCGGGCGGCCGGCGGGGGCGCGGGCTGAGCGGGGGTCACTCGTCGTCGTCCTCGTCCTCGTCGTCGTCGGCCCGGGAGAGGGCGTCGGTGATCAGGCGGGTGGCGAAGTCCTGGTCGTCGCCGCAGATCCGGTTGACGTACTCGGCGAGCAGGGTGGCGGTGGCTTCCAGGGGGTTCATCTCGGCGTCGGTCCAGGGGCCGTACTGGGCGCGCCACAGGTTGGGGCTCAGGCCGCTGCCGGCGGCGACGAGCAGGCCGGCCATGGTGGGGACGACCTCGGGGCGGAAGGTCCTGGGCATCATGCGCATGGTGGCCACGAGGCTGGGGAGCACGTACTCGATGACGTCCTTGCCCTGGTCCTCGCAGGCCTTGCGCAGCCAGTTCATGTACAGGTAGATGAGGGTGCAGGCGCCTTCCAGCAGGGCGGCGAACCCCTCCGGGCCCAGGGACGCGGCGAGGTGGTCGACCATCTCGCGGTGTTCGGGGTCGGTGCCGGTGCGGCCGTCGTAGAGGGCCTTGAGCCGGGAGTCGATGACCATGAGCGCCGCGCTCACGTCGCCGGCGGGAGCGTACTGGGGGTCGCAGGGCGAGGTCACGGGGCTCCTCCGGGGGCGGGGCTCGGGCGGTGCGGGCGCTCCCAGCAGAGCGGACCGGGGACGGGCCCGGGGCGGGAACCGGCCCGGCGTCACCCGGACGGGAGGCGGCGCCGGCCGGGGTGTTGACGAAGCGGAGGGCTCCCGGACAGCGCACGGGGAGGGGCCCGCGGTCGGACCGCGGGCCCCTCCCCGTGTGCGCTCGCCTGTCGCCGGGTCAGGGCTTGAGGGCGACGCCGGCGTAGAAGGAGACCTGGGCGTCGGTGACGCCGGCCAGCAGCAGGTCGGCCTCGTCGGTGCCGTCGGGGTGCCAGCGGTGGGCGGGGACGATGCCCGGGTCGAGGAGGTCCAGGCCCTCGAAGAAGGTCGCGAACTCGGCCGCGGGGCGCAGCCGCAGGGAGGTGCCGGCCTGGTTGTAGATCTCCTCGACCTTGGAGGCGCCGGGCGGGTCGAGTTCGGCGGTGGCGTGGGAGAGGACCAGGGCGGAGCCGGCCGGCAGGGGGTCCAGGAGGCGCTTGACGATGGCGTGGGCGTCGTCGAGGTCCGGGACGAAGTGGAGCAGGGCGACCATCGACAGGACCACCGGCCGGGTCAGGTCGAGGGTCTGGGCGACCTGGGGGGTGGTCAGGATCGAGGCGGGGTCGCGGACGTCGCCGTGGACGTAGGCGGTGCGGCCCTGGGGGGTGCTGGTCATCAGGGCGCGGGAGTGGGCCAGCACGACGGGGTCGTTGTCGGCGTAGACGATCCGGGCGCCGGGTTCGACGGCCTGGGCGACCTCGTGGAGGTTGGGCGAGGTGGGGATGCCGGTGCCGATGTCCAGCCACTGGCGCAGGCCGCGCCGGGCCAGGGCGCGGGTGGCGCGGTGCATGAAGGTGCGGTTGGCCCGCACGGCGGTGCGCATGGTGGGGAAGGCGGTCAGGACGCGTTCGGCGGCTTCGCGGTCGACGGCGAAGTTGTCCTTGCCGCCGAGGAAGTAGTCGTACATCCGGGCACTGTGCGGGATGTCCTGGCGTATCTGCGTCCCCATCGGCTCCGCCGGGTCGGGATCAGTCGTGGTCATCCAGGTTCCTCCCATGCTCATCAGTGTCCCTTCTTGATCACACTGGGCCGGGGCAGTCTAGCCAACTCGCCGTATCGCGTGGGAAGTCGGTCCCGGGCGGGCGCGGGGGTGCGGTGGCGGGCGGGCGCGCTCGGCCGTCCCGGGCATTTTCCGCCGCGTCCGGCGGCCGGTCGCGTGCGGGCGGCCCGGGATGTGGCAGGCAGGAGGGCGGCGGCCCCGCCGAGCGCTTCGTCGCGGGCGGGGCCGGCCCCTTCCCTCTCGTCCTGCGATCGAACGGAGTCCCCATGCGCCGACACCGCGGCGTCCTGCTGACCGCCGCCCTCCTGGCCCAGCTCGCCGCCGGGCCCTCGCACGCCGCGCCGGCCGCCGGGTGGGAGGAGGCCGGGCAGTGCGGGGTGGTGCGCAGCGGTGACGCGCCGCTCGGCGGGGCGGAGGTGACGCTGTACCAGGCCGGGCAGGGCCCGGGCGGGCGGGCGCGGGTGCTGGCCCGGGGGCGCAGCGGCGGGGACGGGCGGTTCAGCCTGGACTACCGGCGCCCGCGCGATCCGCGGGCGGTGCTGTACGTGCTGGCCGACCTCGGCCGCCCGTCGGCCCGTGCCCCGCAGGACGGGCCGGCACAGGACGGGCCCGCGCAGGACGGGCGCACTCCGGACGGGCCCGCGCAGGACGGGCCGGTGACGCTGGCCGCGGTGCTCAGCGGCGCCGGGGCCCCGCCCGAACTGGTCGTCAACGAGCGGACCACGGTGGCCGCGGCCTACGCCCTGGCCCGTTTCACCGGCCCGGACGGCGTGGCCGGCTCCTCCCCCGGGCTGCAGAACGGCGCCGCCCTGGCGCACAACCTGGCCGACACCGGCACCGGCGGCATCGCCCCGCTGCTCGCCTCCGCGCCCAACGGCGCCCTGACCTCGACCCTGGCCGAGTTCAACACCCTGGCCAACCTGCTGGCCACCTGCGTGAGCGGCGACTCCTGCGACCGGCTGCTGGACCTGGCCCGCCGGCCGGGCCGCGAGCGGCCGCGCAACACCCTGCTGGCCGCCGTGGACATCGCCCACGACCCGGGCCACAACGCCGCCGAGCTGTTCGCGCTGGCCGCCACCGCCGACCGCTACCGGCCCGCGCTGCCCGCCGCCCCGGACGCCTGGACGGTGGCGCTGCGCTACGACGGCAACGGGCACGAGCTCGACGGGCCCGGCAACATCGCCTTCGACGCGGACGGCAACGCCTGGGTCAGCAACAACTACCGCTACGGCCCGGACCCGGCCGTACCGGTCTGCGGCGCCGACACGGTGCTCAAGTTCACCCCCACCGGGCAGGACGCCCCCGGCGCCCCCTACCGGGGCGGCGGCCTGTACGGGGCCGGCTTCGGCATCACCGTCGACGCCAAGGGCAGCGCCTGGGTCGCCAACTTCGGCTTCCAGGGCCGGGGTTGCCCGCTGAACCCGATGCCGCTGGAGCGCAGCGTCTCGCAGTTCGCCCCGGACGGCACCGCGCTGTCGCCGCGCGAGGGCTGGCGCGGCGCCGGCATCGTCCAGCCGCAGGGCATGGCCGCCGACCGCTCCGGCACGGTGTGGGTCGCCAACTGCGGCTCGGACAGCGTGGCGCGGATCCCGGACGGCGACGCGACGCGGGCCCGGGAGATCGCCGTGCCGGGGCTGCACAAGCCCTTCGGCGCGGCCGTGGACCCGGCCGGGCGGCTGTGGGTGAGCGGCAACGGCAGCGACAGCGTCCAGGTGGTGGGCCCCGACGGCTCGCCGGAGCGCACCGTCACCGGGGCGGGCCTGCGCCGGCCGCTCGCGGTGGCCACCGACAGCCGGGGCAACGCCTGGGTGAGCAACAGCGGCATCCTGCCGGTGCCCTGCGGCGACACCACCGCGGCCGACCTGGCGGACGCGCTCGGCGGCGAGGACGGCCCGCGGCCGGGCACCTCGGTGACCATGATCGGTCCGGACGGGACGGCGGCGCCCGCGCCCTTCACCAACGGCGGGCTGTTCCTGCCCTGGGGCGTGGCCGTCGACGGGGACGACACCGTGTGGGTGGCCAACTTCGGCGGCCACCGCGTCGCCCGGCTGTGCGGGGTCGACCTGTCCGCCTGCCCGCCCGGGGTGCGCACCGGGGAGCCGATCTCCCCGCCCGACACCGGGTACACGAGCGACGGGCTGGAGCGCAACACCGGTATCCAGATCGACCCTTCGGGCAACGTCTGGCTGGCCAACAACTGGCGCACCGTGCCGCTCCAGGCCAATCCGGGCGGGCACGAGCTGGTGGTCCTGGTCGGCGCGGCGGCGCCGGTGGCCACGCCGCTGCTCGGCGGGGGCGGGGGCGGGCGGCCCTGACCGGTCGGCGGCCCACGCCTTCGTACAGGCGGTAGGGCCCTCGGGGCCGTCGGGGCGACTACCCGCCGGTACCCGAGGGCCCGCCCGCCCCGCGGGGAACACTGCGCCGGTTCGGCGCACCACCGCGCCGGAGACCCCCGGGAGCCGTCCATGCCGCCCTCCGCCCGCCGTGTCCCCCCGGCCGCGGCGCCGCCGCCCGCCAGGCGCGCGGCGCTGCGGCGCCTGGGCGAGTGGTGCGCGCGCCACGCGCTGGTCGTCGTCGTGCTGTGGATCGTCGCCCTGGCCGGCGTCCAGGCCGCCAACCGGGCGGTCGGCGGCGGCTACTCGGACGACTTCTCGCTGCCCGGCACCCAGGCGCAGCAGGGCCGGGACGTGCTGCAGGCCCACGAGCCGGGCGCCGCGGGCACCAGCTCCCAGGTGGTGCTGCACGACGCCCAGCAGCTGGCCGGCTTCCAGCCGCAGATCGCCCAGGCCGTCACCGCGCTCCAGGCGCTGCCGCACGTGGTCACCGTGCAGAGCCCGCTGCCCCCGCCCGGGCAGAGCGCCGCGCCGGGCGGGCCGCTGGCCCCCGACGGGCTGACCGGGTACATCACCGTCCGCTTCGACACCACCCCCGCGCTGCTGGGCCACGACTACCTGGGCGGGGTGGACGCCGCGGTGGCGCCGCTGCGCCAGGCCGGGGTGCAGGTGGAGTACGGCGGGCCGCTGGGCGAGCTGGCCCGGCCGGCGGCGGACGACCGCTCCAGCGAGGTGATCGGCTTCGCGGTGGCGGTGGTGGTGCTGCTGGTGGGGTTCGGCAGCGCGATCGCGGCCGGGCTGCCGCTGCTGACGGCGCTGATCGCGGCCGTGGTCGGGCTCGGGGCGCTGGGGCTGGTCGCGGCGCTGTCCACCTTCGCCACCGTCGCGCCGACCCTGGCGACGATGATCGGCATCGGGGTGGGCATCGACTACGCGCTGTTCCTGCTGACCCGGCACCGGCAGAACCTGATGGACGGGGTGGACCCGGTCGCCTCGGCCGGGCAGGCGGTGGCCACCAGCGGGCGGGCGGTGCTGGTCTCCGGCTGCACGGTGATCATCGCGCTGTCCGGGCTGTCGGTGTCGGGCATCTCCTTCATCGCCAAGCTCGGGGCGGCCGCGGCCGTCACGGTGGTGTCGGCGGTGCTCGGCGCGCTGACCCTGCTGCCGGCGCTGATGGGGCTGATCGGCCGCCGGATGGACCGCTTCGCGGTGCGCCGTCCGATCGCCGAGGCCGGGGGCGGCGGCGAGGGCGGCGGGAGCTGGCACCGCTACGCCCGGCGGGTGGAGGCGAACCCGTGGCGCTACCTGGTCGCCGGGGTGGTCGCGCTCGGGGTGCTGTCGATCCCGCTGTTCTCCATCCAGCTGGGGCACATCGGCGACGGCGCGGACCCGGACTCCTTCACCGACCGGCGCGCCTACGACCTGATCTCCCAGGCCTTCGGCCCGGGGGCGAACGCGCCGCTGACCGCGGTGGTCGACCAGAGCGCGGTGGCGGCCGGGTCCCGGGCGGGCGTGCAGGGCGCCGTGCAGCAGGCCCTCACCGGCCTCCCCGGCGCGGCGAGCACCACCCCGCTGCAGACCAGCCCGGACGGCGCGGTGCTGTTCGCCACCGTCGTCCCGGCGGGCGCCCCGCAGGACCGGGCCACCACCGACCTGGTCAACCGCCTGTCGGACACCGTGCTGCCCGACGCGGTGGCCGGCAGCGGCGCGAAGACGTACGTGACCGGCAACACCGCGGCCCAGGTCGACTTCCTGGACATCGTCTCCAGCCGGCTGGTCCTGATCATCGCGGTGGTGGTCGCGCTGGCCTTCCTGATCATCCTCGCGGTCTTCCGCGGCCTGCTGGTCGCGGTCAAGGCCGCGGTGCTCAACCTGCTCTCCATCGCGGCCTCGTACGGGGTGGTGGTGGCGGTCTTCCAGTGGGGCTGGGGCGGGCCGGCGCTCGGGGTCGCGGGGAAGGTCCCGATCGAGAGCTACGTGCCGATGATGATGTTCGCGATCGTCTTCGGGCTGAGCATGGACTACGAGATCTTCCTGCTCTCGCGCGTGCACGAGTCCTGGCTGCGCACCGGGCGCAGCCAGGACTCGGTGGCGCACGCGCTGGAGATCACCGCGCGGGTGATCACCTGTGCCGCGCTGATCATGGTGAGTGTGTTCGCCGCGTTCATCGTCAGCGACAACGTGGTGATCAAGATGATGGGCCTGGGCCTGGCGGTCAGCGTGCTGGTGGACGCCACGGTGGTGCGGCTGCTGCTGGTGCCGGCGGTGATGACGCTGCTGGGGCCGGCGGCCTGGTGGACGCCGCGCTTCCTGGACCGGGTGCTGCCGCACATCGACACCGAGGGCGCGGGCGAGCAGCCGTAGGGCGGGAGCGGGTGACATCCTCCCCCGCCCCACGGCCGCGGGTGGTCAGCGGGCGCTGCCGAGGTCGCGGTCGTGCTCGGCGCCCTCCAGCAGGAGGGTGGTCTCCTCGATCCGGCGGAAGCGGCCGTCGGGGGCGAACTCGGCGAAGAGGTAGACCTCCATGCGGACGGTGGAGCCGTCGGTCTTGGTGACGGTCATGGTGTGCCGGTCGGCGTAGCGGTGGCCGTCGGCGAGCTCCTCGTGGACCTCGACGGAGCCGTCGGCCACGACCGTGCGCAGGTGGGCGATGTGGGCCAGGAACTGCCCGCGGTCGTCCCAGCGGCCGTCGGTGCGCTGGCGGTAGTCGGGGGCGAAGTGCCGGTCGACGGCCTCCTCGAGGTCGAGTCCCGGGGTGAGGAGCAGGTCGGTGAGGGCGGTGGTGATGTCGGTGTGCCGCATGAGGTCCTCCAAAGGCCGTCACGGAAAATGCGTGCCTTAAGCACGCATCTGACGGTACAGGAAAAGCGTGCGCAGCGCACGCTAATCTGAAGGGGTGACGAATCCGACGGGACATGAGATCGCCGAGGCCCTGGGACTGCTGCTGCGGCGCAGCACCCGCACCGGCCTGCACGCCCAGCTCACCGACGGCCTGGGGGAGGCCGTCGACGAGCTCACCTACCCGGTCCTCAGCGGCCTGGCCCGCACCGGAGCGTGCAGCGCCGCCGACCTGGGCCGCGAAATCGGGCTGGACCGCACCACCGTGACCCGCCGCGCCGACCGGCTGGAGGAGGCCGGGCTGCTGCGCCGCGAGGCCGACCCCGGCGACCGGCGCGCGACCCTGCTCGTCCTCACCGACCGCGGGCAGGACGCGGTACGGGCCACCAGGCAGCGCCTGGCGGCCCGCATCGAGGACTCCCTCGCCTCCTGGCCGGCGGCCGACGCCCGGGCCTTCGCCCGGCTGCTGCGCACCTTCGTCGACGAGGGGCCGTTCCAGGGCTGAGGGCTCCGGGGCTTCAGGCGCTTCGGGGCTTCAGGCGCTTCGGGGCCCGGGGGGGTCAGACCCCGGCCTGCGGGGCCGGGTCCGCGGGCGCCGGGCGGCCGACGGGGGCCGCGTGCCGGGCGAGGAGGGCGCGCAGCCCGTCGGGGTCCGGGGTTCCGCGCTTGGCCAGGATGAGCAGGCAGGAGCCGCGGCGGGTCAGCGCCAGGAACAGGTGCTCGGTCTCCACGAAGCCGGACAGCGTCGACCACGCCCGGGTCTGGGTGCCGCAGCGGTCGGTGACGCTCACCCCGCCGCCGTCCACCACCACGGTGCGGGGCCCGCCGCGCCGGCTCACCCGCCGGTGCGCCGAGGCCGCCTGCAGCCGCGGCACGTACAGCGCCAGCGCCACCAGCGCGGCCGCCTCCACCGCGTCGGACACGCCCGCCCCGCCGTCCGCCAGCTTCAGCGCGCCGCCCAGCAGCGAGACGGCCGCCGGGACCCACCAGACCACCCGCGCCGCCCGGCCCACGGTGGTGTGCCGGGCCTGGGCCGCGAAGGCCTCCCGGAAGTCCTCGCCCGTCGGCGTGAACGCCAGCTCCATCCGCCCCTGCTCCACCGCTGCTCCCTTGATCCACTTCTCGGTGCGCGGATGCTAGCAAAGGGTTCGCAAAACGGTGTGTCAGGCCCCCTCCCCCGCCGATCGACCCGGCGGGTCACATCGACCAGGCGGGTCACGGCGGGCGTCCGGCCGTTTCCCCGGCTCCGCGGGCGGTGATCCCTTGCCCCCGAACCACCCGGCCGCCCGGCCGCCCCGGCCGCCCCGGCCGCCCCGGCCGCCCGGTCACCGAATCGCCCTCCGGAGGATCATCCGCCATGTCGCCGCGCCCCCGCCGCTCACCGCTGCCCGCCGTCACCGTCCTGCTCGCCGCCTCGCTCGCGCTGGCACCCGCCGGCAGCGCCGCGGCCGCCGGCCGGGACGGCCACCAGGACGGCGACCGGGCGCTGCGGGCCCGGCTGCAGGAACTGGTCGACCGCCCGGACGGCCCGCCCGGCGCCATCGCCGTCCTGCGCGAGGACGACCGGGTGCGGGTGATCCGGGCCGGCACCGCTGAGGTCGGCACCCGCCGCGAGCCGCGCGCCGAGGACCACATGCGCCTGGCCAGCGCCGCGAAGGCGTTCAGCGGCGCCGTCGCCCTGCGGCTGGTGGACTGCGGACTGCTGAGCCTCGACGACACCCTCGCCCGGCGGCTGCCCGCACTGCCCGCCGCCTGGGGCGCGGTGACGCTGCGCCAGCTGCTCAACCACACCAGCGGCCTGCCCGACTACAGCAGGGCGCCGGCGTTCGGCGACCTGCTGAACGCCGACCCCCACCACGTCTTCGACTCCCGGCACCTGCTGGACTTCGTCGCCGGCCGGCCCCTGGAGTTCGACCCCGGCACCCGCTACCAGTACTCCAACTCCGACAACATCGCCGTCGCCCTGATGGCCGAGGCCGCCACCGGGCAGCGCTACGAGGACCTGCTGGCCTCCCAGGTCTACCGCCCGCTCGGCCTCACCGGCACCAGCCTGCCCTCCGGCTACCGGCTGCCCAGGCCCTACCTGCACGGCTACGACGTCCAGCCGCCCGCCCCGCCCCAGGACGTCAGCACCCGGTTCGGCGCCTCCGGCGCCTGGGCCTCGGGCGGCCTGGTCTCCACCCCCGCCGACTTCAGCGCCTTCGCCGCCGGATGGGCGGGCGGCCCGCTGATCGCCGACGCCACCCGCGCCCAGCAGCGGGCCTTCGTCGACGGCGCCTCCGAACCCGCCGGCCCCGGCAGCAACCGCGCCGGGCTGGCGATCTTCGAGTACACCACCCGCTGCGGCACGGTGTACGGCCACACCGGCAACACCGCCGGCTACACCCAGCTCGGCGCGGGCACCGCCGACGGGCGGCGCAGCCTGACCGTCTCCGTCACCACGCAGGTGAACGAGACGGGCAGCCCGGACCTGCTGGCGCACCTGCGGGCGGTCGAGGAGGACTTCGTCTGCGCGCTGCTGGCCCCCTAGCGGGGCCCTGGCGGGGTCCGGGCGGGGTCCGGGCGGGGGTCCTGGCGGGGGCGCGGGCGGGGATCGGCTACGGTCGACGGTCCGGCGGCGGCCGGACCGGGCCGGGCCCGGCCGGGAGGCGGAGCGGGAAGGGAGGCGGCGAGGTGGCCGCGAGGGCGGGGAGCGTGTTCCAGGGCGAGGGTGTGCCCGCGCGGGAGCGGTTCGACTGCTGGCGGGAGCTGATCGGGCGCACCCGGGCCAGCGAGATGACCAGCGAGCACGCCGACGACTTCCGGGCGGAGATGCGGCGCCTGGAACTGGGCCCGGTGACCCTCCTGCGGTCCTCGTTCCCGCCGACCCGCTTCCGGCGCACCGCCGCCATGGTGCGGCGCACGGACCCCGGGGTCTACCACCTGACGATGCCGCTCGACGGCGGGCTGTCGCTGACCCGCGGCACCCGGGAGCGCACCCGCACCTTCGGGCGCGGCGACCTCTACCTGGTGGACAGCTCGCACCCGTACGAGGTGCGGGCCCTCGGGGCCCGCGCGCAGGGCCGCCGGGAGCAGCGGACCGAGGCCGTGGGCATCGACTTCCCGGTGTCGCTGCTGCCGCTGGCGCCGCACCGGCTGCGCGACCTGCTGGGCCGGGGGTTCTCGGTGCGGGAGGGCACCTGCGCGCTGCTGTCGGACTTCCTGGTGGGGCTGGACCGGCAGGCCGCGGCCCTGGGGCCGGCCGAGGCGGCGCGGCTGGGGACGATCGCGGTCGACCTGGTGGCCGCGTGGGTGGCCGGGGAGCTGGAGGCCGAGGCGGCCGTGCCGGAGGACGCCCGGCAGCGGGCCCTGGCGGAGGCCGTGCGCGCCTTCGTCCGGCGCAACCTCCACGACCCGGACCTGACCCCGGCGGTGATCGCCGCCGCCCACCACGTCTCCGTCAGCCACCTGCACCGGGTCTTCACCCGGCACTCCGAGGACGGCCGGACGCTGGCCGCGTGGATCCGCGGGCAGCGGCTGGAGCGGGCCCGGCGCGACCTGGCCGACCCGGCGCTGCGCACCCTGCCGGTCCAGGCCGTCGCCGCCCGCTGGGGCGTCCCGCGCGCGGACGACTTCAGCCGCGCCTTCCGGGCCGCGTACGGGCTCTCGCCCCGCGAGCACCGGCACCGGGCCCTGTCCCCGGACCCGGCACTGGTTCTGACCCTGGCCGAGGCCGAGGCCGGGGCCGGGGCCGGGGACAGGAACGGAAACGGGGGCGGAAACGGAGACGGGGACGGTTCGGGCGGGGCGTAGACGCATTGCCAAGGAAGTGGAGACGCAGGGACAACACCGCGCCCGCGCGCCCTGGCATCCTCCTCCACGAGGAACACCGCGGTGCGCCGGGCCCGTCAGCCCCGCGCGGCAGAACCGCCGGTGGCCCGGCACGCCACGGGGGAGCGTGCCGGGCCGCCGGTCACTAGTTGCGGTAGCGGTAGCGGATCCGGCCGCGGGTGAGGTCGTAGGGGCTGAGCTCCACGAGCACCCGGTCGTGCGGGAGGATCTTGATGTGGTTCTTGCGGACCTTGCCGCTGATGTGAGCGAGCACGACGTGCCCGTTCTGGAGTTCCACCTTGAAGTTGGCGTTGCGCAGGCACTCGATGACGGTGCCTTCGACTTCGATGCCGTTCGTCGTCTTGGTCATGGTGTTCACCTCTCTCTTCTTCGTTCGGTGTCGGGGTGGTTCGTTCGTTGCGGGGTGGTTCGTTCGTTGCGGGGCGGCCGGTACGCGTGTCAGCGGTGGACCAGTTCCAGGGTGCTGCCCGCACGCCGGGCACCGACACCCTCCAGGAGCGCGGTGGCGGCCGTGTCGGACTCCGTCACCTCGGCCCAGGCGGTGGCGGTGCCGCCGCGGTGCAGCGAGTCCAGCGCGTGGGCCAGCAGCGCCCGGGCGATGCCCCGGCGGTGCAGCTCGGCGCGCACGGCGATCAGCCCGATCCGCGGCCGGCGGGGCGGGGTCACCCGGATCAGCCCCACGTACCGGTCGCCCTGGCACGCCACCGCGTACTTGGTGGGGTCGACGACGATGGTGCCCGCCGGGCGGGGCAGTACCTGGGCCGGTATCGCCGGCCAGCCGGCGCCGGCCTCGACCTCGTCGTGGATGACGCGCTCCAGGGCGCGCAGCGGGCCCTCCTCGGCCAGGCCGGCGGGCAGGATCGTGACGCCCTCCGGGGGCAGTGCCGTGCCGAGGCCGGTGGCCTGCGGGTCGGTGGGCACCAGGTAGGCCCGTTCGCGGCGCGCCGTGGTGAAGCCGGCCCGACGCCAGGCGGCCAGCGTGTCGTGGTCGCCCTCGTCGGCGACGGTGTGCAGCGGGGCGGGCAGGTCGGCGAGCAGCGCGGCGGCGAGGCGGTCGAAGACCGTGTCCTGCCAGGCGTCGATGCTGACGAAGAGCCGCCCGTCGGGCCGCTGGGAGGCGTCGGCGCGCCCGACCGCCAGACCGTCGTCGACGGCCTGCCACTCGGTGTCCGAGACCCGCGTCACGGCAGGGGTGTTCGGGGCGGAATGCGGAGAATTCATGGTGTTGCCTTTCGGAAGTGCCTTGCCTGAGGCGCTCCCGGGCGACACCAACGTCAATCGCCCACCGTGACGACAAGGGGGAGCACCCACCCGGTAACTGCCTTCATGGGTCTCACCTCCTCGCGTTTTTCTCACGGCTGGGCAGACCGTAGCAGTCGACGGGCCGCCCGCCCAAACGATTTACGGATGACGGGCGCGGTCAGGCTCAGCCGGAGTGCTCGGCGAGCACGGGCTTGATCATGGACTCCAGGGCGTCGTAGCTCTGGCCGCCGAAGGCGCGCGCCGCGAGGCGGCCGCGGCGGTCGACCACCAGGGTGGTCGGGATGAACTGCGAGTTCAGGGTGCCCTTGGGGAACTTCAGCAGTTGGGTGCCGGCCGGGTCGAAGAGGCTGGGGAAGGTCAGGCCCTGCTCCTGCTGGAAGCGCTGGGCGTTGGCGATGTCCTGGTCGCGGGTGTTGATGCCGAGGAACTGGACGTCCTGGCCCCGGTAGGTCTGCCAGAGGCGTTCCAGGGAGGCCGCCTCCTGCCGGCAGGGGCCGCACCAGGAGCCCCAGATGTTGACGACGACGATCCTGCCCCGGTAGTCGGAGAGTTTCGCCGGCCCGCTCTCCAGGGTCTGCCCGGTGACCTCGGGGGCGTCCCGGCGCCGGTCGGCGGCGGCCCGTCCGATGCCGGTGCCCTTCTCGGTGACGAAGCCCGCGCCGCCGTCGCCGGAGGAGCAGCCCGCGAGGAGCGCGGCGGCGAGGGCGGCTGCGGCCGCTGCCGTGGTCCGGCGGCGGAGGCGGAGGTGTGGGTCGAGGGCCATGGCAGCAGCCTCGCACTGCTGACACCGGGCGGGTCATGAGGGTGCGTCACCTCGGCCGCGGGGGCGTGGTGGATCATGGGCCGGGACCCCGGCCCTGACGCCCCGTCGACTCGGAAGAGGTGGCCCCCGTGGTTCCCGTCGTGCCCGATCCGGACGTGCTGCACCCGTTCCCCGAGCAGCCGCGGGTGGTGCTGCTCAAGCCCTTGGTGACCTCGCCGCTGATCGAGGTGGGCGAGTACTCGTACTACGACGACCCCGACGACCCGACCGCGTTCGAGACCCGCAACGTGCTGTACCACTACGGGCCGGAGCGGCTGCTGATCGGCAGGTTCTGCGCGTTCGCGGCGGGAGTGCGGTTCGTGATGAACGGCGCCAACCACCGGATGGACGGGCCGTCGACCTTCCCCTTCCCGATCATGGGCGGCGCCTGGGCGGAGCACTTCGACCTGCTGGCCGACCTGCCGGGGCGCGGGGACACGGTGGTGGGCCACGACGTGTGGCTCGGCTACCGGACGACGGTGATGCCGGGGGTGCGGATCGGCAACGGCGCGGTCGTGGCCGCCGGGTCGGTCGTCACCTCCGACATCCCGGACTACGCGATCGCCGGGGGCAACCCCGCCCGGGTGATCCGGCTGCGCTACGACGAGGACGAGGTGGCCCGGCTGCTGGCCGTCGCGTGGTGGGACTGGCCGGTGGAGCACCTGACCCGGCACCTGCGGACCGTGATGTCCGGCAGCGTCGAGGAGTTGGCGGCCGCCGCGCCCGGGGGGGGGGGCGGCGCCCGGGCGCGGCGGGCGGGGGGCAGGAGCGCCGGTCGGCGGCGATGCCGCGGGCGTCGGCGA
>NZ_JBHVUS010000059.1:0-9986 GCF_042884005.1 Kitasatospora sp. NPDC058162
GGAAAGCGCCAAGAGGATACGACGTCAGCCGGACGGACCCACCCAGATTTTCACCCCGTTGGGGTGAGCCCGTAAGGGCTTCGGATTACTGACCCGCGGGCCGGTCGTCGGGGGCGGGTCGTCGGGGTGCGGGACCAAGCCCCCTCCCCGACGACCGGTCAGGTCAGTACCGCGCGCCCCACTCCTGGTCGGTGGAGACGATCTCGCGGCCGAGCGGCATCAGCGAGATCGGGATCATCTTGAGGTTGGCCCAGCCGAAGGGGATCCCGATGATCGACAGGAACAGCGGGATGCTGGTGAGCAGGTGCCCGATCGCCAGCCACCACCCGGCGAAGACGAACCAGATGACGTTGCCGACGCAGGACGCGGCGCCGGCGTCCCGCCGCTCGACGGTGGTCCGCCCGAACGGCCACAGTATGAAGCCGGCGATCCGGAACGACGCGATCCCGAACGGGATCGCGTTCGGACGCTCAGCATGCCGCCGGTTCGTCTCTCCGCTTCCGACTGACGTTGCCGCAGGCCTGAGCGGCGCAAACACACCCACAAGACGCCGACGATCGAGACCTGGCTGGTCTCCCACCCGCGCTTCGACCTGCACTTCGCCCCGACCGGCTCGTCACGGCTCAACCTGGTCGAGCGCTGGTTCGCCGGAGCTGACGAAGAAGCGGATACCGAAAGGCGTCTACAAGTCGGTCCAAGCCCTCGAAGCGTTCGCTGCCTGCGGTCGCACGCGCTCGCGCGTGCGACCGCAGTTGTCGCCCCGAACGGGTCCTCCGCAGGGAGCGTCGAACGCGGCGGGTTTGTCGGTGCTTCCGCTCGGCGAGGTGGGCTTCCTTCGGTTCGTGAGCCCCCTTCGCTCGTGCACGTGACCGTCAGGCCACCCCGCTCCCCAGGCGTGCGTCCGCCGGCACGCGGGGTTCCGGCGAGGGCGTCTCAGGTGGCGTGCCCCGGAAGAAGCGTTCGATCAGGGATAGCGCCGGTGCTGTGATCATGGTCGTGACGAGGGTCATGATGACCAGCATGGTGAAGACCGTAGGACTGATGATCTTGAGGTCGAGTCCCACGTTCAGCACCACGAGTTCGGTCAGGCCACGGCAGTTCATCAGCGCACCGATCGACCACGCGTCCCGGCGGCCTATCCCGGACACGCGTGCTGCCACCGTGCTCGCCACCCACTTGCCGGTGATGGCCACCAGCGTGATCACACTGCACCAGAGCCACAGGCTCGCGTCCGTACCCAGCAGGCCGAAGCTGGAACGCAGGCCGGTGTAGACGAAGAAGAGCGGCAGCAAAAACGTCACCGTCAGACCGCGGACTTGGTCGGTGGCGTGCTTGACCTGTGGCAGGCCGCGCGGGGTGATCGCGCCGAACAGGAAGGCGCCGAAGATGGGATGGATGCCGATCTTCTCGGTCGCGAATGCGGACAGCAGGAGGCCGCCGAGGAGGATCGACAGCGCGGCCGATGCGGGGACGCCCCGCGGGCCCCGGGTGCCGTCGGCCTCGCCACCTTCGCCCCGGGCGCCCTCCTCCCGCGGGGTCAGCAGACGTGCCATCAGCGGCTTCACCACCAGCAGCATCACGGCGACGAAGGCGATCGTGAGCACGACCGTCAGTCCCGTCGCCGCCACCGACGTGCCGGTCGCGACGGCGGTCACCACGGCCAGCAGACACCATGCCGTCACATCGTCCACGGCGGCACAGGTCAGAGCCAGCGAGGCCAGTTCGCTGCCGCTCATCCCGCGGTCGTGCAGGATGCGCGCCAGGACCGGGAAGGCGGTGATGCTCATCGACACCGCGAAGAACAGGGCGAAGCCCGTGGAGGACACCCCCTCGCCCAGGGACCCGTACATCTGAAGGGCCAGCACGATACCGGAGAGGAAGGGCAGGGCGATGCTCGCGTGGCTGACCATCACGGCGGCCTTGGCCCGGTGCCGCAGCAGCCCCACGTTGAGCTCGTGCCCGACCAGGAACATGAACAGGACGAGTCCGACCTGCGCGAGCACGTTGATCGAGGGGGTGAGCTCGGCTGGCAGCAGCCAGTGGAAGCCGGCGGGCCAGGCCCAGCCCAGGAGCGAGGGGCCAAGCAGCACACCGGCGATGATCTCGCCCATGACCGGGGGCTGACCGAGCCGACGGAACACGGCGGCCAGCAGGTGGCAGGCGAGGAGGATCACCGGCAGCGCCAGGAGCAGCTTCGCGAAGGTGTCAGTGGCGCCACCGGGCTTGGACCCCGCCGACGAGGTCTCGAATCCAGTACCGGTACGCAGCACCAGGACGCCGATGGCGAGCGGCGCCACGACCATCAGCAGGTACGGCGCGAGCACCCGGAGCGAGCGGCGCGTCATGTGGCGGCCGCCAGCTCCGTGTCCTGGGGGATCTCCCGGACCGTCCGCACGCGGGAGAAGAAGATCACGGCGGCGGAGCAGAGAATGCCCACGGAGACCACGACGAGGGCCACGGTCACCCCGGTCCAGCCGCCCAGCGCGCCGCCGAACACCGCTCCGACCGGGGCTGCCCCCATCACCAGCATCCGGTTCGAGGCGTTCATCCGGCCCTGGAGTTCGTCCGGGGTGATGGCGGTCCGGTAGCTGCGCAGGTTCACGTTGCAGACGATGACCATGGCGGCGTCGACGAAGTGCATCACGATCACCAGCACCACGGCCGGGAATGTGGGCACCACCGTCGCCACCGGCAGCAGTACGGAGACGAGGCCGGCCATGCCGAGGGAAGTGACGAGCGCCGGGCCGAGCCCGAGCCTTCGGCCGAACCGCTCCGCGATCAGGGCGCCGACCAGCGCGCCGGCCCCCGAGGACGACATGATGAGACCGATGTGGATCGGCTCCAGGTCCAGCGTCCTCGTGATGAAGACGAGGAACACCGGTTCCAGGGCCAGGGTGAAGAAGTTGAAGATCATGGTGGCGACGACGAGCACCCGGATCGTCGGGTTGCGGGTGATGAAGGTGATCCCCTCACCGATCTCCCGCCAGACTCCCTTGGACGGCGTCTCCTCGTCCTTCACCGCGCCGGCGGGCGTCCTGACGAGAGCCGTGAAGACGGCCGATATGAGGTAGGCCGCCGCGTTGACCACCATGGCGACCGGTGCCGACACCACCTGGAGGATGGCACCGCCGATCGCGCTGCCGCTCAGGCTGGAGGCCGAACTGCTCAGCTCGAGCTTGCTGTTCGCCTCCACGAGATGGGTGCGCTCCACCACCTCGGGCAGCATCGACATGCCGCCGATGTCCGAGACGACGGAACAGCAACCCACCAGCAGGACGACGCCCATGAGCAGCGGGATGGTCAGTACGTCCTGCCACCAGGCCAGCGGGATGAGCAGCAGCAGACCGGCGCGCACGACATCGGTCGCGACCAGGATGAGCCGCTTGGAGCCGCGGTCGAGCCACACGCCGGCGAACAGGCTGATGAACAGGTAGGGCAGGCTCTCCAGCGCGCTGATCAGACCCATCTCGAAGAGCGAGGCGTTCAGGGTCAGCGCGGCGATCAGCGGAACGGTCACGGCGACCACGCGCGAACCGAACATCGCGGCGGTCTGTCCCACCCACAGATTGCGGAAGCTCCGGTGGCGGAACAGACCACCGAACTTCTTGTCGTTCGTCGTCGTCATGCGAGCCGTTCTCCAGTGCCTTCCGTGCTGTCTTCCGTCGCCCCGAGTGCCATCGCGTCGGCGAGGACCTCGAGCAGTCCCTCGGGTGCTCCCAGGAACGTGTGGTGGTCGCCCGGGAGGATCGCTCGGTGGAAGCGGTCCTCCGCCGTGTACCGGGCCCAGCCGCCCATCTGTTCCGGCCGGATCTCCTTGTCGACGTCCCATCCGATGGCATGGAGCGCCGACGGCATCTCCACCGGTTCGTCGAGGTGGTACTTCTTGTTGGCCTCCAGATCGTCGATCAGAACGCCGAGGCCCATCTCGATGATGTCGGGGTTCGGCTGAGCACCCAATTTGGCGAAAAAAAGCTCCAGTTCGGCGCGCAGCTCGTTCTCGTTCAGCCCGAGCCAGCGGCCGAACGGCCCGTCGTGCGGCGAGACCTGGGAGGACATGAACAGCCAGTCGGGCGTCGGCAGCCCCTCCTTGAACAGGTGCAGCGCGGTCGCGAACGCCGGCAACGCGCCACCGCAGTGGCCGAAGAAGCCGAACGGCCGGTCCAGATAGGGGAGCAGACCCTCGGCGACATTCGCCGCCAGTTCCTCGTACGTGCCGTAGTGCGGTTCGCGGATACGGTTCTCCCGACTCGGGAACTGCACGGCGCACACCTCGGCGCCGCCGACGGAGGCGGGCCACTTGCTGTACATCGACGCGCCGAGCCCCGAATAGGGGAAGAGGAAGAGACGCGAAGCCGCTTCGCCTCTGGGCCTGCGGAGTAGCCATTTACCTCGGGACACGGGTCTCCTCGTTCGCAGCGGCCAGTACCTCGTCGGCGCCGGCGCGCAATGTCGCCACGACCGGCATCCGTTTGATGCCGGCGATGAAATTGGATGTCAGGTGTTCGACCTCACCGGTAGGTTCCAGCCGTTCCACGAGGCGGGCCAGCTCGCCGAAGAGCAGCCGCAGGGCGATCCGCGCGAGCGGCGCGCCGATGCAGTAGTGCGGGCCCCAGCCGAAGGCGAGATGACGATTGGGGGAGCGCCCCACGTCGAAGCGATACGGATCGGTGAAGACGGACTCGTCACGGTTGGCGGAGCCGATCCAGGCGACCACCGCCTCGCCGCGCCTGACCGGTGTTCCCGCGATCTCGGTGTCCGTCACGGCGTGGCGCAGGAAGTGGTTCGCGGGCGAGGCCCAGCGCAGGCCCTCCTCCACGGCCGGCGCGACCAGTTCGGGATCCTCCCGCAGCCGTGCGTACTGCTCGGGATGCTCGATCAACGCGAGGATCGTGGCCGCGATGGAGTGCGGAGTCGTCGCGTTGGCTCCGAGGAGCATGCTGTAGCTGTTGAAGACGATCTCGTCGTGGCGCAGCCGGCGCCCGCCCGCGTCCATGCCGACCAGATAGCCGATCAGATTGTCCTGGCCGGCGCTGGGGCCGACCCGCTCCGCGAGGTACTCGAAGAGCTCGTGGTGGGCGGTGACCAGGTTCCCCCCGACCTCGCCCTCCTGGAACATGGCGTCCTCCGGGGCCACCGCCATCGTGGCCAGCCGCGCGAGATCGCCCAGGTCCTCCTCCGGAAGCCCCATCAGGAGACCGGTGAACGCCATCGGGAAGGCGGTGGCGGCAGCCGCCAGCTCGAACGTGCCGCCGTCGGCGAGCGGGGCGAGCATCCGGTGCACCAGCCGCTTGACCTGCGGCTTCTGCGCTTCCAGAGCGGTGAAGGACATCACCCGGTTCAGCGGTTCGCGCATCGCGGTGTGCACCGGCGGATCGCTGGCTGCCAGCATCTTGTTCCCTGCGGGATCGGTGCTTCCGAGCACGGAGAGCACGGTCCCGCGGCGTGAGGTGAAGCGGGTGTGGTCCCGCAGCACGGCGCTCACGTCGGCGTACCGCGTCACCGAGAGGAAGCTGCGCCCGTCCGGCAGCGTCTGGCGGTGGGCCGGCGCCTTCTCGCGCATCAGCTTCCAGACCGGGTGCGGATCGCCGGTGGCGTAGAACCCCGGATCGAAGAGGTCGATCGCGTCGAGATCGATGTCCGCGCTCAGCCCGGACGAGGTGATCCTCATGCCGCGCTCCCCGCGCCGATCGTCCGGGCCAGACCGCCGACCGTCGGGTCCTCGTAGAAGCTGCGTGCCCTGACGAGGACGCCGAACTCCGTGGCGATCTGCCCGGTGATCTGTGTGGCGAGGAGGGAGTGGCCGCCGAGTTCGAAGAAGTCGTCGTCGACGCCGACCCGGTCGATCTCCAGGACATCGGCCCACAGCTGCGCGAGCCGTGCTTCGAGCGGGGTGGCGGGCGCCTGGTAGTCGTTGTCGAGCTCGGGGCGCTCCTCGGCCGTGCGCCCGGCCAGCTCTGCCCGGTCGACCTTGCCGCTGGCGGTCAGCGGCAGCGCGTCCACCTGCCGGAAGTACGAAGGCACCAGGTACGAGGGCAGCGCGTCTGTCAGATGCCCGCGGAGATCCGTCGCGGAGAGCGGGAAGTCGCTCTCGTAGAAGGCGGCGAGCCTGCGGTCGCCGCCCGTGTACGTCTGCGCCACGACCGCGGCGCGCAGCACGTCCGGGTGCCGCTCGATGGCGGCCTCGGCCTCTCCGGGCTCGACCCGGTGGCCGCGGATCTTGACCTGGGCGTCGGCCCGGCCGAGGAATTCGAGACCGCCGTCGTCGCGGACCCGGGCCAGGTCGCCCGTGCGGTACATGCGGGCGCCGGGCACGGGTGAGAAGGGGTTGGGCAGAAACCTTTCCGCGGTCAGCCCGGCCTGTGCGTGGTAGCCGCGCGCGAGGCCGGAACCGCCGGCGAACAGCTCTCCGGTGCTCCCGGGCGGCACCGGGGAGAGTTCCTCGTCGAGGACGTACACCTCCGTGCCGCTGATCGGGCGGCCGATCGGCACCGGACCGTCTCCGACGGCCTCGGTGACCGGGTGGCAGCAGGTGAAGGTGGTGTTCTCGGTCGGCCCGTAGCCGTTGACCACCGTCACGGCGGGGAGTGCCGTACGGACACGGTCGACGTGCGACGGCGACAGCACGTCGCCGCCGGCCACCAGATAACGCAGCCGGGGTAGGCCCTCGGGTCCCGCGTCGACGAACTGATGGAACAGGCCGGCGGTCAGCCACAGCACCGACACGCCTTCCCGGCGTGCGAGCGCGGTGAGTTCGCCCGGTGACCAGTCGCCCGCGGGGACGACCGCGAGCCGTCCGCCGGCCGCCAGCGGTGTCCAGATCTCCAGGGTGGAGGCGTCGAAGGCGACCGGCGCGTACTGCAGGAAGACATCGTCCGCGTCCACCCGCAGGAAGTCGGCCGAGACCAGCCGCACCACGGCGCAGTGCGGCACGCAGACGCCCTTGGGGCGGCCCGTCGAGCCGGAGGTGTACGCGATGTACGCCAGGTTGTCCGGCCCGGCGCCGGCCTCGACCGGGAGCGGCTCGACCGCGAGGTCGTCCGCGCCGCCCGTGGCGTGGTCGAGGTGCACGACGGTGACGCCGAGAGCGTCGTACGTCCCGGCCTCCGCCTCCGTACCGGTGGCCCCGTCCGCGGTCCCGGTCAGCAGGACGCGTACCCCCGCGTCGGCAAGGAGTGCTGCCCGCCGCTCCAGAGGGTCCCTCGGATCCACGGCGAGATACCCGCCGCCGGCCTTGAGCACGGCGAGCAGCGCGACGATCAGCCGCGGTGAACGGTCCAGGCACACCGCCACGGGGTCGTCGAGACGTACGCCCAGGCTCCGCAGCCGGTGTGCGATCCGGTTCGCCCGGACGTCGAGGTCCCGGTAGGTCAGGACGTCCCCCCCGCAGGTCACCGCAGGGGCGTCCGGTGTCCGGTGTGCCCAGCGGGCCACCAGCTCGTGCACCCGGTGCGTCCCCCGCTCGGTGGACACGTCCTCGGGCAGGTCCGTGACGGTCGTCGTCGTTGTGGACATACGGCTCACACCATCCCCATCAGCAGGGCGCGGTCGATCTTCCCATTGGCATTGACGGGGAAGGCGTCCATGCGTACGAAGTGCCGCGGCACCATGTAACCGGGCAACTCCCGCGCGCAGGCGTCCCGCAGGTCCGCCTCCGTCACCGATTCGTCCTGCGGGACGTAGAACGCGGCCAGCTGGTTCGTACCCTGGCCGCGCACGCACAGGACGAGCGCCCGGCGCACGCCCGCGACGCGGGCGAGGACCGCCTCCACCTCGCCGGGCTCGACGCGGTAGCCGTTCACCTTCACCTGGTCGTCCACGCGGGACACGAACCAGTACACCTCGCCGTCGTACCGGACCAGGTCGCCGGTCGAGTAGCAGCGCCGTACCCCGCCGTCGACGTGGACGAGGTCCTGGAACTTCTCCTTGGTCAGCGCCTCGTCCCCGAGATAGCCCACGCCGACGCAGTCACCCGCGGCGATCAGCTCCGCGGTCTCACCCGGCCGGTACGGGCGCACCCGGCCGTCTTCGGCGCACAGCAGCTCCGCACCGACGACCGCGACTCCGATCGGCGGGCGGTCCGGCCAGTCGCGGGTGTCGCCGTCGAGCCGGTGCTGGGTGATCACATGCGTCTCGCTCGGCCCGTACTGGTTCACCAGCCGGATCCGGCCGTCGCCGCACATCTCCCGCACCTCGTCGTTGATGACCAGCTGCTCGCCGGCCACGGCGATCTCACGGACGGACGGGATCGACTCCCCACCGAGCGTGGTCACCATCGCCATGCCGTGCAGGGCACCGACCGGCATGAACAGCCGCGCCACCTCATGGCGCCGGATCAGCGGCACCAGCTCGAACGCGTCCCGGCGCTGCTGGTCGTCGACCATCACGAGCCGGGCCCCGACGAGCCACGTGGACACCATGTCCTCGTAGACCACGTCGAAGCCGATCGACGCGGCGTGCAGGGTGTGCGGCGGAACGTCGTGAACCCAGTGCTCCCGGTGCCAGACCGCCAGGGCCTCCAGGAC
Source organism: Kitasatospora sp. NPDC058162 (assembly GCF_042884005.1). Lineage (NCBI taxonomy): Bacteria > Bacillati > Actinomycetota > Actinomycetes > Kitasatosporales > Streptomycetaceae > Kitasatospora > Kitasatospora sp. NPDC058162. The sequence goes on from NZ_JBHVUS010000059.1 coordinate 8,523, forward strand.
CACCGGGGGCACCGCGACGGACTTGGGCTCACCGGTGGAGCCCGACGTCGGGATCACATAGGCGATCGGCCCCTCGGCGAGCTCCGGGCTCCCGGTGCCGGTGCCGAGGTCTCCGAAGGCGCACTCGGCAAGGTCGAACCCCGTCTCGGCGGAGCCGTCCTCGCGGACCAGGAGGGCCGCTCCGGCCCCCCGCAGGATCCGCTCGGTGCGCGGTCGCGGCAGGCCCGGGTCGAGCGAGACCACCCCCGCGCCCACCCGCCAGGCCGCGAGCACCGCGGCACAGCGCAGCCAGGAACGGGTGGCGTACACGGCCACGAGGTCACCGCTGCCGACCCCGCGCTCCCGCAGCCCGCCCGCCATGCGCGCGGACAGCGCGTCGAGTTCCCCGTAGGTGTGCGACTCCTCGCCCTCGACGACGGCAACCTCGGCACGGTGGCGGCCGATCGCCTCGGTGAGGATGTGGATCAGTGCCATTCCCGGCTCCTCGTGTCGGCGCCCGCCGCCCGGAGGCCCGCGGTCTCACAGCGCTTCATTCAGGGCCTCCAGCGGCTGGTTGTCGCGGGCCGCCAGGAACTCGGGGCGGGGCGTGGGGACATCGGCGAGCTCGTTCTCGACGCTGTTGTACGTGGCGAGGAAGAGCGTGCGGTCGACCGGGGACATGTTCGGCCCCGAGGCGTGCACGATCCTGGAGTCGAAGAAGAGCAGGCTTCCCGCGGGGCCGGTCGCCGAGCGGATGCCGCGGTCGCCGACGGCACGGGCGACGTCGTCCGGACCGAGGGCGTAGTCGAGGTCCGCGGAGAGGCTCGACGCCCAGCCGGGGGCCTCCTCGTCGGGGCTCGACCCGTTGCGCTCGGTCCGGATCACGCCCTGGAGGTGGGACCCCGGGACGAAGAGCAGGGGGCCGTTGAACTCGTCGGCCTCGTCGAGGAAGAGGGCCACGTTGACCACCCGGGGCTCACGCAGGCCGTCCTGCTGCTCCCAGAAGATGTAGTCCTGGTGCCAGGGCCAGGTGTCGCCGCTCAGCGCCCGCTTGGCGTTGATCTTGCACTGATGCACGTAGACCTTGCTCGCGAGCAGCTGTTCGGCGGAGGCGAGCAGGGAAGGAAGGCGGATCAGCCGGGGGAAGAGCTCGCCCGTGGTGTGGCAGCCGTGGATGCCTCGGACCGTCTTCCCGTCCTTCTCGAAGACGCGGCCGGGATGATCGAGGGCGAAGAGTCGCTCGGCCTCGGCTCGCAGCCGACCGATGTCCTCGGCTGCGATGACGTTCTCCACCAGGACGAAGCCGTCCCGCTGGTAAGACTCGATGAGTTGGTCGGTGAGAATCACAAGTCCCCCTGTAGTACCTGGATTTCAGGAGTCGGGGGGGGGGGCCCCCCGGGCCCGGGGCCCCCCCCCGGCCCCCGAGCGGGCGGGGCACAACCCCAGCCCCCCGGACACGCGCCCCCAGAGGGGCCCACCCCGGGA
>NZ_JBHVUS010000059.1:9996-32931 GCF_042884005.1 Kitasatospora sp. NPDC058162
TATGACTTTCCCCACCTGCACTTAGCCGTCCCGCGTTTAACACTCTTTTTGTTGGTGGGTGAAAAACACAGCCCCCGGTTTTTTCCGGGTTTTACTGGTGTGGGGCGCCGGGCCGCGGGGGGCGGGGCGCCCCTCCGTTGCCTCTAGCGGTCCTGCTCCATCGCCTTGCGCAGGCTCAGCGGGCGCATGTCGGTCCACACCTCGGCGATATGGGCGAGGCACTCGTCCTTGGTCCCGCTCGTGCCCGGCGCGGTCCAGCCCGCCGGGATGTCACGGCCGGCCGGCCAGATCGAGTACTGCTCCTCGTCGTTGAGGACCACCACGTACGTGGTGTCCACGGCTTCCTCAGCCATCGGTTCCCGTTTCCCTTCCGTGACCCGATGTCTCCCGGGCCGATCAGATCGAGCCTTGGCGGCCGATCGAGTTGGTCAAAGCAGGTCGAGCTGTGTGTCGATGAGCGCGGCCACCTGTTTCACGACGGGAGACCGCACCAGGTCGTAGTGGTCCGCGTCGACGGCGTGCACGGTGAAGGTGCCGCCGACGACGGTGCGCCACCCCGCCGTGCTGTCGGTCTCCCGTGTGGCGGTCCCCTCCACGAAGGTCACGTCTCCCGGAACGGTCCGGGGCCGGTAGCGGCTGTGCGCCAGGGCGTGGGTGTGCAGCACGTCCAATGCCGAGGCCAGCCGCTCCGCGTCGACGGCCTCGGGCAGGCCGGCCGCCGTGAGCCGCTCCGTCAGCTCGTCGAGGAACTCCGCCCTGGTGCCGGCGGACAGGTCCGGAGCGCCGGACCCGGCCCGGAGGCCGGCCACGCCGAGCAGATCTGTCAGTAGCAGCGTCGCCGCCTCGTGCTCGTCCGGTTCCCCGTCCTCCTGCCGGGGGAAGCCGGCGTCGATGACGAAGAGCAGCTCGACGTCCTCGCCCGCCTCCCTGAGCCGGCGTGCCATCTCCAGGGCCACCACTCCGCCGAAGGACCAGCCCGCGAGGCGGTACGGACCGGTCGGCCGCTCCTCGCGGACCAGACCGAGATACTGGGCTGCGATGCTCTCGACGGAGAGCGTGCCCACCACATCCTCGGGCAGGGATTCCACGGACAGGCCGTGGACCGCGCCGGCCGTGGTCAGCGAGGCCACCAGCTCCCGGTAGCAGAGGATGCCGCCACCGACCGGGTGCACCAGGAACAGCGGTGTCGTGGACCTGGCCTCTCCGGCGGTACGGAGGGGGAACAGGCGCGCACCCGGCGAGGTCGTGTCGCGGCCGGAGGAACGCGTGAGGGCCTCCGCCAGTGCGGCGACCGTGTCGTTCCGGAGCAGGTCCGTGACGAGCAGGGACTGCCCGAACTCCCGCCGGATCGCCGTGAGCAGGCGCAGCGCGAGCAGCGAATGCCCGCCGAGCTCGGTGAACGTGTCATGGACGCCGATCGGCCGGACGTCGAACAGCTCCTCCCACAGAGCCATGAGCCGTTTCTGCGGGCCGGTGACCGGTGGTGTCACGGTCCGTCGCCCCTGGCCGTCCGACGCGAGCTCCGGCAGGGCCTTGCGGTCCGTCTTGCCGTTGGCGGACAGCGGGAGCGCGTCGAGCCGCTGCCACCGTCCCGGAACCATGTGGTCCGGAAGCCGCTTGGTGAGGAACGCGCGTAGCGCGCCGTCGTCCACGCCCGGGCAGGTGGAGTGGGACCGCCCGGCTGCAGGTACGACGAAGGCCACGAGCCGCTCGTCCCGGAGCGCGACCGCGCACGCGGCGACGTCGGGGTGGAGCGAGAGCACCGCCTCGATCTCCTGCAGCTCCACCCGGAAGCCGCGGATCTTCACCTGGTGGTCGACCCGCCCGAGGTACTCCAGGCTGCCGTCCGGCAGGCGCCGCACCAGGTCGCCCGTCCGGTAGCGACGCTCGGTCCCTCCGGAAGGCGTCGGGTGCTCGGCGAAGAACTCGCCGGTCAGCTCCGGCCGGCGGTGGTAGCCCTCGGCCAGGCCCACACCGGCGAGATACAGCTCTCCCGGGACCCCGACCGGCGCCGGGTGGCCGTCCGCGTCGAGCACGTGCGTCCGCATGTTCGCGATGGGCCGGCCGATGGGCACGATGTCGCCACTGCCGCCACGCTCGCAGTGCCAGCAGGTGACGTCCACGGCCGCCTCGGTGGGCCCGTAGAGGTTCGTCAGCCGGGCGGGATGGGCGGCGTGGAAACGCTCCTGCACCTCGTGGGTGAGTGCCTCGCCACTGCAGATCACCCGCACCAGGCCGGTGCACTGCCCGATGACGTCCGCGTCGAGGAAGGCACGCAGCATGGACGGAACGAAGTGGACGGTGGTGACGGACTCACGCCGGATCAGCTCGGCCAGATAGACCGGATCACGATGGCCGCCCGGCTTCGCGACGACGAGCCCGGCTCCGGTCAGCAGGGGCCAGAAGAACTCCCAGACAGAGACGTCGAAGGTGTGCGGGGTCTTCTGGAGCACCCGGTCGTCGGGGGTGAGCGTGAACTCCTCCTGCATCCACAGGAGCCTGTTGCAGATCGCCCGGTGCGACACCAGGACGCCCTTCGGCCGGCCGGTCGACCCCGACGTGAAGATCATGTACGCCCGGTCGTCCGGGCTGACATCCACCGCCGGCGCGGTCTCCGGCAGGTCGGCCCCGAGGGACTCGTCGGCCACCACGACCTGAGCCCGGCAGGCGCCCCGGACCATCACCGCGTGCTTCTCCGACACGAGGACGACGACGGGCTCGGCCTCTTCGAGGACGCCTCCGATCCGGGCCGCCGGATCCTCGGGGGAGACCGGCACATACGCGGCCCCCGATTTGAGGACGGCGAGCAGCGCCACCACCATGTCGGCGGACCGCTCCATGCACACGCCGACGAAACCGTCCCTTCCGGCACCGAGTTCGCGCAGCCGCTGGGCCATCCGGTTCGCCCGGCGGTCCAGCTCCTCGTACGTCAGCCGCGTCCCGCCGAACACCACCGCGACCCGCTCCGGGGACACCCGGGCCTGCTCCTCCACCAGCGTGTGCAGGACATGGGACCGGGCGTAGTGCAGGTCGGTGGCGTTCCACCCATCCAGCTCGCTCAGCTCGCCGGCGGACAGGAGGGGGGTCTGGGCGTAGGACTGGTCCACCCCGGCCGTCAGGGCCGACAGCGCGGCCCGGTAGTAGCCGAAGTACCGCTCGATTTCCTCCGCGTCGAACTGCGACGCGTCGTACCGCAGGGCGAGTTCGATGTCGTCACCCGACTCGTCCCGGGAGAACTCGGCCCCGAAGGTGAAGTTCGTCGGGACGACACTGCGCTCCTCGACGACGGTCAGTTCGTCGTCCGAAGGGGCCCCGTTGGTCACGTGGAAGTGGGTGTAGTTGAAGAAGGACTCGAAGATCGGTGTGCTGCCGAACCAGCGCTGGAGCTCCGGCATCGGGTAGCGGCGGTTCGGCTGGATCCCCAGGTCCACGGCGGTGACCTGCCGGATCAGATCCGCCCAGGTCCCGCCCGCCGCGCGCAGCCGGAAGGGCACCGTGTTCAGGAAGAGCCCGACGACCCGGTCGCCGTCGGCCTCCTCCGGTCGGCCGTTGTAGACGACTCCGGTCACCGTGTCCGGGGAGCCGCTGAGCAGGGACATCACCCGCAGATGGGCCGTGAGCAGCACGATCCTGACGGGTGTGGCCATTCGTTTGGCGACGGCGACGACCGACCGGGACAGCTCCTGCGGCAGGGCGAACTCGCCGATCGCCATGCGAGGGGCGCCGGTCGCGGGGCGCGACCGGGGGAGGGCGCTCAGCGTCGCGTCCTTCAGAAGCCCCGTCCAGAAAGCCTGCTGCTCCTCGCTGCGCACTGCCTCGCGCTCAAGGGCCACGAAGGTGGCGTACCGGGAGGCCGGCGGCGCGGGAACGGGCGCGTCGGGCTCGCGCAGCCGCCGCACGTACAGGTTCATCAGCTCGGTGAACAGGGAGCGCTCGCTCCAGCCGTCCATGATCGCGTGGTGCGAGATCACCCAGAACTGGCAGGCGTCGTCGCCGCGCCGCTGGACGTGGAAGCGGATCAGCGGCGCCGTGCCCCAGTCGAACGGGTGCTCCTCCTCCCACCGGAACCGTGCCTCGACCGCCTGCTCCTGCTCCCGCGGGCTCAGGTCCCCGATGTCCTCGAAGGTGATCGGTGGGGTGATCCGGCGGTGTACGAGCTGTGTGGGCTCACGGAAACCGTCGAGGGCGAACGAGGTCCGGAACAGCTCGTGCCGCCCGATCACCTGCTCGATCGTCCAGCGCCAGGCCTCCTCGGAGTACAAGGCACGCAGGTGGTAGCTCTCGACGTTGTGGTAGATCTGCCGGGTCCGCGACGCCTCGCTGTGGTAGAGCATGCCCTGCTGCAGGGCGGTCATCGGATAGGCGTCCTCGACGCCCTCGGGCACGGCGGCCCGGTCGGCCGGGTCGAGCAGCCGGAACGGCTCGTGCACGGGCGGTGCGGCCGGAGCGATGCCCGGCTCGTCCGCGGGAGCCACGACGAGCGCGAGCTCCCGCACTGTCTGATGCAGCATCAGATCCATCAGCGACATCTTCAGACTGGCGTCCCGAGTGTGCGCCAGGATCTGGACGCTGCGGATGGAGTCCCCGCCGATCTCGAAGTAGTTGTCGTCGATGCCCACCCGGTTGAGGTCGAGGACCTTCGCCCAGATCCCGGCAAGGGTGACCTCGAGATCGCTCTCGGGCGCCACGTACGGCACCTCGTCCTCGTACGGCGAGGGCGCGGTCGGCGCGGAGGGCGCCGGGGCCTGGGACCGCGGTGCGGCGGCGATCTCCCCCGTGGTGGGAGCCAGCAGCTCGCTCACGCGCGCGTCCGGTCGGTCCGCGAGGTTCCGCACCACCTCGGAGAAGCTCCGGGCGAGCTCCTCGATCCGCTCCGGGGAGAACAGATCGGTCCGGTAGTCGATCGCGCAGACGACCCGCGGCCCGTCCTCCTGCACGTCGAACAGCAGGGGGAACTTCGCCGTCGTGGCGCTGTCCTCGACCGGCACCACGTCCAGGCCCGCGACCTGGCGGCGGAGCTGCTCGCCGTCGCCGGTGGTGAAGAACACCTGGAAGATCGGGTTCTCGCCGACCAGGAGGCGCCCGGGACCGACCTCGTCGACGACGGCCTCGAACGGCAGGTCCTGGTGGTCCTGTGCCCGGAGCACCGACTCCCGTACGCGGCGAAGGAGTTCGGGGACCTCCGGATCGCCGGTCAGGTCCGTGCGCACGGCCACCGTGTTGACGAACATGCCGACGGTCCGGGCGAACTCGGGGCGGTTGCGATTGGCGACCGCGGTGCCGACGACAAGGTCCTCCACGCCGGTCCAGGATCTGAGGAGCACGGTGAAGGCCGAGAACAGGGCCATGAACAGGGTGCTGTCGGTCGACCGGGCCAGCTTCCGCAGGGCGTCGACGGCGTCCTGCGGAAGCGGCAGCCGCAGCGTGGCACCCGGCGTCGCCGTACCGTGTGGGTCGCCCGGGAGGTCCGCGGGCAGCGGAAGAATCGGGAGCTCACCTTCGAGCGTCCGCGACCAGAACGCGCGCTGTGCCTCCGCCCCGGCGCCGGCCAGCCACTCCTCCTGCCACCCGGAGTAGTCGGCGTACTGGAACTCCACCTCCGGCAGTGCGGGTTCCTCGCCCCGCGCCAGGGCGGAGTACAGGCCGAACAGCTCTTCGACCAGGACGTCCAGCGACCAGCCGTCGGCGACCGTGTGATGGGCGTTCAGCAGCAGTACGGACTCGGACGCGTCGCGCCGCATCAGTACCGCCCGGAACAGCGGTCCGCGCTCCAGGTCGAAGGGGCGGGCGACCTCCTGCGCCATGCACTCATCCAGGGCCTGAGTCGTGGGGCAGTCGTGCACCCGCCAGTCCACCCGGGTCTCCGGGTCGACGGCCTGGAGCAGTTCGCCGTCCAGAAGGACGAAATGGGTGCGCAGGGCCTCGTGCCGCTCGACCAGCCGGCCCAGCGCGTCGTGCAGCGCACGCTCGTCGAGGCCGCCCCGCACGGTGAAGAACTGCGGGATGTGGTAGGTGGGCGCGTCACCGAGGAGCTGCTGCAGATAGAAGAGCTGCTGCTGGATGCGTGAGGCCCCGAAGAGGAAGTACTCGCGCTCCCCGTCGGTGGTCGTGTTCTCGCCGCTCAACGAGCGTTCCCCTCGTTCGGCTGGTCGGAAAGTGTTCGGGTGGTGGTCCTGCGGGTGCGGGCGCGCCGTACGACCTTCGGCTCCCCGGCCGCGTCGTCCTGCGCCGCCAGGACGGCGGAGGCGAGACCGGCCACGGTGGGCGCGTCGAAGAGCTGGGCCAGGCCGACGGTGCGGCCGAGCCGGGAGCGGATCTCCGCCACGACTCGGGTGGCGAGGAGGGAATGGCCGCCGAGCGAGAAGAAACTCTCGTGCACATCGATGCGGTCCAGACCGAGTAGTTGCTGCCAGACGGCGGCGATCACTCGCTCCTCCGCGGTCCGGGGCTCCGTGACCTCCCGCTCCGGGCGCCGTTGCGGGGCGGGGAGTGCGGCGCGGTCCACCTTGCCGCTGCGGTTGAGCGGGAGTTCGGGCAGGAAGACGACGTACGGCGGGACCATGTAATCCGGCAGCCGCTCGGCGAGCCGCTCGCGCAACTCCTCCTCACCCAGCGGGGCCGACGGCTGCGCGGGCACGACATGGGCCACCAGATAGGTGCCCAGCGTCTCGCTGCGCCGCGCGGTCACCACGGCGTCGCGCACGCCTTCGACGCCGAGCAGAGCCGACTCGATCTCGTCGAGTTCGATGCGGTGCCCGCGGATCTTCACCTGGGTGTCGATCCGGCCCAGGTACTCCAGCTGTCCGTCCGGCAGCCACCGGGCGAGATCCCCGGTCCGGTACAGCCGGGCCCCGGGCTCCCCGAAGGGGTCGGGGACGAACCGCGCGGCCGTGAGCGCCGGATTGTGCACATAGCCGGTCGCGACGCCCGCGCCACCGATGAACAACTCCCCCGGAACGCCCGGTCCGACGTGGTCGAACGAGGCTTCCAAGACGTGGATCACGGTGTTGGCGAGGGGACGGCCGATGGGCGGCGAGCCGACGGGGGTGCCGTCCGAAGGCGCCGGGCCGATCACCGCGATCGTCGACTCCACGGTGGTCTCCGTCGGGCCGTAGCAGTTGATCAGCTGGAAGGGGGCGTCCGGCAGCGGCCTGCGGCGCAGGGCGTCGCCGCCGGTCATCAGCAGACGGAGCGGACTGCCGGCGGGCCACCGCGTCTCGAGGACGGTCTCCGCGAGCGGGGTCACCAGGTCGGTGACGGTGATGTCCCGTTCGCACAGCCACCGCACCATCTCCGGCCCGGACAGCACCTCACCCGGCTCGAACATGCAGACGGTGCCTCCGGCGGTCAGCATCGGCCAGAGCTCGCCCACGGAGATGTCGAACGCGATGCCGCCCAGCCAGGTGCTCCGGTCGGCCGGGCCGAGGCCGTAGTCCGCGTGCCGCCACTCGATGAGGTTCACCAGGCTGCCGTGCGGGACCTCCACACCGTTGGGCCGTCCGGTGGAGCCCGAGGTGTAGATGACGTACGCGGCGTCGCCGGGACCCACAGGCCGGTCCGGCGGTGTGCCGGGGAGCCGGCCGATCGCCTCGCGGTCGGAGTCGAGGTCGACCCGGATGGCGGCGAGCGCCGCATTGTCGTGCCGGACGTGCGAGGTGGTGATGACCGCGGCCGGACGCGCGTTCTCGGCGATGTGGGCCAGACGCTGCTCGGGCGACTTGCCGTCCACCGGGAGATAGGCCGCGCCGGCTTTCATCGTGGCGAGCGCCGCGATCACCATCTCGGGGGAGCGTTCGAGCCGCAGCATGACCCGGTCCCCGCGCTGTACACCAAGCTCGACCAGATGGTGTGCCAACTGGTTGGCCCGTGTGTCGAGTTCACCGTACGTGACGCGGGTCGAGCCCTGTTCGAGCGCGACGGCGGCGGGGTCGCGGCGCGCGACGGCCTCGAACAGCTCGTGCGTCACGCCGGACGAGCACCGCCTCTGCGGGGCGCCCGGACTCGCCGTCGCGATGACGGAACGGTCGCCGGTGGTGAGGACCGGCAGTTGGGACAGCGGTGCGGCCGGGTCCTCGACGATCCCCCGCAGCAGCACCTCCCAGCGCTCCAGGAGGCGTTCCATGGTCGAGCGGCGAAAGAGGTCGGTGCTGTACTGGAGCTCGGTCACCCAGCCGTCCGCCTTGCGGGCGACCACCATGGTGAGATCGAACAGCGAAGTGGGGTCGGCCACGGCCAGCGGATGGGTCGTCAGACCAGCGAGCCGAGGCTCCCACTCCGGCTCCTCCATCAGGTCGAAGGCCACCTGGAACAGGGGGTTGTAGCTGAGCGAACGGTCCGGGCGCAGCGCCTCGGCCAGTTTCTCCAGCGGCAGGTCCTGGTGCGCAAGTGCGCCGAGGACTCCACCGCGCACCCGCCCCAGCAGGTCTTGGAAGGCCGGATCGCCGGACACGTCGGCACGTAGCGCGAGGGTGTTGACGAAGAACCCGATCAACTGCTCCGAGTCCGGGTGCTGTCGGTTGGCGACCGTCGCGCCCACCACCATGTCCCGCTGGCCGCCGTTGCGGAGCAGCAGCACCTGGAACGCGGCGAGCAACGTCATGTAGAGCGTGGCGTCCGCGCCGCGCGCGACCTTCTCCAGCCGCTTCACCAGGTCGGCGGGCAGTACGGCGGACACACTCGCGCCGCCCGCGGCGCGCACCGGCGGCCGGGCGTGGTCCGGCGGGAGCCCGGACAGCGCCGGGGCCCCGTCGAGCTGCTCCTGCCAGTACTTCAGCTGGCTCGTCAGCTGTTCACCGCTCAGCGACTGCCGCTGCCAAGCCGCGTAGTCGGCGTACTGCAGGGGCAGCTCAGGCACGTCGGCTGCCGGCCCGCCGGTCTCCTCGCGGTAGAAGTCGGCGAGTTCGCGCAGGAACACCGTCGTCGACCAGCCGTCGAAGACACTGTGATGCCAGCAGAACGCCACCACATGGTGCACGGAGTCCAAGCGGTGGACCGTGGCCCGCAGGGGCGGCCCCGCGGTCAGGTCGAAGGGCATGTTGATGAACGCGTGCGCCGCGCTCACCGCCGTGTCGAGACTCTCCCCGGACAGGTCGACCACGGGGACCGGCAGCCGGAAGTCCTCGACGGGCAGCTGGGCGGGCGCCCCATCCACGACGGCGACCCTCGTCCGCAGCACCTCGTGGCGCGCGACCACCCGGTTCGCGGCACGTTCCAGGGCGTCCACGTCGAGCGTCCCGCGCACCTCGCAGAGGTAGGGGATGTGGTACGCGGCGCTCGGCGGCTCCAGCTGGTCGATGAACCACAGCCGCTCCTGGCCGAACGAGAGCGGCAGGGGCCTGTCCCGGGGCACCAGGGGGCTCCGGGGTGCCGAGTCCGTCGCGGCCGTCCCGGTGACCGGGGTGGCGGCCGGAGCGTCCTCGGCGGGTGCGCCGACCGCGTCGTCGATCGCCTCCGCGAAGGCACGGAGGACGGGAGCTTCGAAGAGCAGCCGTACCGTGACAGACACGTCCCACAGGCGGCGTACTCGGATCATGACCTTCGTGGCCATGAGCGAGTTGCCGCCGCTGTGGAAGAAGTCCTGGTCACGAGTGATGTCCGGAAGGCCGAGCACATCCGACCAGATGTCGGCGAGGGCACGCTCGGTCGCGGTCCGCAGAGCCTCCGGCGCGCTCTCGGCCCCAGCTTCGGCAGGTGCCGGGTCCGGGGTGGACGCGGCGGGAGCCGCCGGGGCGAGCCGTGCGCGCTCGTCCGCCGACAGCAGGGCGAGGGTGCCGATTCGCCGGCCGGGCTCGTTCACCAGGGCGGTCAGTACCGTGCGTATCCGGTCGGCGAGCGCCTCGACCGTACGGCGGTCGAACAGCTCGGTGGGGTATTCCAGCCACGACTCGACGCCGTCCTCACCGATGCGGGTCTTGAGCTCCAGGTCGAACTTCGCCGTCCCGGTCTCCAACTCCGTGAGCGTGACCCCGACGCCGCCGAACGAGGGGGCCTTCGGCGCCTCGTTGACGGTGCACATCACCTGGAACAGCGGGTTCACGCCCGGCACACGCTCCACTCCGAGCGCGTCCACCACCCGGTCGAATGGCACCTCCTGGTGCGCGAGGCCCTCCACGACCGTCGTGCGCACCTGGTCGAGCAGTTCGGCCAGGGTCGACTCGGAGCCGGGCTTGACGCGCAGGGCGAGCGAGTTGACGAAGAAGCCGACCGTCGACTCCCACTCCTGGCTCGCCCGGTTGGCCACCGGAGCACCGAACACCACGGGCCCGCCGGGCTGCTCGGTGTGGTCGCTCAGGACGACGGACAGAGCGGCGGCGAAGACGGTGTACGGCGAGTGGCCGTAGGTGGCCGTCGTCGTCAGCAGTCGGCGCTGGAGGTCGACCGGCAGGTCCAGATGGACCGAGTCGCCGTCCGTCGACGGCCGGACCGGGCGCGTCCGGTCGTAGGGGAGTCGCAGCGGCGCGGTGGCGCCGGTCAGCCGGTCCGCCCAGTACGCCACCTGCCGGTCGAAGCCCTGCGCGGCGTCATGGCCGGCCTCCCAGCGCGCGTAGTCCGCGTACTGCCTTGCGGGCGCGGGGAGTTGAAGCGCCCAGCCCTCGGCGCGGGCGGTGTAGTACCGCTCAAGCTCCGAGAAGAGGATGCCCTCGGACCAGCCGTCGGTGACGCTGTGATGCACGTTGAGCAGGACGTACCGCAGGTCTCCGGGAAGCCGGAGGAGATGCGTGCGCAGCAGCGGGGCGGTGTCCAGGGCGAAGGGCAGACGTGCGGCGCGCCTGATCTCCTCACGGGCCCGGGACTCGGCGTCCGCGGGGTCGAGTCGGCTCAGATCCACCACGGTGTGCGGCACGGTCGCCGCCGATGCGACGACCTGGACGACCTCGTCGGCCTCGATGCCGAAAGCGGTGCGGAGCACCTCGTGGCGCTCGACGAGATCGTTCACGGCGCCGGTCAGCGCCTGTTCGTCGAGCGGGCCCGTCAGCGTGAGCAGGAACGGGCTGTTGTAGGCCGGATTCGGTCCGCCGAACTGGTCGAGGAACCAGAGTCGTCTCTGGGCGGCGGACGCCGGCGTGTCTCTCCCATGTGGACTCTCCGCCGTCGAGGACGCGGGCGACGGCTCTGGAGAGCCCTCGCCAGGGGTCTGAGGCTTTCGGGTCAGAAGTAGTCGAAGTAGTTCTTGCCTTGAAGAGCCCAGGGGTCGCCTGTCGGAGTTCACTGTTCCCCCCGCTTAAAGGACGCGATATGAGTGGTCGCTGTCACCGCGCGGCCACGTTAGCGTTGTCGGGAAGCCCCGCACAAGAGCGTGATCATGCAGGGGTTCATGATCCAAAACCCCTCGACTTTTGATCGCTCCCGTGTCAGTGTTGGCGAGCACGGAGGCAGACCCTGTCCGTGCGTTGCAGTACGTCACTTGTCTCCACGCCACCCGATCCAGGTGGCATTGTGCCCGGTTGTAGGCGGGCATGCGAGAAAGGTATATGCATGGGGGAAACGGGGGGGTCGGTGCATGCGTCGACAGGGGGGACGCTGGAATGGAATGACACATTCCGGGAGTTCCCCGCAGAGTGGCCGCTGCACAGACTTTTCGAAGACCAGGCGCGTGCGACACCCGACCGAGTCGCGGTCGTCCAACACGGCGAGCGCCTGACCTACCGGGAGCTCGACGACCGGGCCAACAGGCTGGCGCACCATCTCATCGGCCTGGGCGTGTCTCCGGACGACGTCGTCGGTGTGCTGGTCGACCGCTCGCCGGAACTCGTCGTCGGACTGCTCGGCATCCTCAAGGCTGGGGCCGCCTATCTTCCGCTCGACCTGGAGAGTCCCGACGCCCGTCTGGACACCATCCTCGCTGGCGCGGACACCGCGGTCTGCCTCACCACGTCCCGGCGCGCGGCCCAACTGCCCGAACGCGTCGTCGCGCTGTCCCTGGACACCGAATGGCCCGTCATCGGCGCGTCACCCGCAACCGGACCCGACACATCCGTGCACGGACTTGGCCTCGCCTCGGTCTACTTCACCTCCGGATCCACCGGGACTCCCAAGGGTGTCGCCAACACCCACGTCGGCTGGGTCAACCGGATGGTCTGGCAGCAGCGCCGGCACGGGCTGCGACCGGGTGACACCGTCCTGCACAAGACGACGCTGACCTTTGACGACTCGGCTCTCGAACTGTTCTGGCCGTTGGCCAACGGTGGTACGGTCGCCCTGCTCGACCCCGGTCTACACCGCGACCCGCGGGCCGTCGTCGACGCCGCCGTCCGCCACCGCAGCGTGCTGCTCCAGGTCGTACCGAGCATGCTGACGATGGTCCTGGACGGGCTCACCGATCAGGACCGGGACGGACTCTCCGCACTGCGGAACGTCGTGTCCAGCGGGGAGGCCCTCGGCCCGGCGACCGTCGCCCGGTTCCGCGAGAGCCTGATGGACGTCGGACTGCACAACACCTGGGGCGCCACCGAGGTGTCCATCGACTCGACCATCCACACCTGCGGGTCCGACGACGAGAAGGACAGCGGCGCCGTCAGTCTCGGCACCCCGTTCGACAACAACCGGGTGTACGTCCTCGACGAGGACTTCGCCCAGGTGCCGGTCGGCGTCGTCGGCGAGCTGTACATTGCGGGTGTGGGTCTGGCCCGCGGCTATCTGAAGGACCCGGCGCGCACCGCGGCGGCCTTCGTCCCCGACCCGTTCCACCCCGGCGAGCGCATGTACCGCACGGGCGACCAGGGATACCGGCGCCCGGACGGCTCCCTGAAGTTCGCCGGGCGCAACGACCACCAGGTGAAGATCCGCGGCATGCGGGTCGAGCTCGGCGAGATCGAGGCCGCGCTCACCGCGCATCCCCTGGTCAGCGAGGCCGTGGTGACGGTCCACCGGTCCTCGGGCGATCTGGCGCGGCTCGTTGCCTACGTCACCCCGCTCGACCCGGGCGACGCCCCCGGGCCGGACCGGCTGCGCGGCCATCTCGCAGACCGGCTGCCCGACTACATGGTCCCCTCGTTCCTGGTGGTGCTCGACAGCTTCCCGCTCACCGCGCACGGCAAGGTCGACCGGGCCAAGCTGCCTGATCCCGGCACTTTCGCCGCTCGGCCAGGTGCGGCACAGGCCCCGCCGGCCGGCCCTGCGGAGGAGGCACTGGCAGAGATCTGGTGCTCCCTCCTCGAGCTCCCGTCCATCGCCACCTCGGACGGTTTCTTCGACCTCGGCGGGCATTCCCTGCTTGCGACCCGGCTCGCCGACCAGGTCCGCCGCCGGTTCGGGATCGAGTTCCCGCTCGCGACCGTATTCGCGTCCCCGGTGCTCCGGGACATGGCGGCCGGGATCGAGAGTGAACTCGCGGCCAGAATCAGCGAGATGGATGACGACGAAGTCCAGGAACTGTTCCGGAGAATTCAGGCGTCGGGCGTCACGAAGGACAATGAAAGGAAATGACGAATCCCATGGAAGGAACACAGCCTGTGTCGAACGACATAACCGCCAATGGATTTGCTGGCCCCTTTCCCAGCTTCGCTCCCAGGGAGACGATCGACCGGCTCGCCGAATTCTTCGGCAGCGTGCTCGATGATCAGCCCGTCCACCCGATGTACGGCCGGTATTCGCTGCGCGACTGGCACCTCGTCAACGAATCCGTACGAGAGATCCTGACCGCCCCCGAGCTCACCAAGACGGTCGCCCAGGTCACCGGGGCCGACTCGCTCGTGCTGTGGCGCAGCAAGCTCTTCGAGAAGTTCCCCGGAGACGGCGCCATCGACTGGCACCAGGAGTACGGGTACTTCGACGGCGAGGAGGTCGGCGGACACCGCCCGGCCCTCTACCCGTTCAACCCCGCCGGCCAGTGGGACTGGACGATGTGGATGGCGCTGACGGACGTCTCCGAGGACGACGGCGTCATGGAGTTCGTCACCGGCTCCCAGCAGACCGCCTACCCCAAGCGCATGGTCAAGCTCCCCGAGTCCGGCGCCTACGTCGACCCCCGCAACCGGGTCAGGACCCGCGAGGAACTGCTTCAGCGGGCGGCCAACAACAGCCTCCTCCTGGACATCGACACCCGCCGGGTCTTCGAGGGTGTCGACACCGACGCCCACTCCGTGGATGAGCTGTTCGGCGTGCTCGACAAGCACCTCGACTCGCTGCTCGCCGTCGTCACCGAGCCCTTCGAGCTGGCGCCGGGCGCCACGCGGACCACCCCGATGAAGGCCGGCGAGTACATCATCTTCACCGAGCGCTGCATGCACCGCTCGCGAGCCTCGCTCCCGGACGCCAAGATGCGTCTCGCCCTCAACGCCCGCTACACCCTGGGCGACACCTGGGTCTACCCGCAGCGCAACACGCACGACGCCTTCGACGGATCGAACCTCAACATCCGGGACCACAAGTGCGTCCAGGTGCACGGCGACTCGTTCAACCCCCTCAACGCCTACCTGTGAGCAGGCAGACCGGCGCCGAAGAGGGAGCGCACATGAGCCAAGGCCGCCCGGACCAGCACCGGGCGGCCCCGGCCGCCCTCACCGGACGCATCGCGAGCGGACCGAGCCTCCTCCTCCACGAGGAGGTGCTCGAACCACAGTTCGCCCGCGAGGCGCGTCACCTCGCCCCGTGGTACGTGGCGATCGAGAAGGTGCTCGCGCTTGAGTACGTTCGGATGGATCTGCTGAGCGCGGAGCAGGCGCGTACCGTCGGCCGCCTCCTCGACACGGCGGAGAAGGGCATCGTCGCCGACCCGGACGCCAACATGTCGGACATCGCCTTCGCCATCGAACGCCACGTGGAGGCCGGCCTCGACGCGCCGCTGCCGGCCTGGCACGTCGACCGCAGCCGCAACGACCTGCAGTCCTGCGCCCAGCTCGCCTTCAGCCGGGACAGCCTGATCGGAACCGCCGAGCAGCTGCTCGACTTCTGCGACGCTGTCCTCGCGCCCGCCGGCGGCCTCCGGCACGCGCCGATGCCGGGACACACCCACTTCCAGGCCGCCCAGATCATGACCCCCGGGTTCTATCTGGCGGCTGTCGCGGGAGAGGTCCTGCACACCGTGCGCCGGCTGCTCGCCACGTACGACGGCATCGACAACTGCCCCCTGGGCTCCGGCGCCATGGTGGGCCAGGACCTGCCGTGGGACAGGGAGCGGATGGCGCGGCTGCTCGGCTTCCGCACCGCGCAGCCGCACGCGCTGACCGGTGTCGCCGCCCGGAACTGGACCGCCGAGATCACCGCCGAACTCTCCCTCTTCGGGACGGTCGCCAGCCGGTTCGTCACGGATCTCATGACCTGGGGCAGCAGCGAATACGGCTTCATCGACCTGCCCGATGAGCTGTCCGGCATCTCCTCGGCGATGCCCCAGAAGAAGAACTTCCCCGTCCTGGAGCGGATCAGGGGCCGCACGGCCCACCTCAACGGCTGCCACGTCGACGTACTCCTCGGACAGCGCAACACGCCGTACACCAATCTGGTGGAGGTCTCCAAGGAGGCCGGTGCCCCGCTGTACGCGGCCTTCGACCACTCCCGCTCCCTGCTACGGCTGTTCACCGCCGTCGTCCAGCACCTCACCTTCCGCGAGGACCGGATGCGGGCCGCGTGCGAGCGCGAGTACCTGGGCGGCTTCTCGCTCGCCAACCGCCTCACCCTCGACGAGAACGTGCCCTGGCGACAGGCGCAGGTCCTCGCCGGCCGCTACATCACGGCGGCCCTGGAGGCCGGGCGCGCGCCACGGGACACCGACGCAGACCTCCTGCGGATCGCCGCCGCAGAACTGGGCCATCGGCTCGAGGACCCCGAACGCATCCTGGCCGAGTCTTTCGACGTCGGCCGGAGCCTGGAGAAGCGGACGAGCGGATCGGTGCACCCCGACGCGGTCGCCGTACTCCTGACCGACCACGCGACCGAACGGGCGCGTCTGGTCGGTGAATGCAGGACCCGCCGCGAGACGACTGCGGGCGCTCTCGCCCAGGCGAATCGCGAACTCGGTATCGGATGACACGTGTGCGCCACGCGCACCACGGGGGGCTGTTTCTGAGATGGAGAGAGTACTGGCCGCTACCGGCCCGGAGAGCGGCGGTCTGATCGTCGGCTCCGGCCGCGCCTTCGGTACCTTCGGTGAGCTGCTCCAGGGAGTCCTGCCCGACACCGACCTGGACTTCCTCGTCACCTTCCCGGTCGACCGATGGACCACGGCCGTGTTCCGGCCCAGGTCCTCCGGCCCCCGGATCACGGTCTCACCGCCGCACAAGGTGAAGGCCCAGCGCCTGGCCCGGATCGTCATGGACACCTGCGGTCTTCCCGGCGGCGGCGAGCTGGAGCTCACCAGCGACCTCCCGGAGGGGAAGGGCTTCGCCAGCTCCTCCGCGGACCTGGTGGCGACCGCCCGTGCCATCGGGGACGCCTTCGGCATCCACTTCGACGAGGAGGCCATCGAGTCCTTCCTCAGGGGCGTGGAACCGTCCGACGGCGTCATGTACGAGGGCGTCGTGGCGTTCTACCACCGGGCCGTACGGCTCCGCGAACGCCTCGGCCGGCTGCCGGAACTGACCGTCGTCGCCCACGACGAGGGCGGCGAGATCGACACCATCGGGTTCAACCGCATACCCAAGCCGTTCAGCCCCGCCGACAAGGAGGGGTACGGCGAGCAGCTCGCCGTACTCGCCGAGGCGATCCGCGGCGGCGACCTCCGCACCGTCGGCCGGGTCGCCACCTGGAGCGCCGAGATGAACGGACGGCTGCGCAGACGCGGTCACCTCGAGGACATGCGACGCCTCTGCGCCGAGATCGAGGGTTTCGGGCTCGTCCTCGCCCACAGCGGCACGATGCTCGGCATCCTGCTCGCCGGCGACGACACCGAACGCGACAGCAAGATCGCACACGTGCGAGCGTCGTGCGCCCCGTGGAACGGCAGCGTCTCGGTCCACCGCTCGCTGCCCGCCACCACACCGTGACCTCGCGGTCCGCCGACCCCCCCACAAGGATGACGACGATGCTCTTCGACAGCGTCCACGACGCGATCGGCCACACCCCGGTCGTCAGACTGCGCATGGAGACGCCCCCCGGCGTCGAGGTCTACGCCAAACTCGAACTGCAGAACCTCTTCGGCATGAAGGACCGGGTCGCCAGGAACATCATCCTGGAGGCCCGGCGCACCGGAGCGCTCACCGGGGGCGCCCCGATCGTCGAGAGTTCCTCGGGGACCATGGCCCTGGGCGTCGCCCTGGTGGGCGCCTCCCTCGGGCACCCGGTGCACATCGTCACCGACCCCCGCATCGACAGCATCACGCTCGGCAAGCTCCAAGCGCTGGGCTGCCAGGTGCACATCGTCGAGGCGATGTCCGACCAGGGCTGGCAGGGAGCCCGGCTGCAACGCCTGGAGGAGCTGATGGTGAACCTGCCGGGCGCCTTCTGGCCCCAGCAGTACAGCAACCCCGACAACCCGGCCGCCTACCGTGCCCTTGCCTCTGAACTCCTCGCCGACGTCGGCCACATCGACATCCTCGTCGGATCGGTGGGCAGCGGCGGCTCGCTCTGCGGCTCCACCCGGGCCCTGCGCGAACGGCTCCCGCACCTGTTCACGGTCGGCGTGGACTGCGTCGGCAGCGCACTGTTCGCCCAGCCCGACGAGCCGCGCCGGCTCCAGAGCGGCCTGGGCAACAGTCTCGTACCGAGGAACCTGGACCACGGGGTCATCGACGAGGTGCACTGGCTCAACGACCACGAGGCGTTCGCCGCGACCCGCGCCCTCGCGGCGGAGCAGCAGATCTTCGGCGGCAATACCTCCGGATCCGTCTACCGCGTCCTGACCGACCTCGCCCGCCGCGCCGAGCCCGGAACGCGGATCGTCGGCCTCTTCCCCGACCGAGGCGACCGCTACACCGACACCGTCTACAGCGACGAACACTGGCAGGAACACTCCGTGCGGGAGCTGCCGCTCGCCACCACACCCGAGTCCGTGGACTACGGCACGGTCGTACGGACCTGGTCCCGCGCGGTCAACAAGAGCACCACCGACGTCGTTCCCCGCATGCTGTTCGTCGAGTCCAACACCACGGGCACCGGCATGATCGCCCTCCAGCAGGCCAAGGACCTGGGCCTGAGTCCAGTCCTGCTCACCAGCAGGCCCGAACGGTACGTGGGCCTCGCGGAGACCGGCTGCGAGGTCGTCGTCTGCGACACCAACGATTCCGACCAGCTGCGCACCGTCATGACGGAACGCTTCCGCCGCGACGAGATCGCCGCCGTGACCACCACCAGCGACTTCTACGTACCCGCCGTGGCCGAGCTCGCCCGGCTGCTCGACCTGCCCGGCAACCCGGTCGAGGCGGCCGCCGTGTGCCGGCACAAGGCCGAGCTGAGAACCCGCCTGGCAGAGGCGGACGTTCCTCAGCCCCGCTTCGCCGTCCTGCACGAGCCGGTGACCGCCGACCAGATGGCCGACGCCGTGGCCGCCGTGGGACTGCCGTGCGTGGTCAAGCCCGTGGACGACTCCGGATCGAACGGCGTGCTGTTGTGCCACAGCGCTGAGCAGGCCCTGGAACAGGCCGGGCGGATCCTCGGCGTCCGGACGAACGTACGCGACATGCCGACCGCCCGCAGCGTCCTCGTCGAGGAGTACGTCCAGGGACCCGAGTACAGCGTCGAACTCTTCGGTGGACCCGGGGGCACCACCTGCGTCGGCATCACCCAGAAGACGGTGACCGGCACCCCCTACTTCGTCGAGTGCGCCCACCTCTTCCCCGCACCGCTCAGCGCCGAGGAAGCTCGGACCGTCGAGGACGCCGCCCGACGCGCCGTGGCCGCGGCCGGCATGGTCAGCGGCGCGACGCACACTGAGGTACGCCTTGCCGGGGACCGGGCGGCGATCATGGAGATCAACCCGCGCCCCGCCGGTGGCATGATCCCCGAACTCATCAGGCTGGCCACCGGAGTCGACCTGCTCGAACAGCAGCTCCGGGTGGCCGCCGGGCTCCCGCCGAACCTCGCACCCGAACGGGCCGGCCACGCCGGCATCCGCTTCCTGCTCGCGGACAGGGAAGGCGCCCTCGCGGGCGTCGACGGCACGGACGAGGCGGCCGCCGTGCCGGGCGTCGAACGCGTCACCGTCACCGCCGCGCCGGGCGCCCCCGTCCGGCCCCCGGCCAACGCCTACCACCGCCTCGGCCATCTCATCGCGTACGGCGGCACGCCCGCCGAGGTCGAGCAGAGCCTGGCGCAGGCCGAGAGCCTGATCAGGATCCGGATCGAGGACCCGTCCGACACCGACTCCACGGGAGTTACCGCACCATGATCGAAATGCGCAGCGACACCTTCACCTTGCCCACGCCCGCCATGATGAAGGCCATGGCCGACGCCCCGCTGGGCGACGACGTCTACGGCGAGGACCCCACCGTCCGGGCCCTCGAAGAGCTCGCCGCCGGGACCCTCGGCAAGCAGGCTGCCTGCCTGACGCCCAGCGGCACCATGGCCAATCTGGCGGCGATCATGGCTCAGGCGCCCCGCGGCGCCAAGGCACTGGTGGGCACGGAGAGCGACATCTACATCTACGAGGCGGGCGGTGCCTCGGTCTGTGGCGGCGTCGTCTACGACCCGGTCCCGACCCAGCCGGACGGTCGGCTCCTGATCTCCGACCTTGCCAAGGGCTTCCCCGACGACACGACGGACCCGCAGTTCGCGCTGCCCGCGCTGATCTGCCTGGAGAACACCCAGAACCGTTGCGGCGGCGTCATCCTCCCCCAGGAGTACCTGCGGGACGTGCGCCGGTTCGCCGACGAACGCGGGGTACGGGTCCACCTGGACGGTGCCCGGATCTTCAACGCCGCGGTAGGCTCCGGGGTCGCGGCGGCGGAGATCGCGCAGTACGCCGACTCCGTCCAGTTCTGCCTCTCGAAGGGGCTCTCCGCCCCCATCGGTTCGGTCGTCGCGGGCGACGAGGACTTCATCACCGAAGTGCGCCGCATCCGCAAGATGCTCGGCGGCGGCATGCGACAGGCCGGCCTGATCGCGGCCGCAGGCATCGTCGCCATCGAGAACGCCGACCGCCTCGCGGAGGACCATGCCAACGCGCTCCGGCTCGCCGAAGGCCTCGCCGAGGTCGACGGCATCGAGGCGGCTCCGGAAGCCGTACAGACGAACATCGTGATGTTCCGCGTCACCGAGCCGCGCTTCACCTGGAGTACCTTCGTCGAGGCCGCCCGGGACGCCGGTCTGGCCGTCGGGGAACTCGGTCACGGGAGGGTACGGGCGGTGACCCACTCGGGAGTGACGGCGCGGGACGTCGACCGCGCCGTCGACATCGTCCGCCAGGTCCTGAGGGCCTGAGCTTGAGCACCGCACCAGACAGTCCCTGGTTCCACCGGTACGCCGCGCACCGCCCCGCGGTGCGCCTGGTGTGCTTCCCCCACGCGGGCGGAACCACCAGCCTGTTCCACGGCTGGGCCGCCCGCGTGCCCCCGGAGCTGGAAATGCTCGCCGTCCAGTACCCGGGCCGGCGTACCCGGCTGGCCGAACCCTGTGTCACGACGATGGACGAGATGGCGGACCGGATCACGGACGCCCTCAAGCCCTACGACGACACCCCGCTGGCCCTGTTCGGCCACAGCATGGGTTCCGCCATCGCCTTCGAGGTGGCGCGCCGACTCGAGGACCGCACGGGCATCCTCCCCGTACGGCTCTTCGCCTCGGGTTGGAGCGCCCCGGCGGCGGGCCGGCTTCCCGACCTGGTCCCGCCACCGGACGAGGAGACGGTGCTCGCGTCGGTCCGCCAGCTGGACCCGGAGGACGCCGCGGTCTTCGACGAGCCCGAACTGCGGGAACTGCTGCTGCCGCCGGTCTGCGCCGACTACCGCCTCCTCGCCGCCTACCGTATGGAGGCGGACGCCGCCATCAGTGTTCCCATCACGGCTTGCGGCGGCGACCGCGATCCATCCTGCCCCCCGCAGAGCCTGACCTCGTGGGGCAGACGGACGACCGCAGGTGCGGAAGTCTGCGTGTTCGAGGGCGACCACTTCTACCTTCGGCCCTCCGAGTCCCAGGTGGTCGGCCTGATGACGGCACGCCTGCTGGCGGGAGAGGGACGGATTGAGGTTCCCCTGGGAAGCGGAGGATGGTGACAGCGGGTCAGATGGGTCTCACGAGAGGACCCGAGGCCATGGCCGCCCCGAAGAAGTACCGCAGGAATTGCGTGAGCGTGCGGCGCGGATGTAGGCGACGGCGGTGGCCGGGGCGATTCCAAACGGGATCGCGTCCGGACGCTCAGCACGGTGCACTTTCGCCGCTCCGCTTCCGCCTGACGCTGACGCGGGCCTGACCAGCGCAAACACTGATGGCCGACGAGGACTTTCGCCCTCGTCGGCCATCAGTGTTGGTGGAGGCTTAGTACCGCGCGCCCCACTCCTGGTCGGTGGAGACGATCTCGCGGCCGAGCGGCATCAGCGAGATCGGGATCATCTTCAGGTTGGCCCACCCGAAGGGGATCCCGATGATCGACAGGAACAGCGGGATGCTGGTGATCAGGTGCCCGATCGCCAGCCACCACCCGGCGAAGACGAACCAGATGACGTTGCCGACGCAGGACGCGGCGCCGGCGTCCCGCCGCTCGACGGTGGTCCGCCCGAACGGCCACAGTATGAAGCCGGCGATCCGGAACGAGGCAATGCCAAATGGGATGGTAATCACGAGCAGGCAGCAGATAATTCCGGCGAGCACGTAGGCAAGAGCCATCCAAATGCCGCAGAAAACCAACCAGATGACATTGAGGATGAACTTTACTGCACTCATGCTTGGTACCTTCTCACGGCTGATGGCGTTGCACTACGAAGGTGCGATGCCCGCCGGTGAGCGTGTCTACGCCCTTAGGGGTTGCACCTCAGGGATCGGTCCGGGTCCCCGCCTTGGATAGGGATCTGCTCGGCCTCAGCGCCCGCCGAGGATTGCCAGGTGCGCGGCGGCCGACTTCGAAAGACTGTCGAGTATGGCCTTTCCCTTTGTGGCAGTGCCGAGCGACGGGGTGCCGATGATGCCGTTCGTCGTGTAGCCGGCCATGCCCAGGGTGAGCAGGTGGGGCCGGTCGGGGGCGGCGTGGTCGTCGCCCTCGATCCCGTCCCGTACGAGGTGCGGGGCGCCGTGGCGGAGGAGCGAGACCTCCAGCTCTCCCCCGTGCATGTCCTCGGCGCCGCTGCTCTCCAGAGATGCGTCCTCGCGGGCCTGGTGCCAGTCCTCGCGGACGGGGAACAGGGCGACGCGTGGGCCGGTGGTGTTGGCCTCCTGGACGACGTTGGAGAGCACGTAGTTGCCGCCGTGGCCGTTCACGATGAGCAGGCCCGGGACGCCGGAAGCCTGGAGCGACTTCCAGATGTCGTTGATCACGGCATAGAGGGTGGCGGCGCTGATGCTGACCGTCCCCGGCGTGTGGGCGTGTTCGTGGGAGCAGGAGAGTGTGATGGGCGGCAGAAGGAACAGGTCGTAGTCGGTGGCGATCCGCTGGGCGATCAGACTGGCGACGACGGTGTCGGTGGTCAGGGGCAGGTGATCGCCGTGCTGCTCGAAGCTGCCGACCGGCAGTACGGCGATCTTGGCTCCGCGTCGGCGTTCGTCTGCGGTGGTGGCGGCCGTGATCAGTGCGTCCATGGGCCCAGCCTCTCTCATCAGGCCATCAGCGGTCGAGAGGGGATCCGCCGCTCATCAGCGTCAAACGGCCGGTGAACGTGGCTACTTCGGGTACGGCTCTCCATTGTTGAAGGGCTTTGCCTGCTGCGGACAGTTCGGACATGGCCCGGGCGGACTCGGTGTCGATGGCGATCGACAGTGCCCGGTCGGCTGCCGCGGCGGCCTGCTCCGGTTCGCCGGACACCGCGTAGGCCCGGGCCAGCCGGGAGAGGTACACGCCCTGGTCGTTGCGGTAGATCGACGGCAGGATCTGGAGCTCGGCTTCGAACATGTCCACGGCCGTTCGTGGGTCGCCGAGTT
>NZ_JBHVUS010000060.1:0-8912 GCF_042884005.1 Kitasatospora sp. NPDC058162
GCTTGACGGCGACCACCGAGGCCAGCAGCGCGTTGAGGTCCCGCTGGGCGGCGAGGGCCGCCTCGGGGGTGGCGGAGCTGGAGACCAGGGTGTCGGAGAGCTCGTGCAGCTCGTGCTGCTGCTCCGCCGCGAGGCCGAGCAGTTCGCCGATCACCTGCATCGGCAGCGGGTAGGCGAAGTGCTCGCGCAGGTCGAACTCGCCCTCCAGCCCGGCGACTTCGTCCAGCAGGGCGACGGTCCGGGCCTCGATCGCGGGGGCCAGGGCGGCTATCCGGCGCGGGGTGAAGGCCTGGCTGACCAGGCCGCGCAGCCGTTTGTGGTCCTCGCCGTCGGCGGTGATCATGCCGGGCACCACGACGAAGTTGAGCAGCGGCCAGCCGTACGGCAGCCGGCCCTCCCGGAAGGTGGTCCACAGCTGGGGGTTCTTGCCGACCCGGGGGTCGGCGAGCAGCGCCTGGAGGGTGTCGTGGTGGGTTACCGCCCAGACCACCACCCCGCCAGGGAGCTCCACCAGGACGGCCGGGCCGGCTGCCCGGAGCCGGGCGTTCTCCCCGTGCTGGTCGCGCCCGAAGGGGTCGAGCCGGACGGGCTCGGGCCGGCCGGGGTCGGGCCGGACGGGCTCGGGGCAGGGGCCGCGGGAGTCGTCGGCGGTGTCCATGCGGGCCTCTCGGGGGCTGGCGGGCGGGGCGGGGTGAAGGCGCTGTACAGCACCGGAAGGGCGACCAGGGCCCGCGACCACGGGGACGGCCGCCAGGTCAACTCGCCCGACGGCACGGCCAGTTGGAGGTCCGGAAGGCGGTGCAGCAGGGTCTCGATCGCGGTCTCGACGATGATCCGGGCCGGGTGCTGGGCCGGGCAGACGTGCCGGCCCGCGCCCCAGGCGAGGTGGGCCCGGTTGCCGCCGAGCGAGCCCTGGGCGGCCGAGGAGGCGCCTTGGGCGGCCGGGTCGGCGTTGGCCGCGGCCAGGCCGAGCACCAGCATGTCGCCGGCGTTGATGTACTGGCCGCCGAGCACGGTGTCGCCGGTGGCCCAGCGGCCCGGGAAGTTCTGGGTCGGCGGGTCGCGCCAGAGCACCTCCTCCAGCGCGTCGGAGACGGTCAGCCGTCCGCCGGTCAGGGTGGCCCGGAAGCGGCGGTCGGTGAGCAGCAGCCGCAGGGTGTTGCCGATCCAGTTGATGCAGGTCTCGTTGCCCGCGACCATCATCACCACCAGGTGGTGGGCCGCCTCCTCGTCGGTCAGCGCGGCCGGGTGGGCGAGCAGCCAGGAGGTGAGGTCGGCATCGGGGGCGGCGCGGCGCTGCCGGACCAGTTCGGTCAGGATGGTCTGGAACTCCCCGGCGGCGCGCACCGATTCGAGCCCGCTGTCGACGAAGTGGCTGATCAGCTCGATCATCCGGGGCCCGGTGGCGGGGGACAGGCCGATCAGCTGGGTGGAGACCAGCAGCGGCAGCGCGCGGGCGTACTGGCCGATCAGGTCGGCGGTGCCGTCCGGGCCCCAGCTGTCGATCAGGCCGTTGGCGGCGGCCTCGGTGGTCTCGCGCAGCTGCCGGTGGTCGATCTGGGCCAGGGTGTCCGAGACGGCGGCGCGCAGCCGCTGGTGCTCGGCGCCGTCCAGGTTGAGCAGGGTGGGCCGCCAGGCGGTCATCGGCAGGAGCCGCGAGTCGGGGGCCAGCCGGCCCTCGGCGGCGACCCGCCAGTGCCGCGAGTCCTTGGAGAACAGCGCCTCGTTGCGGGTGAGTTCGAGCAGTTCGCCGTAGCCGAGGACGAGCCAGGCCTCGACCCCGGGCTCCAGCTCGATCGGCGCGACCGGGCCGTAGCGGGCACGCAGCCGGGCGTACAGGCCGTGCGGGTCGTCGGCGACGGCCTGGCCGTACAGCGGGGTGAGCGGGACGCCGACCGGCAGCCCGCCGCCGGGCATTCCGCCGCCGTACGGGGCGCCGGGCGGGGTGCCGTACGGGCTGCCGGCGCCGTACGGGGCCCCGGTGCCGTGCGCGACCGGGCAGCCGGAGGCCCGCGGGGGTTCGGGGGCGGTCACGGCTGGAGCTCCAGCAGCGAGCTGCGGTGCAGGTGGTCGACGAAGTCGATCAGCAGGTCGTAGGACTGCCGCCGGTCCCGGGCGTCGCAGTACAGGATCGGCACCTCCGGCAGCAGGTCCAGCGCGGAGCGCAGCTCCTCCTCCGGGTAACTCGGCGTGTCCGGGAAGGTGTTGACCGCCACCGCGAAGGGGATGCGCTGCTCCTCCAGCCGGCCGAGCACGTCGAAGCTCTCGTCCGGCCGGCGCAGGTCGACCATCGCGATGGCGCCGAGCGCGCCCCGCGACAGGTCGTCCCACAGCGGCCAGAACCGCTGCTGTCCGGGGGTGCCGAACAGGTACAGCGCGAGCCGGGAGTTGAGCGTGATCCGGCCGAAGTCCAGCGCGACCGTGGTGGTGGTCTTGCCGTTGTGCCCGGTGAGGTCGTCCACGCCGCTGCTGGCGGCGGTCATGGTCTCCTCGGTGCGCAGCGGGGTGATCTCGCTGAGCGAGCCGACCAGGGTGGTCTTGCCGACCCCGAACGGGCCGGTGACCAGGATCTTCACCGCGCCCTGCACCGAGGACGGCAGGTACTGCGGCCCGGCCGGGGTGCCGGCGGGGGCTTCAGCGGAGTTGGCGGAGGCCAACGAGCACCTCTTCCAGGAGGGTTGCGGGCAGGCGTTCGGCCTGCGGGACGGGCGGGAGCACCTGCACGGCGCCGAGGTCCCAGAGGTCGCCGACGAGCACCTTGACGACGCCGAGCGGCAGCCCCAGGTGGGCCGCCACCTCGGCGACGGACAGCAGGCTGTGGCAGAGCCCGAGGATGCGCCGGTGCTCCCGGTTGAGCAGGACGTGCTCGGGCAGTGCCGGGGGGTCGGCCAGTCCTAATGGTCCGGGCAGGGCGCTGACCAGGCTCTCGATGGCCAGGTCGGCGCGGGTGGGGCGGCTGCGCCCGCCGGTGATGACGTAGGGCCGGACCGGCCCGTTCACCGGAGGCCCCCCGCCGCGTGGTCGACCCGCGGCGGGCTGGTGAGGTGGGTGCCGATCCGCTCGACCAGGACCTGCATCTGGTACGCGACCATCCCGGCGTCGACCGCCTCGCTGGTCACCACGGCCAGGTGGGCGCCGGCCCCGGCGGCGACGATGAACAGGTAGCCGCCGCCGTACTCGATGATGATCTGGCGGGTGGCGCTGCCGGGACCGCCGAAGCCGGTCGCGACGCCGCGGGCCAGCGACTGCAGTCCGGAGCAGGCGGCGGCGAGCCGTTCGGCGTCCTCACGGGGGATGTCGGTGCTGCGGCCGATCTCCAGGCCGTCGTTGGAGACGACGACGGCGTGCTGGACCTGGGGGACGGCGATGATGTCGGCGAGCAGCCAGCCGAGATCGGGGGTGGTGGTCATGGAACTCTCCGGGGCGCTGGGGACGTCGGGGGGAAGTCGGGGAGGACGGGGGAAGCCGGGGGAGGCGGGGCGGGACGGTTCACGGGGCGGTTCGCGGGACGGGACGGTTCAGTGGAGGCCGGGCGGGCCCTGGGCCCGGGTCCGGGCGGCCGACCGGCCGCTGGCGGTACCGGCCTGGAACATCGCCATGAACGCCTGGGCGTCCCGGGCCGAGCGGTACGGCGGCTCGGGCGGCGGGGGAGCCGCGTGCTGGGCGGGGCGGTTCGCGCGGTCGCGCCGGTGGCTCCGACGGGGCAGCGGCGGCGGGGCGTCGTCGGCCGTGGCGGGCCGGCCGGTGGGCGGGGTCTCCACCAGCGGGTGGCCGGCGCCGGGGTGGTCGTAGTCGTAGTCGTAGCCGGCGGCCGGTCGCGGGTCGGGGGTGAACGCCCGGTCGTCCGGCCCGAGTCCGGGGACGGTGGGCGGCAGCGGCTCGGTGAGCAGGGCGTTCGGCAGCAGGACGACGACGCGCACCCCGCCGTACGGTGAGGGCGCCGAGCTGAGGGTGACCCGGAAGCCGTAGCTCTCGGCGAGCCGGCCGACGGCGGCCAGCCCCAACTGCGGTACCTCGCCGAGCCGGGAGACCTCCAGGCTGCTGCCCCCGGCGAGGGCGGCGGCGGCCTTGGCGACGGCCTGTTCCGGCATGCCGACGCCGCCGTCGTCGATCTCGATGACCGCGCCGTTGTGCACCGGCATCAGCGTGACGAACACCTGGGTGCTGGGCGGGGAGTAGCGGGTCGCGTTGTCCAGCAGTTCGGCGACGGCGTGGATCAGCGCCTCGGCGGCGGCGCCGACCACCGCGGTCTCGATCCGGCTGCGCACGACCACCCGCTGGAACGGCAGGATCCGCGACTGGGCGCCGCGCACCACGTCCTCCAGCGAGACCGGCTCCGGCCAGTGCCGCCCGGCCCGGGCGCCGCACAGCACGGCCAGGGTCTGGGCCAGCCGGGCCTGTTGGGCGGCGGCGTGGTCGGCCTTGAGCAGGCCCTCCAGCAGCGCCGGGTCGTCGTGGGTGCGCTCCATCTCGTCGAGCAGCGCCTGCTGGTCGTGGGCCATGACGAGGATCCGGCGGGCGACGCTGAGGAAGGCCCGCTGGCTGGAGGCGGTGAGCTCCTGCTCCTGCTGGACGGCGGCCAGGTCGGCGCCCCGGCGGGAGAGTTCGCTGGTCAGCTGCTCCTGGAGCCGGGCGAGTTCGCCCTCCAGCCGGTCGACCCGGCCGCGCTGGGTGACGGACACGGCGCGGTACCGCGCGGCGGCCACGAGGGCGAGGACGGCGAGCACGCCGGTAGCCGTTGCGCACCACTGAGTCATCGTCACGCCGCGAATTCTAGGGCGATGATCCTACGAAGGTGTGAACGGATCTCGCCATGTGACTTGATCTCGTCAATATCGAGTCAATACGCCGCCGTCCCGGCGTCGTTCGACCCCGATCCCGGGCCGCTGACGAGCCGTCCGATCGTTCATCCAGGGCCTTCGACCCGCTCGACGGGACGCGTGATGGCCGATTGACGTCCGGGGATGTGGGGGACTCGTGTGCACGGTGTTGCCGAAGGGGTCGCATCCGGTGCAGGAGCGTCGCGGTGCGGGAGTACTGCGGTGCGGGAGTGCGGCGTCAGGCGCCGGACGCCATCCGGTGCAGGAGCAGCAGCGCCACGTCGTCCGGCCGGGAGCGCCGCTCCGTCACGTTCAGGGTCAGCAGGTCGGCCAGCCGCTCCAGCGCGGCCGCCGGGCCGACCAGCTCCGGGCCGGTCTGCCGGGCCCACAGCTCCAGCCCGCCGATCATCCGGTGCACCGACTCGTCGTAGTCCTCCTCGCGGTCCTCCACCAGCCCGTCGGTGTAGGCCAGCAGCGTCTCGCCGCCCGCCAGCCGGTCGGTGGTCAGCGGGTACGGCTGCCCCGGGTCCACGCCCAGCGGCGGCCCGCCCGGCAGCTCCAGCTCGACGGCCGTGCCGTCGGCGGCGATCCGCACCGGTGCCGGGTGCCCGGCCCGGGCCGCGGTCAGGCGGCCGTCGGCCGGGTCCAGGGTCAGGTAGAGGCAGGTCGCGAACAGCTCGGTGTCCAGCTCGGCCAGCAGCCGGCTGGTCCGGGCCAGCGTCGCCGCCGGGTCGTGCCCGTCCGTGGCGTACGCCCGCAGGCCGCTGCGCAACTGGCCCATCACCGCGGTCGCCTCGGCGTTGTGGCCCTGCACGTCGCCGATCACCAGCCCGATCCGGCCGTCCGGCAGCTTCAGCAGGTCGTACCAGTCGCCGCCGATCTGCATGCCCTCGGTGCTCGGCAGGTAGCGGGCGGCGCTGGCGATCCCCGGCAGCCGGGGCAGGGTGCGCGGGAGCATCGCGCGCTGCAGCTCGCCGGCCCGGTGGTGGTGGGTGTCGTACAGCCGGGCCCGCTCCAGGGACTGCGCGAGGATGCCGGCGAAGGTCGAGTACAGGGTGCGGTCCGCGCGGCTGAACGCGCGCTCGGCGGCGAAGGTGATCAGGCAGGAGCCGACCTGCCGGCCGGAGGCGACCAGCGGCAGCACCGCCCAGGCGGCCGGGGAGTCCGCCCGCACCGGCCCGGCGCCGGGCTCGCTGAACAGCGGGGCCGAGCGGGCCAGCGAGTGCTGCATCACCTGCTCGGAGAGGTCCGCCAGCCGGGTCAGCTCGGCCCGCCGCGGCCCGCCGTACACGGTGTGCGAGACCGGCAGCAGCCGGCCCTCGTCCACCAGGTCCAGCACGATGCTGGCGGCGCCGAGGGCCGGACGGGCGACGTCGGTGACGGCGGTGGTGACGTCCCGGACGGTCACCGCCCGGGACAGCGCCCGGGTCAGCGACAGCAGCAGCGCCGTCCGGGCCCCGGTCGGGTCGTGCGGCGGCTCGGCGTCCCGGGGGCGGCGGTGGTCCACGTCGGCGAGCAGCCCGGCCATCCGCACCGGGCGGCCGTGCACGTCCAGCATCACCTCGCCGGACTCCTCGACCCGCGCGACCTTCCCGCCCCCGCGCAGCACCCGGTAGCCGATCCGGTAGCGGCCGCCGCTCGTCAGCGCCTCCGCCAGGGCGGCCTGCACGTCCGGCAGGTCCTCGGGGTGGACGAGTCGCTCCAGCTCCGGGGCGGCCCCGTCCGGGGCGACGGGCCGGCCGGCCACCGCGAAGGCGGCGGCGTCCCAGTAGCTCTCCCCGGTGACCAGGTCGCGCTCGAAGGCGCCGTGCCCGGCGGCCCGCACCGCGAGCGACAGCAGCGGGTGGGCCAGGGCTGCGGCTGGGGCGGCGGCTGGGGCTGCGTTCGGGGCGGTGTCCGGGGCGGCGTCCGGGGCGGCGGAGGCCCGCTCCCGGGGCCGATCGGCGGTGTGGTCGAGCACGTGGTCCAGCAGGTGGTGCAGCCGGTGGGCGCAGGCCCCGGCGATCGTCTCCAGCACGTCCAGGTCGCGGCCCGGGACGGTGCCCCGGTGCGCCAGGGCGAGCGCCAGCACGCCGATCGGCCGCTCGTCCACCACCAGCGGCAGGGAGACCACGGCGACCATCCCGGTGCCCATGCCGGCGTTGCGGTTCGGGTAGTCGACGCTGGTGTGCTCCGGGCTGAGCAGGTACGGGCGGCGCAGCCTCAGCGCCATCGCGGCCGGCAGCTCGCCGGCCGGGTCGACCAGGCCGTAGCGCTCGTGCGCCCAGTCCGGCAGTCCGTGCGAGGCGGTCAGCCGGAGCATCCCGGCGGAGTCCAGCAGGTACAGCGCGGAGCCCTCGCCGGTGATCCAGTTCGGGCCCTCGGCGAGGACGGTGCCGAGCAGCTCGGCGGCGCTGGTGCAGCCGAGCAGCAGGCGCACGCAACGCATCGGACTACGGGCGGGAGAGGACACTAAATCTTCATACCGCATTTCGATGGTCCGCGGCCGTCCTCAGCCGCCGCACCAGCACCAGCGTCCGGTCGTCCGCGGAGTCCTGCGCCACCACGTCCACCAGCCGCCCCGCCGCACCCCGGACCAGCTGCTGCTGCGGCCGGTGGGTGCGTACCTCCGGCTCGGCCGCCGCCAGCAGCCGGCCCACCCCCTCGTCCAGGTCCCGGCCCGGCACCTCCACCAGGCCGTCGCTGAACAGCAGCAGCGAATCCCCGTACGCCAGCCGCCCCGACACCGCCGGGTACGGCGCTCCCGGCACCAGCCCCAGCGCCGGACCGCCGTGCTCCGACGGCACCCAGCCCGAACGCCGGCAGAACCGCACCGGCGGCGGATGCCCCGCGTTGAACAGGCGGTACCGGCCCGTCGCCGGGTGCAGCGCCAGGTGGACGGCCGTGGCGAAGTCGTCCTCCCAGCCCATCCGCATCAGGTGGTCGTTGGCCGCCGGCAGGAACGCCTCCGGCGGCACCCGGCCCAGCAGCATCGCGAACGCCCCCGACAGGTGCGTCGACCGGGCCGCCGCCCGACTGCCCTTGCCGGACACGTCCACCAGCACCAGCTCCAGCAGGTCCTCCTCCGGCCGGTGCGCGCACAGCAGGAAGTCCCCCGAGAACGACGCGCCCCCCGCCGGGGCCAGCGCACTGTCGAAGTGCCAGTCCAGCAGCCGCTCCGGCAGCCGCGCCAACGCCCGGTTGTGCTCCGCCAGCTCCAGCAGTATCGAATCGCCCTGCGTGCCGCGCAGCCCCAGCCGGTCCCGGAACCGGTTCGCGGTCAGCACCGTCGCCCCCGTCGCCGCCAGCACCACCGTCACCCCCAGCCGCACCCCGTGCGGGTCCTGCACCACCGCCCCCAGCAGACCGCCCGCCAGCGCCGCACCCACCAGCACCCGCAACTGCCCGCGCCGCAGCACCATCCCGCCACCCACCACCGGCAGCACCAGCGCCGACGGCGGCCACCCGTACGGCAACAGGATCGGCAGCACCCCCAACAGCACCGTCACCCCGAGCAGCACCCCCAGCGCCACCCGCCCGGCCCGGACGTCCCCGTCCAGCAACCGGCCGTACCACCGCCGCACCCTCGCTATCAGTGCGGGCACCCGGGACCTCCGCGAAGGCGTGGGCGGTCCCCTGTCATGACCACCAGTCAGCCGGGCCACACTAACCCCTCCACCCCCAACCCCCACCTCCCTCCCACCCCCAGAAAGCCCCCCGCCCCAGCCCCCGCCCCCTCAACCTCCGAGCTTCTCTCCCCAACTCCCGCGCCCTGGACCTGCCGCGCCCCCCGTCCCAACCCCCGCGCCCCGAAAGGGGCGCGGGGAACTGCGCGCAGCGGAAGCCCCTGAAGTCCCAGCCAACCCGCCACAGCCCTCCGGCCCCCGGCCGCCAGAAGTCGGCGAGGCCGACTTCTGGCGCGCGCCCGAGCCCTGGCTGCCGGCACCGTGGCGTTTCCCCGCGTCGATGCCCTCGCCCTGGCGGCCCAACGAGCAGGTGGCCCGCTGCCGCGAGAAGTCGGCCGGCCCGACTTCTCGCGCGCACCCGGGCTCGCCCGAACCTCAACACGGTTTCTTCCTGCCCAGGCCCGTTGCCCCGCGGCCTTCCTCTTGC
>NZ_JBHVUS010000060.1:9011-30565 GCF_042884005.1 Kitasatospora sp. NPDC058162
CGCCTGGTTTGCTCGCTGCTGCGCTTCGGCCGTCCCTGCCAAGCCCGTTCTGGGTCTGCGGTCACGAGAAGTCGGCGAGGCCGACTTCTGGCGCGCGCTCGAGCTCCGGCTGCCGGTACTGCGGCGTTTCCTTGCCCTGGCCCCGGCGGCTCGATAAGCAGGTGGCCCGCTGTCGCCAGAAGTCGGCCTGTTCGACTTCTGATGCGTATCGGCTGCCCCTACCTGTCAAAGCCCGCAGCCTCGCGCCCTTTCCCTCCGCCCTTCCGCGCAGCAGGAAGTCAGCCGGTCCGACTTCTCGCGCGCACCCGGGCTTGCCCGAAACTCAACACGGTTCTTCCTGCCCAGGCCCGGTGCCCCACGGCCCTCCTCTTGCGCCTGGTTTGCTCGCTGCTGCGCTTCGGCCGTCCCTGCCAAGCCCGTTCTGGGTCTGCGGTCACGAGAAGTCGGCGAGGCCGACTTCTGGCGCGCCCCCGAGCCCCGGCTGCCGGTACTGCGGCGTTTCCTTGCCCTGGCCCCGGCGGCTCGATAAGCAGGTGGCCCGCTGTCGCCAGAAGTCGGCCCGTTCGACTTCTGATGCGTATCGGCTGCCCCTACCTGCCAAAGCCCGCAGCCTCGCGCCTTTTCCCTCCGCCATTCCGCGCAGCAGGAAGTCGGCCGGTCCGACTTCTCGCGCGCACCCCGGCTTGCCCGAACCTCAACACGGTTCTCACCTGCCCAAGCCCGTCGCCCCGCGACCCTTCCCCCTGTTGTTCGCTGTTGCGCTCTGGCCGTCCCTGCCAAGCCCGTTCTGGGCCTGCGGTCACGAGAAGTCGGCGGGGCCGACTTCTCGTGCGCGCTCGAGCCCCGGTCGTCGGCACTGGGGCGTTTCCCCGCGGCTCGACGAGTGGGTGGCCTGCTGTCGTCAGAAGTCGGCCTGTCCGACTTCTGATGCGTATCGGCTGCCCCTACCCGCCAAGCCCGCAGCCTCGCGCCCTTTCCCTCCACCCCTTCGCGCACGGGAAGTCGGCCGGTCCGACTTCCCGTGCACAGCCGCAGCCTCCGCCTCCTCGGCGCGGCTCCCGGCTGGGCGTGCCGATCGGCAGGGCCGCGCTGTTCCTGTGCCCCGGTCGTCCCCGCCGGGCGCCTTCTCGTGCAGGCCTAGGCCTCGGTGGTTCCGGGCCAGGTGTGGAGGCCGGTGGTGAGGGTGGTGATGAGGCGGTCGTGGGTGGTGGTGAGGTCCTCGGCGAGTTGGAAGGCGCCGCCGATGGTGAGGGAGGCGAAGCCGTGGGCGAGGGAGCGGACGGTGCGGGCGGCGTGGATGGCTTCGGAGCCGTCGAGCCCGCACCCGCGGAGGACGGCGACGATGACGCCGACGAGGCGGGTGGCGGCGCGGGTGAGGTCGTCGTCGGGCTGGGGGGCCTGGGGGAGGGCGGAGTAGCGGTGGGGGTGTTCGGCGGCGTAGGCCTGGTAGGCGCGCAGGACCGCGCTGACGGCGTCGTCCCCGCTGCGGCCGACGGCGGCTTCGGCGAGCCGGTCGGCGAGTTCTTCGGTGACCCGGACGGCGACGAGGCGCCGCAGTTCGCCGAGGCCGCCGCTGACGTGCTTGTACAGCGAGGGGGTGGCGACGCCCGCCCGGGTGGCGACGGCGGCGAGGGTGAGGGCTTCGGTGCCCTGGTTGTCGATGAGGGCGAGGGCGTGGTCGACGACCTGGTCGGGGGTCAGTCCTACGCGGGGCATGGCTTCGGGTTCTCCGTGGGGGCGAGGGGTCAGGCGAGTTCGGTGAGGAAGGGCAGCAGGGCGTCGGCGACGGCGGCGGGGTTGTCGGCCATCGGGTAGTGCCCGGACCCTTCGATCATCACCTTGCGGGCGCCGAGCTTCTCGGCCTGGAGGTCGGCGACGGCTTCGGGCTTCGGGAAGTCGGGGTCCTTGCTGCCCATGAGGACGAGGGCGGGGCAGCGGACGGCCGCGCACCAGCCGATGGGCGCGGAGTCGCCGGTGACGTGGCCGCGGGTGGCGGTCCGGCGGCCGGGGGTGCGCAGGGCGGCGACCAGTCCGTCGACGTAGCCGTCGAGGTCGGCGGGGCGGGGGCCGGGGAAGGCCATCTTGCGCAGGTAGTAGCCCCAGACGCCGGGCCACCGGACCATGGCGGCGCCCATGACGACCATGACGCCCTGCATGAGGGCGTTGGCCCGGTATTCGACGAAGGCGTCGATCAGGGCGATACCGGCGACCCGCTGGGGTGCGTCGCCGGCGACCTTGACCACGGTGGCCCCGGTGTAGGACTGCCCGACCAGGACGGCCCGTTGGATGCCGAGGTGGTCGAGCAGGGCCAGGACGTCGGTGGCGACGGCGGCGGGGCTGTAGTCGTCCCAGACGATCGAGGACTCGCCGAAGCCGCGCACGTCCATGGTGATGACCCGGTGGCCGGCGGCGGTGAGCAGCGGGTGCAGGTGCCGGTAGGCGCGGCGGGAGTCGAGCATCCCGGGGAGCAGGACGACGGGGGTGCCGTCGCCCTGCCGGGTGTCGTCGTACGCGAGCCGGCCGCCGGGGACGTCGAGGTACTGGGTGCTCGGGGTGGTGGTGCCGTTCATGGTGGGCCTCCGCTGGCTCGGTCGTTGCTGCCGATAGCCATAAAGCTAAGGCTAATAGCCTTAGCCGTCAAGCGCCCCGTCCGAACCGGCCGCCGGCGGCAGCAGTGCCGACCGTCCAAGTCCTCCCGTTCAGACTCCCTCGGCCCTGAACGGGTCGTGCTCGCTGAGCAGCTTCTCCAGCCGGGCCTGGTCGACCCGGGCGACGGTGTCCGAGGACTCCTGCCGGTCCCGGACCACCTTGGCCAGCGTGAACGAGGAGGTGACGGTGTAGAGGAGGCCGATCCCCAGGAAGGCCCGGGTCCAGCCGCCGACGGGCAGGTAGGCGATCCCGGCCGCGAGGGCGGTGCCGGAGATGGCGAAGGAGAGGACGGCCTGGACGAAGTACGCCGCCGTGGTCCGTGACTGCATCGGTGCGCTCATGGCGCCAGGATGCGGTGGGGCGGTCGGGTCGCACATGAGTAGGAGTACTCAGATGAGCCAGGTGGTCGAGGGGTCGTTCGTTGACGTCCGATCACCTGCTCCACAGCCGTCCCGGGCGGATGGCTTGGAATCAGAGCGTCCTAGGATTAACGTTTGATAACGCAGCGCGGTCGTCAACGCCGTACCCAGACGGCACCGTGCGCCGTCGCCTAATCCCGCCGACCGGCCTCCGGGCAGGTCAGGGAGCCGGGGAACCACGTTCCTTGGGGTGAATCGGCGGGGCTCCGGCCCGGCCGTAGGAGACCTTCCTGCTCCGAACCCGTCAGCTAACCCGGTAGGCGCGAAGGAAGGAAAGGAGCGCGCCTCCGTGGCGTCGACGCACACTCCGGCACACCCGGCCGGCCCCGCAGCCGGTACCCAGCTCCTCGACCACCCCGGCCCGGACGGCCCAGAGTCCTTCGCTCCGGAGGACTTCGCCCCGGAGGCCGAGGCCAACCGCCACCGGATGCCGCGTCAGACCCGCGGAGCCTCCCCGCTGCTCGGCGTCACCGCCGTCGCCGCCACCTTGGGTGCCACCGGCTTCGCCTCCGCGACCCCGGCCGCCGCGCCCGCCATCGAGACCCCGGACGAGGCGCCGGTCGCCCTGGCCGCCGACCCCGGCCTCGCGCTCGCCGCCCGCATCCAGCAGCAGGCCGACAGCCAGCGCACCGCCGCCGAGGAGGGCGCCCGGGTGCAGGCCGCCCAGGAGGCCGAGGCCAAGGCCGCCGCCAAGGAGGCGGAGGCCAAGCGCGCCGCCGAGGAGGCCGAGCGGGCCAAGGCCGCCGCCCTCACCCTGCCGGTGAAGGACTACAACCTCTCCGCCCACTACGGCCAGAGCGCCCGCTACTGGGCCCACCTGCACACCGGCCTGGACTTCGCCGCCGACACCGGCACCGCGGTCCACGCGGTCGGCCAGGGCACCATCACCTCGGCCGGCTGGTCCGGCTCGTACGGCTACCGGATCGTCGAGACCCTGCCCGACGGCACCGAGATCTGGTACTGCCACCTCTCCTCGATCATCCAGGGCTCCGGCAAGGTCACCTCCGGCCAGCAGATCGGCAAGGTCGGCGCGACCGGCAACGTCACCGGCCCGCACCTGCACCTGGAGGTCCGCCCCGGCGGCGGCGCCCCGGTCGACCCGGAGACCTGGCTCCAGCAGCACGGCCTCAACCCGTAAGCACCGCCGAAGACCGTACGGAAGGGCCCCGGGCGCGTCGCCCGGGGCCCTTCCGCGTCATCGGCTCACTCCGCCGGCTGCTCCGCCGAAGCTTCCGGCTCCGCCGCCGCAGCCGCAGCCGTCGCAGCCGCCGACTCCACCGACTCCGCCGACTCCGCCGCGGGCAGCTGCGCCAGATAGGCGTCGATCTCGGCCGCCCCCGGCTCCGGCGCGAGCTCCGGGAACTCCTCCACCAGCAGCCGCGCCAGCCCGGGCACCGTCCAGTCGCCGAGCAGGTCGAGCGCCGCCTCGGCCGCCGCCGCCTCGAACTCCTCGAAGCCCCCGGCCAGTTCGTCCGGCATCGGGCGCCCCAGCGCGTTCAACTCGGCCAGGTTGCGGTAGCTGCGCCGCATCAGGCCGTGCTCCAGCAGCCGCCGCGCGCCGTCGGTGGCCATGCCGACGGACAGCACCCGGCCCGGCCCCCAGCCCTGCTCGTCCGGTTCGTCCAGCCAGCCGGTCGGCCCCAGCGCCCCGTACCAGGCCAGCCGCTCCTCCTCATCGAGCCCGGCGAAGCCGGTCAGCCAGTCCCGGACGGCCGCGGGGTCCGTCACGTCCACCCCGTGGGCGTGCAGCAGCACCGCGTACAGCCGGGGCCAGGTCACCAGGTCGGCGCGGCGCAGCAGCCCGACCGCGACCTCGCCCTGCCACTCGGCCTCGGCGTGCAGCCGCTCCTGGCGCTTGGCGTTGAGCCGCTTCGCGGCCCGCTGGTGGTCGACCAGCAGCCGTACGGCCGCGCCGTAGGCGAACGGGTCCTCCTCCGGCGCGGGTTGGACGTAGAGGTGGAGCCGCTCGTACAGCAGGTGCTCCACCGCGTCGGAGGTCAGTTCGGGCCAGCCGTCGTGCATCCTGCCCTCGCCCAGCTCCAGTAGCGCCAGCACCGTGCGCAGCGGCGCTTCGGCCACCGGCGCGCGGTCCTGCCCGGCCGCCCAGGCGAGCAGGTCGGCGGCCCTGGTGCGCGGGGCGAGCCGCAGGTCTTCGTCGTTCATGCTCCGAACGGTAGTCGCCGGACGCGGGTAGGGTCGGCAGCCATGGTCCCCGTACGCCTCACCGGCCCCCGGCTCGCGATCCGCGAGTACCACCACACCCCGGAGGAACTGGACGCGCTGCACGCGCTGTACGGCGACCCGGAGGTGACCCGCTACCTCCCCTTCGAGCCGCGCGACCGCGAGACCTGTGCCGACCAGCTGGAGCTCTACCTGGAGGAGGCGATGGCCGAGGAGCGGCACACCTACCGGCTCGCCGTGGTCCGGCGGGAGGACGCCGAGGACCCGGAGGACGCGCTGCCGGTCGCGCACGCCAGCCTCACCCTCGGCACGTACCGCTCCGCCTACCTCGGGTACGTGCTCAGTCGCCCGGTGTGGGGCCGCGGCTACGCGGGCGAGATCGCCGGACTGCTCTGCGGGTTCTCCTTCGGAGTGCTCGGCCTGCACCGGCTGGCCGCCCGCGTCGACGTGGAGAACGCGGCCTCGGCCAAGGTGCTCACCCGGCTCGGCTTCCGGCTGGAGGGGCACGTCCGGCACGACCTCCACAAGGGCGGCG
This sequence comes from Kitasatospora sp. NPDC058162, assembly GCF_042884005.1. Taxonomy (NCBI): domain Bacteria; kingdom Bacillati; phylum Actinomycetota; class Actinomycetes; order Kitasatosporales; family Streptomycetaceae; genus Kitasatospora; species Kitasatospora sp. NPDC058162. The sequence goes on from NZ_JBHVUS010000060.1 coordinate 14,796, forward strand.
TCTGGCGCGACTCGTACCAGTACTCGCTGCTCGCCGACGAGTGGACCGGCCCGGCCGACCCCTCCGGTCCGCGACAGGGGGGTTAACCCCACCCCCGATCCGCCGGTCCCCCGGATGTTTGCCGGGCCGAGCCCCGGCCAGACTGGAACACGTCAGCGAGTGGGAACGACGCGAGAACGACGAGGGGCCGGGGGCCGGGAGATGAGCAGCAGCGGAAGCACGCTGGACCAGGGGTGGGACGCCCCGCGCGGTTACGGCGACGAGGGGGCGCGCCCGGTCCGGGCCCGCCGCACCGAGGAGCCGCCCGGCTTCTGGCGGGCGCCGTTCTCCGGGCACTACTACCGGGAGGTCGGCTACGCGCTCACCGGGCTGCCGGTCGCGATCGTCGGCTTCGTGGTCGCGATCACCCTGTTCTGCCTCGGCGTCGGCACCTTCGTCACCGTCCTCGGCCTGCCGGTGCTGGCCGGTCTGACCACCGCCGCCCGGGGCCTGGGCCGGGCGGAGCGGGCCCGGGTGCGCGGGATGCTCGCCGTGGACGTGCCCGGCCCGGCGCCGGTGCGCCAGGTGCGTCCGGGCAACTGGGGCGCGATCACCGCGCGGCTGGCCGACGGGGCGGGCTGGAAGGGCGTGCTGTACCAGGTGGTGATGTTCCCCTGGGCGGTGTTCAGCTTCTCCCTCACGCTGGTCTTCCTGCTGCTCGGCTGGGCGATGGCGCTCTACCCGCTCTACCACTGGGTCTTCCCGCGCTACACCTCCTGGCACGGGTACCAGCTGTTCGACTTCACCGACAGCCACCACGTCCGGCACGTGTACTACATCGAGGGCACCTGGCAGATCGCGGCGTTCTCGGCGATCGGCGTGCTGCTGGTCTTCCTCACCGCGCGGCTGGTCCGCGGCCTGACCAACGTCAACCGGGCCGCCGCCCGGGGGCTGCTCGGCCGCTGAGGCCCGGCCCCGCAGGCCCCCGTACCCTCCCGCTCCGTACCGACCCGCCCCGCCCGTGCACCGGACGCGTTCCGGATGCGGGTGGGGCGGGCCCGTGTTCGGATGGCCGGGTGGCCACCGCCCCCACCGCCGTACCGGCCCCGGACGTCCTGGTCACCTCCCGTCCGCTGGACGAGTACTGCACGTCGTTCGGCCTGACCCGCGCCGGGCTCGCCGCCCTGCCCGGCCCGCTGCTGGACTGCCCGGGCGGTGCGGCGGGCCTGGCCGCCGAGGCGCGCGAGCTGGGCTGCCGGGTGATCGCCGTCGACCCGGTGTACGCGCTGCCGCCGCCCGAGCTCGCGGCCCGGGCCCTGGCCGCCCGGGCGTCGATGGCCGTCGCGATGGCGGCCCACCCCCACCTGTACCCGGCCGCCCGCCCGCGCCGCTCCGACTGCCTGGACCGTCCGGACCGCTTGGACCGCTACCTGCGCAGTTGGGACCGCGCCCGCCGGCTGTTCGCCGCCGACGCGGCCGCCCACCCGCAGCGCTACCTGGCCGCCGCACTGCCCCGGCTGCCCTTCGCGGACGGCGCCTTCGCCCTCACCCTGAGCGGCTACCTGATCTTCGCCTACCCCGAACTGTTCGGCCCGGAGCGCCAGTTGGCCGCTCTGACCGAGCTGGTCCGGGTGACGGCCGCGGACGGCGAGGTGCGGGTCCAGCCGCTGAACGACGGCCGCGGCCGCCGCTGCGGCCACCTCGACCGGCTGCGGTACGCGCTCGGCGAGCGCCGGATCGCCAGCGAGGTGCGCCGGGTGCCGCGCGAGGACGGCCGCACCCGCGCGGTCCTGGTGCTCCGGGCTGCCGACCGGCGCCTCCGCCGGCCCGCCCCGGCACCAGTTCGGTAATGGTCACTAGGCGGGTTAGCCCCTATACTCGCTCACATGAGCGAGACCACGATCCGGCCCGCCCGGCCGGCCGACGCCGCCCGGCTCACCGCACTGATCCAGGCCTCCACCGCCTACCGCGGCGCGTACTTCGCGATGATCGACGGCTACGTCGTGCGGCCCGACTACATCGAGCGCCACGAGGTGCGGATGGCCGTGGACCGCACCGACGACCGGCTGCTCGGCTTCTACGGGCTGATCCACGAACCGGCCGAACTGGACCTGATGTTCGTCGCCGACGACGCCCAAGGGCTCGGCATCGGGCGGGTCCTGATCACCGACATGCTCGACCGGGCCCGGGCGGCCGGGATCGCCACGGTCAAGGTCGTCTCGCACCCGCCCGCCGAGGGCTTCTACCTCCAGGTGGGCGCCGAACGCACCGGCACCCGGCCGCCGCAGCCCAGGACTCCGTGGGAGCAGCCCGAACTGCGCTTCACCGTCTAGGAGTTCGCCTGCGGGGGGTTTGCCTGCGGGGGGTTCACCTGCACGGGATCCGCCGACGCGGCGCCGTCCGGCAGCGAGCCCGGCTGCGCCGGGACGAAGGCCACCGCCTGCAGCCGGGACAGTATCTTCTCCGCCAGCCAGCTGCGGTCCGACCCGTACGGGATGCCCTGCGGGTCGACCAGCTGCGCGGCCACCGCGTCCCGCAGCCGCTGCGCCTCGGCGCCGGGCAGCCGGGAGAGCAGGCCCCGGGCGGCCAGCAGCGCGTGGTACTGCTCGAAGCCCGAGCGCGGGCGCTCGATCGCCTCCAGCACGCTCGGCAGGTCCGCCAGCGACGGGTCGCCCTGCATCAGCGCGAGGGCCTGGATCCGGCGGCCCTCGGAGCCGTCCGCGAAGAGCGCCCGCACCTGGTCGGCGGTCAGCGCCGAGCGCTTCGCGGTCGAGCGGACCTCCGCCACCACGCCGTCCGGCCCGGTGGGGGAGTCCGAGGAGGGCGGCAACTGGGCGGCCAGCGCGGCGGGTTGGTCCGCGCTGCCGCCGAGCAGTCCGAGCTGCTGCATCGCACGCACCCGCAGGTCGTCCGCGCCCACCTTGTCGCCGTGCCGGTCGCGGTCCTGCCCGGCCAGGAAGAGGTCCAGTGCCTCGTCCGTCTCGGTGAGCACCCGGGGCAGCGCCAGCCTGGTCACCAGCCAGCCGGCCAGGAAGCCGAGGACCAGGAAGTACAGCACCAGCGCGGCCCCGAACGGCACCGCGGCGTCCTCCCCGCCCAGCGCGGGCGCCAGCGCCGTACCGAGCTGGTGCAGCCGCTCGCCGAGCGAGCCGAGCTGGGTGAGCCCGACGCCCAGCAGCACCTTGGTCAGCCAGTCGGAGACCTGTTCCAGGTTGGTGTTCGGCGCGTACGAGCCCTGCGGCTCGCCGGAGCCGCTCTTCACCCGGGGCACCCCGAACAGGAAGCCCAGCGCGCCGCCGAGCACCGTCGAGGCGCCGGCCACCACCAGGCCGCCGCCGAGCGCCTGCCAGGCCTGTGCCCGGCCGAGCGCGAACAGCAGCAGCCCGAGCAGGCCCGTGCCGGTCAGTACCCCGGCGGCCGTCCACTGCGCCGTCCGCAGTGCCGACCCACCGGCCCGTCGCCGTGCCCTCGTCGCCATCGCCCACCCCTGTGTCCGCGCCGCCGCGCCCCGTCGTTCCCGTGCCGGGGCCGCGCCGACTCTAGCGCCGCGGCACCACCACGGGAACGACCCGGGGGCGCCGCCGCTACGACACGGGCGAGGTCGTACGGGGCCCGGGGCCCGGAAACGCAGACGGCCCGCAGGCTGCTCCTCGACGCCGGCCCGTGCACTGGCCTGGCGTCGAGGCACCGGGGATGTACCGGTGAGCCTGCGGGCCGGGTGACTGCTATGGATTTCGCCTGCCGGAGGCCAGGGGCCTCACCCTGCGCAGGCAGGGGCGGCTCTAGCGAGCAGCCACCTCACGCATCCTGATGGAACTCAATTCAGGATCACCTCCCTTCAGTGTGCTGCCACTGTAGGCAGCCCCCTGCGGGGAGGGCAACGGATTATTCGCGGCCCGTTCGCGAGTGCTCGCGACCGTTCGCGACCCGTCGGCCGTCCCTGGTCAGGCGCTCTTCACCTTGGCCTGGAACTTGGTGTAGTCGATCACGTTGTCGGGCGACGGCAGCTGGACGGTGACCGGCTTGTCGAAGTCGGTGAAGTCGATCTGGCCCTTGTCCGAGCCGGTGGTCTTCTCCATCCGCACCGGGTAGAACTTGCCCTCGGTGGCGACGTGGAGGAGCATCTCCTCGCCCTTCTCGTCCTTCTCCTTGAGGCTGAAGGTCTTGATCCCGTTGATCGTCCCGGCGGTGCCCTTGGTGGGGGTGCTGCCCTTGTCGCCGGCCAGCATCTCGCTCGCCCAGGTGAGCTTGCAGAAGTCCAGCATCGGCTTCATCTGGGGGTCGCCGTCGAAGCCGGTCAGGTAGCGGCCCTTGAAGAGCTCGGCGACCGCGTCGCCCTTCGGCCCGCCGAAGGTCTTCCAGAACTGGGCGTCCGGCTTGAGGAAGGACTGCTTGCCGTCGCTGATGATCTCGAAGGAGCCCATGCCGGGCATGGCCATGTTGCCCTGGCAGTTGCCCTTGGTGTCCATCGCCATGTTCATGTTGATCACGCCGTCGTCGCTCGGGATCTTGCCGGTCATCTTGAGCGAGGTCGCGGCGGAGATCGCGTCCTGGGCCTTCTGCTCGATCTGCTTGGCGGTCAGCGTGTCGGTGTCGAGCTTCGCCACGGTCGGGGTCGGCGTCGGCGTGGCGGTCGGAGTCGGAGCTGCCGCAGCGGTGGTGCCCGCGGGCGCGGCGGCCGTGTTCGAGTCCTTGTTGTCGCCACAGGCGGCCGTGCCGGCTCCCAGCAGGAGGCAGATCGCGGCGGTGCTCACCAGGCGCTTCGACAGCATGGGTCGTTCCTTATCCAGGGCACGGTCCCGCCGTCCCCCACTTGGATGAATTTTTCCTCAGTATGGGGGAGCGCTATGACAGCAGATCTTGGAACGGGGCGCCGTTACCGCTTCGTGGCAGGACCGTGCTCTGCCCGTGCCGGGGAACGCGAAAGGCCCGGAGGAAGAATCCTCCGGGCCTTTCGGCTACTGAGTAGCGGGGACAGGATTTGAACCTGCGACCTCTGGGTTATGAGCCCAGCGAGCTACCGAGCTGCTCCACCCCGCGTCGGTGAACACAACAATACGGGGAAGTCGCCGAGATGGGAAATCGGTTCTTCCGAACGCCCCCGGCTACCCCCGGGAGGCACGTCTCCCGGGGCGCCCGCCGGGCCGCCCGCCGTGCCGCGCGGCCCGGGACCTGGCCCACAGCGCGAAGCCCACCAGCGCCGCGAAGCAGGGCACCATCAGCACCCCGTAGACCACCAGGAACCCGTCCGTCCCCAGGTCGGCGGCGGCGTTCCAGGTGCCGTGCAGCACCATCGCCAGCAGCAGCCCGGCGGGCGCGGCCAGCCGGGCCAGCCAGCGCCGCCCGGTGGTCAGGGCGACGGCCAGGCCGATACCGGTGAGCGCGGTGAACAGCGGGTGGGCGAAGGGGGAGAGCAGGGCGCGCAGCACGAAGGTCTGCACGGTGCTGTCGAAGTCGCGCAGGCTGGGCGGATCGCCCAGGCCGATGCTGTCCAGCCGGTTGCGCTGGTCGGTGCTGAAGGCCCGGCCCAGGTAGAGGGCGTTCTCCGTGAAGGCGAAGCCGCAGGCCGTCATCCCGCCGAGCACCATCCCGGCGGCCAGGGTGCGCGGCCGGGAGCGGCGGTGCGCCGAGCCCGGGGCGGGCGGAGCCGGGCGCAGGTAGGGCAGCGGCCGCAGGTACGGGCGGAGCCGCAGCCGGCCGCGGGCGTGCGGGCCGGCCGGGCGGCGCTGGTACGGGCGGGGGCGCCGGGGCGCGGGCGCCCGGTGCAGCAGCGGCGCGCAGGGGCGGCCGGTGCGGCGGCCGTGGCAGCGCCGCTGGCCGAGCGGCAGCAGCAGCACCAGGAGGGCGGTGGCCTTGGCGCCCTCCTCGATCACCGGGGTGGCGACCCCGGCGCCGAGCAGTCCGCCGAAGGCGTTGTGGTGGGCGGTCAGGTAGTCGGCGGTCCAGTTGTTGGCGAGGATCGCGACCGTGGTGGCCGCGCAGGCGCCCCAACCGAGGCAGAACACGGTGTGCCGCAGCGGCACCCGGGCGGTCAGGTTGAGCCAGGCCAGGCCGCCCAGCACGAAGGGCAGCGGCACCATCGCCAGGCCCAGGCCCACCAGCAGTCCGGCGGTGCCGGTCTGCCGCTGGACCAGGTGCAGGATCAGCGCCCCGCAGCAGAGCAGGGTCAGCACGGTGGCCGTGGTGACCGAGGAGAGTGCCGTCCAGCGGCTGCGGCCCCGGGGTGCCGCGCCCGGGCCGGCGGTGCGGGCTCCGGTGCCGGTGCCGACCCCGGTGCCGAGGGCCGTCGTCGCGGCGGTCGGTGGCGCGGCGGTCGGTGGCGTGGCGGTCGGTGGCGCTCCGCCGGGCCGGGACAGCAGCCGGTCGGCCCGGCGCCTCCGGGGCCCCGGGATCGTCCGGGTGCCGCCGGTGCGCGGGACCGTACCCGGTGCGTCGGCGGCGGTGCGGGCGGTCGCCCGCCCCAGCCAGGCTCCCCGGCCGCCGCCGGACGGGCTGCCCATGCGGCTCAGGGTAGGCCACGGCGGCGGCCCGTCGGGAGGACTCCGGACGAACCGTTCGTCCCGGGTCCGAGCGCCCGGTCAGGCCGCCGCGGCCCGTTCGAACGGGTGCCGACGGCTCAGCGGCGGCGGAACAGCAGGTCGTGCACCACGTGGCCCTTGGCGATCCCGGCCCGCTCGAACTTGGTGACCGGCCGCCAGTCGGGCCGGGGCGCGTAGCCGGGGACGCTGCCGTCCGGGTGGTCCGCGGGCTCCAGCCAGCCGGTCCCGTCACCCTCCGGGTGCAGGTTCTCCAGCTCCGGCGAGGCGGACAGCACCTCGAGCATCTGTTCCGCGTACGGCTCCCAGTCGGTCGCGCAGTGCACCAGGGCGCCCGGGGCGAGCCGGGGCAGCACCAGGTCGAGGAAGGACGGCTGGACCAGCCGGCGCTTGTGGTGCTTGGGCTTCGGCCACGGGTCGGCGAAGTAGACCCGCAGGCCCGCGAGCGAGGCGTCCGGCAGCATGTCGCGGAGCAGGATGACGGCGTCGCCGGCGGCCAGCCGGACGTTCTGCGAACCGTCGCGCTCCAGCATGCCGAGCAGGTTGCCGTGGCCGGGGGTGTGCACGTCGGCGGCCAGGATGCCGGTCGACGGGTCGGCGGCGGCCATCGCGGCGGTGGTCTCGCCCATGCCGAAGCCGATCTCCAGGGTGACCGGCAGGCCGCCGAAGAGCTCCGGCAGGTCGAGCGGGGTGCCGTCGATCGGGACGCCGTACGTCTCCCAGCTCCGGTCCAGGGCGCCCGCCTGGGCGTTGGTCATCCGGCCCCGGCGCGGCTGGAAGCTGCGGATGCGCCGCTCCCGGTGCTGTTCCTCGGTGGCCTTGTGCGGGTACATCGGCGCGGGGTAGGCGGCCGGCGCCGCGGACAGCCGGGCGGACGGCGATTGCTGGGGGATCGGGGCGGTGGCAGTCACAATCACCCGAGTCTACGGGGCCGCGCGGGGCGCCCGGAGGGGTGTGTGACGGGGCTCATCCGGTCCGGGACCGCGCGCTCCGCCGGGCCGGCCGACCCGCGGGCTCAGCCACCCGCCTCCAGCGCGGCCAGGGCCCGGCGGGCCACCTCGCGGCCGATCGGCAGCGAGGCCGTCGCCGCGGGGGAGGGGGCGTTCAGCACGTGCACCGTCCGGCGCGGGGAGCGCGGGTCCCCGGGGTCGAAGCCGGCGAAGGCGAAGTCGTCCAGCAGCGAGCCGTCCCGGGCCACCGCCTGGGCTCGTACCCCGGCCGTGGCCGGCACCAGGTCGGCGGCGGTCACGGCGGGCAGCAGGCGCCGGACGGCCGTGGTGAACGCCCGCTTGGACAGCGAGCGGTGCAACTCGCCGACCTCGTACCGCCAGTGCCGCCGCAGGATCCGCCAGGTGCCGGGGAAGGCGAGGGTCTCGGCCAGGTCGGCCGGGCGGACGGTGCGCCAGTCGTACCCCTCGCGGGCCAGCGCGGGCACCGCGTTCGGGCCGACGTGGACGTCCCCGTGGATGCCCCGGGTGAGGTGCACCCCCAGGAACGGGAAGGCCGGGTCGGGCACCGGGTACACCAGGCCGCGCACCAAGTCCCGGCGGTGCTCGGCCAGTTCGTAGTACTCGCCGCGGAACGGCACGATCCGCACCCCCGGGTCGTCCCCGGCCAGCCGGGCGATCCGGTCGCTGTGCAGCCCGGCGCAGTTCACCAGCACCCGGCAGCGCAGCTCCCCGGCGGCGGTGCCGACCGTCACCCTGTCCCGGCGCCGGTCCACCGCCCGCACCGCCGTACCGGGCCGCAGCTCGGCGCCCGCCTCCCGGGCCAGTCGGGCGTACGTCGTCGCGACGGCGGGGAAGTCGCAGATGCCGGTCGTGCCGACGTGCAGCCCGGCCCGCCCGACCACGGCCGGCTCGTACCGGGCGATCCCGGCCCGGTCCAGCTCGGTGACCGGGATGCCGTTCGCCCGCCCGCGCTCGGCCAGCGCCGCCAGCCGGGGCAGCTCGGCCTCGCCGGTCGCCACGATCAGCTTGCCGGTGACCTCGTACGGGATGTCGTGCTCGCGGCAGAACTCCACCAGCTCGGCGGCGCCCTCGACCGCGAACCGGGCCTTGTACGAGCCGGGGCGGTAGTACACGCCGCTGTGGATCACCCCGCTGTTGCGCCCGGTCTGGTGCGCCGCGAAGCCGGTCTCCTTCTCCAGCACCGCCAGCCGCAGCCCGGGCCTCGCCAGGGTCAGGGCGTACGCCGTGGCCAGCCCGACGATCCCGCCGCCGACCACCACGACATCGAACTCGTCCGCCACGCTGCGCTCCTCGTCCACTGCCGGGCCGCCGTCGCCGGTGCCGGTACGGGGCGTCGTCCGCTGCCCCACCGGCTTCCGCCGCAGATGCTGCCACGGCTCCACGCGGGGGTCGAGACCGCGTGACGGGCGGGGCGGAAGTCGCGCGTCGGTCGGCCCGTCAAGGCTCCGCTGCGCGGGTACGCGTCCCTCACCCGCTCGATCCGGGGCATGCCGAGGTGGGCGGCAGTGTTTCCTGCCGCCCACCTCGTCCCCCCCCCCGGGGTATCGGCCGGTCCCCCGGTCCGGCCGTGGCGTGGTGCGCCGAGTCCCCCGACTCCGCGCACCACGACCCCCCCTCGGTCCGGCCGTGGCGGTCGCGCACAGGGCCCCCCGACCCCGCGTGCTACCGCCGCCCCCGTCCGGCCGTGTCGTGGTCAGACCTCCCAGGGCCAGCCGGCGTCGGCCCCCGCCTCCAGGAGGGGGATCAGCCGGAAGGCCGCGTCGCTCAGGCCGCCGAAGGTGTGCCGGTTGGCACCGCCGCTCGGGCCGTGACCCGTGGCGTAGCCGGCCAGGTTCCAGGTGTAGACCGGGACGTGGGCCGGTATCAGGTCGAGCGGGTCGCTGCCCCGGTAGCCGAAGCCGGGCTGCTCGTCGGTGACGATCACCACCCGGTCGTGGCCCCGGTAGTGGCTGCGGACGGCCTCGGCGGTGTTGGTGCCGCCGAGGCTGGAGAAGCGCTCCAGCACCCGCAGCACCGCCTCACCGCGGCCGACCTCGATCACCCGGCTGATGCTGCCGAACTCGACCAGGTCCGCCTCGGCCGCCCGCACCTTCAGCGCGGTGCCGAAGATCGCCGCCGAGTCCGCCCGGTTGAGCTGGGTCTGCGCGCTGGGCCGGTCGAACATCGAGCCGGAGCGGTCGACCAGGACCAGCGTCCGGCCGGGCAGTTCGGGCACGTTGGCGAGCGAGTGGCCGAGCGCCGTCTCCAGCGCGTGCCCCCACCGCAGCGAGGGCGCGTGCCGGTAGGCGGCCAGGTAGCGGAACGGGAACTGGCGCGAGCGCCGTACCTCGCCCTTGTCGGAGATCCGCCGGGCCACCTCGGCCGCGGCCTCGTCCGACACCCCGGCCTGGTCGAAGTTGCGCAGGTTCCGGACCAGCGCCATCGGGCCCATGGACGGGATGACCGCCTCCCAGACCGGAGCGTCCAACGGCCCCTGCAGCCAGCCCGCCAGCGCCTCCCAGGTCAGCCCGGCCTCGGCCAGCCGCTCCGCGCCGTCCTTCGCCGTCACGGCCGGGCGGCGCTGCTCGACCGGCAGCGCGAGCAGCTCGCGGTTGGCGGTCAGCATCCGGTCGGCGACGGGCGGCGAGGCCTCCTCCGGCCGGTGCCGGCGGTCCAGCGCGTACCCGAACAGCGCGCCCTGCCAGGGCTTGGCCGGGTCCGGCGACGGGTGGGTCAACTCCAGGACGTCACCGAAGCGGTAGCCCTTGCCGGCGGTGTCGTACTTGAGCAGCGAGCGGGCGTCGTACAGCCGGCGCACCGCGTCCGCGACACCGCGCTTGAGCGGCTTGGGCAGCGCCCGGCCGTAGCGCGAGGTCCAGTACGCGAGCAGCTCGCCGGGCTCGTCGGCCCGCCGCAGCACGGCGTCGACGGCCTGCCGGGAGTAGCCGTGGGCGCCCGCGTCCAGCCGGGCCCGGGTGAACTCGGCGGCGCCGACCAGCGCGGCGGTGCGCAGCTGCGCCCCGTACCGCAGCCAGCGCAGCAGCCCGAGGGTCCACTCCGGGTCGCTGACGGCGAGCTCGCGCACCAGCGCGGTGTAGCGGTCGTCGCGCTTGCCGCCGCTCTCGTAGAAGGTGTCCTGGCCGACCAAGTTGGCCACGGCGAGCAGGAACAGCTCGGACTTGCGGTCCCGGACGAACCCGGTGCCGCCGTTGTGGTTGGTCGTGCGCTGCCCGGTCGTGGTCACCGGTGACTTCGGATTCGCCTTGGCCTTGCGGATGTTGAACCTGGACATGCTGCAGCCCCCCTCGGCGTGCTCGGTCGTCTACGGGAGGGAGGCATGCTGCGGCCGGGGTGCCCGAGATCATGCCGGTCGTCGTGCGACGACCGGCGTCGGCGGAGGTATATGCCTTGTGCTCTACCGGATTGAGCTAGCGGCCGCACTCGCGCACGGCACGCCCGGGATTTGAACCCGGAACCCCAAGATCCGAAGTAACCCCCGCCTGCGCACCGGGCATTCCGAAGCGCAGCTGCCTCCCGAGATCAAAGGTGGCTGCGGTCGATGGAACTCAGCTTCAACGCACCCCTGGAAAGGGGCACTCCACAGAAGTAACCGCTGCCGTCGCACCGGGAGGTGCGGAATTCTATTCACGTTTAGGTGTCCAGAGTTCAGATTCGGCTGAGGTGACGAAGCTGCTCTACCGACTGAGCTACACCGGCCTGAAGCCGATGACGGGACTCGAACCCGCGACCCGCCCATTTGGAAGTGGAAGTAACCTCTGCCTGCGCACCTGGACGAGAGAGACCCTATCCAGGCCCCTCCCGCCGGTGCATCCCATTTATCGTCACGCCGGAGCGACGATCACCGCCCGCGCCCGCTCGGTCAACTCCCGTACCCGGCGCTCGCCCTGGAACGGCTCCAACCGCCGCAGCATCTCCACCACGTACTCCCGGCTGCGCTGCGAGGAGATCCGGCCGGCCACCTCGACGGCGCGCTCGCCGGCGGCGACCGCGGCGTCCAGGTTGCCCGCCTCGGCCTCGGCCATCGCCGAGACCACCAGCCGCAGGCCGTGCGAGCGGACGAAGCCCTCGGTGGGCTTGGCCAGCGCCTCGCGGGTGAACTGCCGGACCTTGGAGGGCACTCCGAGGTCGCGGAAGCACTCGGCGGCGTCGGCGGCCAGCCGGTCGTAGGCGTAGAAGTCGATCCACGCCGGATCCGGATCCCCGGCGCGCGCCCGTTCGAGTGCGCTCTCCGCGGCACCGAGCGCCGTCGCGCACGCCGCCGCGTTGCGGGCCTTGGCCTGGGCCCGTGCCTCCACCAGGTGGAAGAAGCTCATGGTCCGGGCGGTGGCCAGGCTGCGGTTGCGCTCCAGCGCGGCCTGGGCGAGGTCGACGGCCTCCTCGGCGAAGCCCCGGTAGCCGGCCTGGAGGCTCATCGAGGCCAGCACGTACCCGCCGAGCGGCACGTCGGCGGCGGCCCGGGCGAGCCGCAGGGCCTGGATGTAGTACCGCTGGGCGGCCTCGTGCTGCCCGGTGTCGAAGGCCATCCACCCGGCCAGCCTGGTCAGTTCGGCGGTCGCGCCGAACAGCGCCCGGCCGACCGCGTCGCTGTACGAGGCCAGCAGCAGCGGCGCCGCCTCGACCCGCAGGCACTCCGGCACCATCGACGAACGCCAGTCCCCGCCACCGTACTTGGAGTCCCAGCGGCGGGCCTCCTGGGCAGCCTCGCGGAGCTTCACGGCATCCGAGTGGCCGACCCGGTACGAGGAGTTCTCGCTGGGGGAGCGCGGCACCTCGCGGGCCACCGAGCCGTCCGCCGGGTTGATCAGCCAGCGGGAGACGGGCGTCGCGTACGCGGCGACCGAGAAGGTGCCGGCCAGGCTGTCGCTCCAGCGGCCGCCGCCGGGCCCGCGGCGCAGGTCGAGGTCGACCCGGAACAGGTCGGTCGCCGAGCGCACCGCGTCGGCGACCTCGCGCGGGAAGGCCAGGCCGAGTTCGGGCGCCGGGTCGGTGTCGCCCAGGCCGATCTCCTCCAGCGGGACGGGCCGGCCGAGCTTGCCGCCGATCGCGGTGGCGATCAGGTGCGGGACGGGCCCCTGCGGGACCATGCCCTTGCTGACCCAGCGGGCCACCGAGGTCTTGTCGTAGCGCAGCGTCAAACCGCGTTGGGCGCCCAGGTCGTTGACCCGGCGGGCCAGTCCCGCGTTGCTGATCTGGGCGAGGGTCAGGAGCGTGCCGAGCCGTTCGTTCGGTCCTCGTGGGCTGACGGTCATGGTGGCGGGGGCACCTCCTGCGGCCTTGTGCGCGGGGCCCGGGCGGCACCGGGCCGTAGCTGCTGTACCTAGAGTAGTCGGACGCGTTCCGACGGTTAAGAGGCCGCATTCCGGATGGCGGGATCGCGCACCCGGCGGTGTCGCGCCGGGCCCCCGCGGCGGTTGGTCCGGACCACCCGGAGCGGTTCGGCCGGGCCGCGCGCCGGAGCGTCGTGCTCCGGTCCCGTGTTCACGTGCGCCCGGCCGTGCCCCCTGGCCCGACCGGCTGCTCGGCGATTCGCTGGTGGTCGTGGGTCGGCCCGCCGTCGAGGACCCGGCGGGCCGGGGGACGCCGCCGCCTCAATCCCCGCGGGTGGCGGTGAAGTCCGGGAGGGCATGCGGATGCCCTCCCGGGCTGGGCGACGCCTTTCGGCCATCTCGCGATGCCCATGCCAAAGGCGCCGCCCGGGCGGTCCGGGCCACGGAGGGGGAGGCCCGGCCCGCCCGAACCCACCCCCGACCCCAACACCCGCCCCGGTCCCGCCGAAACGGAAGCGGAACCGACAACACCGGCCCCGGCAGCGCCCGGTGGTGGCACGATGTCTCCTGACGGCGCGCCGGAACGCGGGCACGCCCGGACGCGCCTGCGGGCCGCCCCCGGCACCCCACCCGGCCGCGCGAGTGCAGGTCCTCGTCCGGTGGAGGCGCGATGCGGTGGCTGACGGGCTGGAGCACGGGCACGCCCCGGGCGGGTGCGCCGGTGCACGAGGCCCTCGCCACGGTCGCCCCGATCGCCGCCCGGCCCCTGTGGACCGGCCCCAACCCGCTCTGGGCCGTGGGCGACTGGCGGCCCGAGGAGATCCGCCTGGTCACCCTCCGGCCCGGCGCCCGCGCCACCGTCAGCACCGGCCCCACCGCCCCCGACCCGGTCGCGGACACCCCCGCCACCACCCGGCTCGCCGTCCTCGGCCACTGCGGAGCCACCGACGCCGAACTCGCCGCCGGCCTGGCCGCCGCCCGCGGCGGCGCCGTCCGCCACCTCACCGCCTGGCCCGGCAGCTACACCGTCGTGCTGCGCACCGGCACCCGCTCCACCCTGCTGCTCACCGACCTCGCCGGCACCCAGCCCGTCTTCCACACCCCCTGGGCCGGCGGCACCGCGTACGCCACCGCCGCCCTCCCGCTCGCCGACCTGGTCGGCGCCGCGCTGGACACCGGCCACCTCGCCGCCCGGCTCGCCTGCCCGGAGTCCCCGGAGGCGCTCGGCACCGGCACGCCGTACCTGGGGGTCCAGCGGGTGCCGCCCGGCCACGTGCTCGCCGTCCGCGGCGGCCGCCCGTACCTCGACGCCTACGACGAGCCGCCCGGCGCCGAACAGCCGCGCGACGAGGCCCCCGCCATCCGCGAACTCACCCGCGCCCTGCTGGAATCCGTCCGCTCCCGGGTCCGCACCCCCGCACCGGCCACCGACCCCGCCGGGCGCGCCCGGCTCGGCGTCGACCTCTCGTACGGGACCGCCTCCGCCACCGTCGCCCTGCTCGCCGCGGCCGTACCGCTGCCGGCCGGCCCGACCGGCGCGCCGACAGCGCCCGCCGCCGCCGGGGCCAGGACCGGCGCGGTCAAGGGCTCCTGGGTCCGGACCGCACCCCAGGGCCCGTCCGCCCCGGAGCAGTTGGCCGCCGTCACGCTCGGCGAGACCGAACCGCCCACCACCCTCGCGCTCGCCCCCGACACCCCGCGGCTGCGGCACACCGTGCTCGACCCCGGCCCCGACGCCCTCCCGTACGCCGTCCTGCGCGCCGACCCGCAGTCCGGCCCGCTCACCGACGAGCCCGGCCCCGAACTCGTCGCCGCCGCCCGGGCCGGCGCCCGCTTCGACGCCGGCGGCACCGACCACCTCACCGGCTACGGCGCCCGCCAGGTCCTGGACGGCCACCCGGCCCGGCTCGCCGACCTCATCCGGGCCGGCCGGCCCCGCGAACTCCTGCCCCCGGTCGCCGCCCTGGCCGGCGCCGACCGGGCCGCCGCGGGCGTGCTGGCCGGCGCGCTGCGCACCCCGCTCACCGTGGTCCGGGCCGCCCACCGGCTCTCCCGGGTCCGCTACGCCGAGGCACTGGACGAGGCGGCCGCCAAGCTCACCGCCCGGCACGTCCCCGACGGCGCGGGTACGGCGGGCGACCGCTCGGCCGTCGACCTCGCCTGGTGCGTCCCGGGCCCGGCCGCCCGCTGGCTCTCCGACGAGGCGCTCTCCTCGGTGGCCCTACGGCTGCGGCTGGCGGCGCGCAGACCAGCGCCCGAGGAACACCCCGGCGCGCACCGGGCCCGCCACGCCCTCTACCGCCAGGCGCGCTCCTACCGCACGCTCCTGCACGCCGCCGAACGGCCCGGCCAGCGGCTGCACGCACCCTTCCTCGACAACCAGGTGGTCCGCGCGGCCCGGCTGCTCCCCGACGACGTCCGCCTCCAACCCGGCGCCCGGCACGCCCTCCTGCACGCCGTCCTCACCGGCGCCGGCCGCACCGACCTACCCCCCGACTGGGGCCGCGGCCCCCGCCCCGACCGCACCGCCCCCGCCCGGGCCGGCCTACGCCTCGCCGCCGACGGCCTCGCCGAACTCTTCGACGCCCCCCTCCTCGCCGAAGCCGGCCTCATCGACCTCCCCGCCGTCCGCGCCGGCCTCGCCGACCCCGCCACCCCCCTCTCCCCGGCCGCCCTCGCCGGCCTCGCCGACCTCGTCTCCACCGAACTCTGGCTCCGCCGCCTCCGCGCCCGCCGCCACGGCGCCTGCTGGACCGGCCTCCCCCACCCCCAACCCCCAGCCCTCACCCCCTGACCCACCGCAGGCGTGAGGGACGATCCCGGTGGGCGCGCGGGCAAAGCCCACGCGCCCACCCCAAAAACCCACCCATCCCCAACCCGCACCAACCCACCCACCCCCACCACCACCCCACCCCCTCCCCAACCAAGGCGAGAGGGACGCGCTGCGGGAGGGGGCGGTGGAGGGGGTGGGTGCGGAGAGGGGCGTGACGGGTGATTTTCAGACCGCCAACGGTCTT
>NZ_JBHVUS010000061.1:0-30029 GCF_042884005.1 Kitasatospora sp. NPDC058162
CTGCAGGGGGGACCCTGTGGGAGAGTAGGACGCCGCCGAACAATCATTCAGAAAAGCCCCTGATCCTTTCGGATCAGGGGCTTTTCGCATTTCCGGACCGACTGCTGAGCAGTCCAGGTGTTGCTTCCACCACTGTCAGGTGGTCCTAGGTCCACCTCGGAACTGGGGTGCCATGGCCAGTGTCCGGAGCGGGTCGTTCGTGAACACTGATGGAGGACGATCGGCATCGGCATCAGGAGAGCTTGCGTGACCACAGAGACCCGTACGAGCGGCACGTCCGTCCGTGCGCAGACCCAGGCGGCCTTCCAGGCCGGCGGCCAGGGGCTGGCCCGGCTGGCTCAGGTGGTGCTGGGTGCTGTGCCGGGGTTCGTGCTCCCGGTGGTGGCGGCCATCGTCGCGGGGGTCGTGACGGCCCGGCTCCTGCAGTACTACTTCCCGGCGTCGCTGGTGGCCCTTGCGGCCGCGGCGGTCGCCGGCGCCGCCGTGGCGGCGGCCTGTGTCCGTCGGACGGCGGACCGGACGCGTCGGTTCCTCCAGCGCTGGTACGGCATCCGCCTGCCGGTGGTCTACCAGCCGATGCCGCAGCTGGAGTTGGACGAGCGCGGGCACTGGTGGACGGGCTACTCGTACCACCGCTCGCAGACGGTCGCGAAGTACGCGCAGCTGGTCCACTGGGGCCTGCGGGACCGCACCACCCGGGCCGAGATGCTCTGGCTGGTCGTGAACCCCGTCGCCGCCGCGGTCCTGGGCGGCGCGGTGGTCCTCCTGATCGTGCTGGGCGGGGCGTTCGCCCTGGGCGGCGTGGTGCCGGCGGACGGCTTCGGCCCGCTGAGCGCGCGGATGACGCGGGTCACGCTGAGCATGCTGCTCGGGATCGGCATGGTCCTGGCCGGGATACTCCTCGCCCCGCACGCGGTGCGCGGGTACGTGGAGGCCGCCCGCCGGGTGCTGGACCAGGACGGCCGGGCGACGCACGCCCAGCTGACCAAGCGGGTGGCGGAGCTCACCGAGACCCGGGCCGACGCGGTGGGCAGCCAGGCGGCGGAGCTGCGGCGGATCGAGCGGGACCTCCACGACGGCGCCCAGGCACGGCTGGTCGCGATCGGGATGACGCTGGGCACCATCGAGCACCTGATGGACACGGACCAGGCCGCCGCGCGGGAGCTGCTCTCCGAGGCGCGGCAGTCCTCGGCCCGGGCTCTGCAGGAGCTGCGCGACCTGGTCCGCGGCATCCACCCGCCGGTGCTCGCCGAGCGCGGACTCGGCGACGCGGTGTGCGAGTTGGCGCTGGACAGCGCGCTGCCGACCGAGGTGTTCGTGAGCCTGCCGGACCGGCTGCCGGCTCCGGTCGAGGCAGCGGTCTACTTCAGCATCAGCGAGTTGCTGGCCAACGCGGCCAAGCACTCGGAGGCCGAGCAGGTGTGGGTGGACATCCTCTACCGGGCGGGGTCGCTCCGGGTCACGGTGACCGACGACGGTGTGGGCGTGGCGGATCCGTCGCAGGGCACGGGCCTGCGCGGGATCGAGCGTCGATTGGGTACCTTCGACGGTGTCCTCGCCATCGACAGCACGTCCGGCGGTCCGACCACCATCACCTTGGAGTTGCCGTGCGAGTTGTCCTCGCAGAGGACCTCTACCTCCTTCGCGAAGGCCTGATCCGTCTGCTGGAAGCGCACGGCTTCACCATCGCGGCAGCCGTGGAGACCGGCCCCGAGCTGCTGGAAGCGCTGTTGACCCACCGCCCGGACGTGGCGGTGGTGGACGTCCGACTGCCCCCGACGCTCACCGACGAGGGCCTCCAGGCCGCGCTCAAGGCGCGCCGGGAGATCCGGGGCCTGCCGGTGCTGGTGCTGTCCCAGCACGTCCAGCAGTTGTACGCCCGGGAGTTGCTGGCCGACGGCACGGGCGGGGTCGGCTACCTGCTGAAGGACCGGGTGTTCAACGCGGGGCAGTTCATCGACGCGGTCCGTCGGGTGGCGGCGGGCGGGACGGCGATGGACCCGGACGTGATCGCCAAGCTGATGCAGACCACCTCGCGCCGCCCGGGCCCGCTGCTCGGGCTGTCCCCGCGCGAGCGCGAGGTGCTGGAGCTGATGGCCGAGGGCTGTTCCAACTCGGCGATCGCCGCCCGCCTCTCGGTGAGCGACGGCGCGGTGGCCAAGCACATCGCCAACATCTTCAGCAAGCTCGGACTCGCCCCCGACGAGGACGCCAACCGCCGGGTGATGGCCGTCCTGGCGTACCTCAACGGTACGGCGGGGCAGAGCCGCTGACGGCCCGACCGGTGCCGGACGCCCCGGGAGCGGTGGGTACTGTGACACCCCAGGCTGCGGAAACGCTGAAACACCCGTACGAGTAAACTCCGGTGGGCCGCGCCCGGAGGCCGTTCGGCCGTCCGGCGGCCCGACTGGCGGGAACCGGCAGCCGATGCGCGTACGGCAGCAGCCGACATCCAGGGGTTGATAGACGTAATGGCACGCCCAACGCTCACCAAGGCCCATCGTGGGCTGCTCGGCCTGGTCGCGGCCGGCGCCTGCATCATCTCGGGCATCGGTTTCGCGGGCTCGTACAACGCGGTGCGCGAGCTGGCCTTGGAGAAAGGTTTCGGTGCCTTCTCCTACGCCTTCCCGATCGGCGTCGACGCGGGCATCGTCGTGCTCCTGGCCCTCGACCTGGTGCTGACCTGGCTGCGGATCCCCTTCCCGATGCTGCGGCAGACCGCCTGGCTGCTGACCGTCGCCACCATCGCCTTCAACGCGGCGGCCTCCTGGGGCGACCCGCTCGGCATGGGGATGCACGCCGTCATCCCGGTGCTGTTCGTCGTCGTGGTCGAGGCCTCCCGGCACGCGGTGGGCCGGATCGCGGCGATCACCGCCGACCGGCACATGGAGTCGGTCCGGGTGATGCGCTGGATCCTCTCCCCGGTGCCGACCTTCCGGCTCTGGCGGCGGATGAAGCTCTGGGAGCTCCGCTCCTACGAGGAGGTCATCCGGCTGGAGCAGAACCGGCTGGTCTACCGGGCGCAGCTGCGCTTCCGCTACGGCCGCGGCTGGCGCCGCTCGGCCCCGATCCAGGCGCTGCTGCCGCTCAAGCTCGCCAAGTTCGGCGTCCCGCTGGACCCGTCGCTGCTCGACCGGCTGGACGAGGAGGCCCGCGAGCGCGAGGCCAAGGAGTCGCTGGTGGAGCAGACCTCCCAGGAGCTCGGGCCCCAGCCCCAGCAGGCCCGGGCCGCCGCGGCCATCGCCGCCCCGGCCCCTGCCGTGGGCAGTCCGGTCCCCGCCCAGGCTGCAGCCGCGCAGTCCGACACCCAGCAGCCGCAGCAGCCCCAGCCCGAACCAGCCCAGTCGGCCCAGGCGGCCCCGTCGCCCCAGCAGCCTCAGCAGGCCCAGCCCGAGGCCCCCGGCCAGCCCCAGCCCGAGGCCCCCGCCGCGGCGCCGCTGTCGCCGGAGGTCGCCGCGCCGATGCTGGCGAAGCTGCACGCCGTCCGGCTGCGGGCCGCCCAGGAGCCGGAGGCGGAGGTGGAAGCCGCCCCGCAGCCGCGCGGCGAGGAGCTGAACGTCTGGACCGAGCGCCCGGTCCGCACCACCGGCCACTCGGTGGACCCCGGCCCGGGCGGGCGGGTGCCGGGCCAGGCCTCGCCGTGGTTCAAGCCTCCGCGTCCGGCCGCCGACGAGCCCGCTCCCGCCGCCTCCGGACCGCAGGCCCAGCACCCGACGGCCGCGCAGCCGTCGGCCGAGCCGACCGTCGAGCAGCACCGTCAGCCGGCCGCCCAGGCCGAGCACCACGCCCGGCCCGAGCAGCCCGTTCCGGCCGAGGAGCCCGCCCAAGGTGCCGGGACCGAACCCCTCCCGGCACCGGTGCCGCTGGACGAGGACGTCGCCTACGACGGCCTGGTCTCCTACATCGACAGCTTCGGTCACCAGCCGGACCCGCCGCGTCTCGCCGCCTGGTTGACCACCGAGTACGGCGTCACCGGGAAGGGCCCGGACGGTGCGGTCCACCCCAAGGAGGTCGCCGACCTCTACCCGCTGCTGCGCGACCGCTACCTGGCCGCCGGGAGGGACTGAGCCCGCGCCGACGGCCGCGCCCCCGAGACCCGCGCTGGTCCGAGACCCGCGCCGACCCGACACCCTCGCGTCCACCGCTCGGTCGGCCATTGACGCCCGACCCGGCCGGAGCTACCTTCACCTCAACAAATTGTTGAAGTGCTGGTTTCGGCATGGAGGAGTGCGGATGTCGCAGGTCGAGGTCGACGGATCCGGACCGACGGGCGGGGCCTCCTTCTCCGCTGCCGCCCGCGCCACCGTCGAGGAGCTGCTCGCCCCCGTGGACGCCGACCTGGCGCGCCGCTACCCGGGCGACTCCGGCACCCGGCAGCCGGTGCACACCGTCTACGTCCCCGCCGACGCCTTCCGTGCCGACACCGTACGGGAGTGGGGCCGCCAGGCCCTGGAGGCCTTCGACACCCACGCCGGCACCCCCGCCGAGCTGGCCCGCGCCCTCGGCGTGGCAGACGACCAGCTGCTCGCCGACGTGCACGCCCGGGTCCGCGCCAAGCTGGAGCGCGAGCCGGTCGAGGACCTGCGGATCGACTTCGAGGACGGCTACGGCCCCCGCCCCGACGCCGAGGAGGACGCCGCCGCCGTCCGGGCCGCCGAACTCGTCGCCGCCGCCGTGGCCGGGGGCGGCGCGCCGCCCTACGTCGGCATCCGGATCAAGTGCATGGAGGCGCCCGTCCGCGCCCGCGGCATCCGCACCCTGGAGCTGTTCCTCGCCACCCTGCTGGCGAACGGCGGCCTGCCCGACGGGCTGGTGCTCACCCTGCCCAAGGTCACCTACGCCGAGCAGGTCACCGCGCTGGTGCGGCTGCTGGAGGACTTCGAGCGCCGGGCCGGGCTCCCCGTCGGCCGGATCGGCTTCGAGATCCAGATCGAGACCACCCAGGCGATCCTCGGCCCGGACGGCCGGGCCACCGTCGCCCTCATGATCGAGGCCGCCGAGGGCCGCGCCACCGGACTGCACTACGGCACCTTCGACTACAGCGCCTCCTGCGGTGTGAGCGCGGCCTACCAGAGCATGGACCACCCGGTCGCCGACCACGCCAAGGCGGTCATGCAGGTGGCCGCGGCCGGCACCGGCGTCCGGCTCTCCGACGGCTCGACCAACGTGATCCCCACCGGCTCCACCGAGCAGGTGCACGCCGCCTGGAAGCTCCACCACGACCTGGTCCGCCGCTCGCTCGCCCGCGCCTACTACCAGGGCTGGGACATGCACCCGGCGCACCTGCCGACCCGCTACGTCGCGGTGTACTCCTTCTACCGGGAGGGCCTGGCGGCCGCCGCCGCCCGGCTCGCCGCGTACGTCGCCAAGGCGGGCGGCGACGTGATGGACGAGCCGGCCACCGCCCGGGCGCTCAGCGGCTACCTGCTGCGCGGTCTGGACTGCGGCGCCGTCGACCCGGCCGAGGTCACCGCGCTGACCGGCCTGGACCGCGCGCAACTGGACGCCCTCGCCGGTCGCTGACCCTCGGCCGCTGTCCCCCGGCCGCCCAGGCGCCCTGCTCGCTGCACCTGGCCGCCCTCCCGCCGGCCGGGCGCCAACTAGGCTGGCGGTGCCGCCCCGGACCCCCGGGGTGCGCGCCGCCAGCCGTCGCCGTTCCGGGAGAACCACCGCGCCATGTCCGCCACGCCGGAACCGACCGCCAGGCCGTACCTCACCATCCGGCGGGCCGGCAGCCACGAGACCGAGATCAAGAAGTCCCGCTTCATCTGCCACCTCGGCCGGGTCTCCGACGAGGACGAGGCGCAGGCCTTCATCGCCGGGATCCGCAAGCAGTACTGGGACGCCCGGCACAACTGCACCGCCTTCGTGGTCGGCGACGAGCAGCGCCGCGAGCGCTCCAGCGACGACGGCGAGCCCGGCGGTACGGCCGGGGTGCCGATGCTGGAGGTGCTGCGCCGGCGCGGCCTGACCGACACCGTCGCGGTGGTGACCAGGTACTTCGGCGGGATCAAGCTCGGCGCGGGCGGCCTGGTGCGGGCGTACGGGAACGCGGTGTCGGAGGCGGTCGACGAGGTGGGCCTGCTGGAGCGGCGGCCGGTCGCACTGCTCGCGGTGACGGTGGACCACGTGCGCGCCGGGCGGGTGGAGAACGACCTCCGGGCGGCCGGGTACGCGGTGAGCGACCTCGCCTACGAGGCGGCCGGGGTGCGGATCGAGGTGGGCGTGCCGGAGCCGGAGGCGGCCGGGTTCCACACCTGGCTGGCCGAGGCGACCGGCGGCACCGCGGTCGCCGTGCTGGCCGGGCGCACCTACGTCGAGGTGCCGGTCTGAGTCCCGGGGGTACGGGCTCCGTCCGCGCGGCCCGCTGCACCGCCCCGGCGGGCCCTCCGCCGGCCCCGGCGGTGCCGTAGCGCTGCCGGAGTCCGTCCGGATCCGTCGCTCCCCGTAGCCGAGTGCGTACGCCACGCGGAAGACGGCTTGAACAGATTCACTCGAACGTAGTGTCGTGGCCCGGAGTTGGAACTTCCGCTCCCGGCCGTGGCGTTTCCTGGGCAAGGTTCCGGCCGAACCGGATGAAAACCGTCGATGGAGGACAACAGACCCCACCCCGCACCACGGAGGTATGCGCATGACCTCAGACCGCTCGCCCTCGCCCGCCGGTGCCGACCTACCCGGCCCCCGCGGCCCCGCGACGCCCTACCGGATGACCGTCACCACCGCCCTCCCGCACGCCGAGGCCGTCGCCCTGGCCGACGAGCAGCTCGCCTCCTGGCTGAAGCAGGAGGGCTGTGAGGAGCCCCCGCCCGCCCTCGGCACCGCCCCCGGTACCGCCTCCGGCGCACCCCCCGCCGCCGAACGCCTGCGCCTGGGCGAGCGCGTCCTGCTGGACCGGGACCTCGGACCGCTGCGCGGCGGCCCGGGCGCCGGCCGCTACGACCGCCGCCGCCTGCGCACCCCGGCCCCGCACGGTACCCGACAGCTCACCCTCACCGTCGCCACCGCCGCCGGCGGCCCCACCTGGGTCCGGCTGGAGGCCGAGACCCACAACACCGGCAGCGGCGTGCGCACCCCCTGCCGGGTGCCGGTGCCCGAGCTCGCCCGCACCCTCCTCCCGCTGCTCGACGCCGCCGACGGCCCGGCCGCCGTCCACCCCGCCCCCCGGGTGATCACGGCCGACGAGGTCGACGACCTGATCGACGAGCTCTGCGACCCGGAACGCCGGCTGCCCACGGTGGTCGCCAGCGTGCCGGTGAACCTCCCGGTCGACCACTGGGTCGAGGAGGTGGTCCGGCCGCTCTGCCGGCAGCTGCCCGGCCTCGCCACCGCCTACGTGCTCGACCCGGGCGCCCGCACCGGGTTCAACGTCGCGCTGGAGTACCACACCGTGTACGGCGGTGCGGTGCGCACCTACCTGCCCGAGGTCGACCCGGCCTCCCGGCAGGACGGCTCCCGACATCCGGTGCTCGCCCGGGGCCGAATAGAACAGGACCTCCGCCGTGCCGCCGGGCTGCTCGCCCGCGAGCCGCGCCGCCTCGCCGCCGACCAGCCGCTCCCGCCGCCGCTGGCCGCCGTCCCGGTGCTGCGCGTCCCGCCCCCGCAGGTGCGCCCGGCCGCCGAACCGGTCGCCGAACCGGCCGTGCTCGCCCGCGAGGAGCAGCAGGACCGCGCGGAGCAGCAGGCCAGGGCCGACGAGCTGGAGCGGGTCCGGCACACCCTCCGGCTGGAGCGCCGGGACCGGGCCCAGACCAGGGACGGCCACGAGGGCCGTCTCCGCACCGGCACCCGAGGCGCCCTGAGCGGCCGTCACTGCACCGGTCCCGGCCTCGTCCCGACCGCCGCGCCGACCACCTCGGGCACCGGCCCGACCACCGCGGGCCACCGCGCGGGCCGACTCTCCGGGTGCCCGGGCAAGCCCGAGACCTTCACCGAACTCCTCGGCAGGCTGGGTGAGTTCCCGCTGCTCACCTTCACCGGTGACCAGAAGAACGCGCTCGCCCTGGACGGACTCCAGTGCGCCGGCGCGGGCTGGGCCCGGCTCGCCTGGGACGGCCTGACGGCCCTGCAGGAGTACGCCGAGGCGGCCGTGCGCGGCGCGGCCGGCGGGGACTTCAAGCAGTGGTGCGAGCACACCCCGGACGGCTGTCACCGCTTCCCGCCCCGCAAGGCGGTGCGCGGGGAGTCCCGGACGGTGTTCAGCCACACCAAGTGGAAGCGCGAACGGATGCTGCCGGTGCCGGAATGCGTCGACGCCTCCCGACGCGCCTTCATGGGCGCGCACCTGCGGATCGGCGGCGGCCGCACCGCACCCCGGCTGCACTACCTCGACGACTGCTCCGGCAGTGGCCGGATCTACGTCGGCTACATCGGCCTGCACCTCACCAACACCCGGACCAACTGACGGGCTTGGCTGACCGCTGCGCCCGTTCGGTGGACAATGTCCGGCAGGGGGCGGGGTCGCGGGCCGGTCCGTCGCCCCGGGCAGGCGCCGGACGAGCATGGGGGAACGACGACCGATGCAGTACTCAGCAGACGGCCAGTCCGACGGCACCGCCACCGTCCCGTTCCCCCAACCGGGCTTCCTCGCCTCGGTCTTCCGCGACCTCGGTGCCGACCAGGGCCCGGAGCCGGACGGTGCCGCGGGCCACCCGGCCCCCGGCCGCCTGTCCAGCCCGGATGCGGTCGGCCCGGACACCACCGCCCCGGACACCGGCGGTCCGGGCGCCGGCGGCCAAGGCCCCGCCGACCCGGGCTCCGCCGACCCCGACGAGGCCGTGGCGGCGCACGCCCGGGCCGCCGCCCTCACCCACCACCGCACCCTCACCGTCCGGGCCGAGCACGACCGGCTGGCCGACCTGCTGCGGCGGGCGGCGCTGCCCGTCTCGGCCATGGACTTCGAGAGCCAGCTGCGCCACTACGAGCCCCGTCCCTACCCGGCCGACGGCCCGGCCGCCGTCGACGGCGCCGAGCCCCGTTGGGACGACTTCGCCCCCGCCGACCCGACCGCCGCCGACCCGGAGGGCGGCCCGTCCCGCCGGCTGCTGGACTCCGGCTACCAGCGCGAACTCGCCCAGGCCCGGCTGACCCACCAGCGTGCCCTGCGGGAGTGGCGCACCCGCCGGGCCGAGGCCGGCAGCCCGGCCGCCGGGGAGTCCCGGCGCGCCCACGAGGCCGCGGAGGAGGCCCGAGCCCGCGCCGTGCGCGAGTACAACGAGAGCCTGGAGGAGTGCCGGCGCGCCTACCGGCTGGCCGAGCCGGCCGCCGTGGAGTCGCTGCTGGAACGGGCGCTGGCCGCGGCCGAGACCGCCACCCAGGACCTCCCCGCCCCGTGCCGGGCGGTCTTCCGCCCGCTCACCCGCACCGCCGTGCTGGACCTCGACCTGCCCCCGCTCGACCTGGTGCCCTCGCTCACCGGCTACCGGCTCGCCCCCGAGGGCGACATCCTCCCGGTGCCGCGCCCGCCCGCGGACCGGGCCACCGACTACCTGCGGCTGGTCGCCCGGCTGGCCCTGCGCTCCCTGCAGGCCGCCGACGCTGTGGACACCGAGGAGATACTCGCCGGCGTCGTCCTCAACGGCTGGCTGCGCGAGCCCGGTGCCGAGCCGCTCTGCCTGCTCAGCGTGGACGCCGACCGCGACGCCCTGGCCCGCACCCGGCTGCTGCCGCCCGGGACCCCGTACGAGGAGCGCGACGACGAGGGCGTCTACGCCGACGCCGAGCAGGACGAGGCCCTGGTCCGGCTGCGCCAGCTCGGTGCCGCCGTCACCCCGGACCCGTACGCCCGGACGGCCGTCCAGCCGGCCGCCCGGGCGGGCGTCGCCGTCCCGGCCGCGTCCGACCTCTCCGCCAACGAGTTCGCCCAGCTGGTGCGCGACCTGCTCACCCGGGGCGGGGTCGCCGAGTGGAGCGTACGGCTGCGCGGCCCGGCCGGGCTGGTCGCCACCGGCGAGGGCGCCCCCGGCAGCGCGCTGCCCGGCCGCTGGGTGGTCTGGGCCTCCCGGGACTCGGAGTCCGTCAGCGTGGAGCAGATCGAGACCCTGGCCGAGGCGGTCCGCGAGGAGTCCGCCGAACGCGGCCTGCGGCTGACCACCGGCCACTTCGCGGAGGAGGCCCTGGACCTGTCCGCCGGGGAGAGCCACCGGCACATCCACCTGATCGACGGCGACGGCGTCCGCGAACTCGCCCGCACCCACCTCGGCCTGCCGCTCGCCGCCGGCCGCTGACCCGGCCCGGCCCTGTCCATTCCCACCCCCACCCGCACCCCCCACCAGCGAGTTCACCCCGACGGCCCACCCGGCGGGCGCCCCTCCGTGCCCGGACCAAGGCTGAGGGGACCGGGCCGACGGGACCGCGGCCGAGGACCGGCCCGGTCGGCGGCACCCCGGGCGATCACCGCCGGACGGGCGTCCGGTACGGTCGGCGGTCGGCCCGGCCACGGGCGGACCCCAGGGGGAGAGGAATGGGCAGAGCGCTCGTCAGACCACACGGCGGCACCGGCCATCCGGCGGGCGCGGCCGACCCGACACCACCGACACCCCCGCCCGGCCCGACCGCCCAGGCGCCGGAGGCGGCCCGATGACCGCCGTCCTGGTCGCCGCCGGGGCCTTCCTGATGACCCTGATCGGCGGCTTCGTCGCCCAGCGCACCGGCGACCGCCGCCACCTGGTGCTCGGCTTCGCCGCCGGTCTGATGCTCGGCGTGGTCGCCTTCGACCTGCTGCCCGAGGCCCTCCACCAGGCGCCCGGCGAGGTGCACGGCGTGCCCCAGGCGCTGCTCATGTTCGCGGTCGGCTTCCTCACCATCCACGTGGTCGAGCGCGCCGTCGCCATCCACCGCGGCCACGAGGGCGAGTACGCCGAGCACACCCACGGCCACCAGCACGGCCACTCCCACCGCTCCGGGCACCAGGGCGTCGGACTGACCGCCGCCCTGGCCCTGGTCGGGCACAGCGTGATGGACGGCTTCGCGATCGGTGCCGCCTTCCAGGCCGGCAGCACGGTCGGCACGGTGGTGGCCATCGCCGTGGTCGCGCACGACTTCGCGGACGGCTTCAACACGTACACGATCACCCGGCTGTACGGGAACAACCGGCGCCGGGCGCTGACCCTGCTCGCGGCCGACGCGCTGGCCCCGGTCTCGGGCGCCGCGATCACCCTGGCCTTCACCATCCCGGAGCACCTGCTCGGCCTCTACCTGGGCTTCTTCTCCGGCTTCCTGCTCTACCTGGCGACCTCCGACATCCTCCCGGAGGCGCACAGCCCGCACCCCTCGCGCAGCACCCTGCTGTGCACGGTGGCCGGGGTCGGCTTCATGTGGCTGGTCATCGGCTTCGCCAACTAGCGCGGCAGCGAGTCCCAGCCCTCCCGCATCGACGCCAGCGCCTCGGTGATGGCCGGCCGCCGGGAGGCCTGGGCGCGCCAGAGCGCGAACACCCGCCGACTCGGCTGCGAGGCGACCGGGCGGGCCGCCACCCCGGCCGGCAGCGGACCCCGGCCGAGCCGGGGCACCACGGCCATCCCCAGACCGGCCGCGACCAGGGCGATCTGGGTCTCGAAGTCGCCGACCTGGTAGTGCACGTCGGGCTCCTCGCCGGCCTCGCGCAGGGTGCGGACCAGCCAGTCGTGGCAGATGTTGCCCGGCGGCACGCTGATCCAGCGCTGCCCGCGCAGCCGCTCCACCGGCACCGCGTCCAGCGCCGCCAGCCCGTCCCCGGCGGGCAGCACCAGGTCCACCGGGTCCGTCCCGAGGTCCAGCCGGGAGAGCCCCTCCTGCACCGGCAGCGGCACGGTCGGCCAGTCCTGCACCAGCGCCAGGTCGACCTCGCCGCGCGCCACCAGCTCGGCCGCCGGGTACGGGTCGCTCTCCAGCAGCCGTACGTCCAGCTCCGGGCAGCGCCGTCGCAGGTCGGCCAGCACCCCGGGCATCAGCCCGCGCGCGCCGGTCGCGAAGGCGGCCACCAGCAGCCGTCCGACCGCCCGGCCGCGCTGCTCCTCCAGCCGTACCTCGGCCTGCTCCACCAGCCCCAGGACGGTCCGCGCGGTGGCGGCCAGCTCCCGCGCCGCGTCGGTCAGCACCACGCCCCGGCCCTGCCGCTCCAGCAGCACCGTGCGGGTCTCCCGCTCCAGCTTGGCGATCTGCTGGGAGACCGCCGAGGGCGTGAAGCCGAGCGCGGCCGCCGCCCCGCCGACCGAGCCGTGCACCGCCACCGCGTGCAGCGCCCGCAGGCGCCCCAGATCCATCATGCAGCGATCCTAAAGTGTCCACTTCAGAATTCATCGCTGGTGCTACACGTTCCCGCACCGCCATGCTCGACCCATGACCGCAACACCCGCCGTACCCTCTGCTCCCGGCGCTCCCGCCGGCGCGAGCATGAGCCCCCGTCACATCGCCCTGGCCGTCCTGGTGGCCGCCGTGTGGGGCCTCAACTTCGTCCTCATCCACGTCGGCCTGGACAGCTTCCCGCCACTGCTCTTCTGCGCTCTGCGGTTCGCCGTGGTCGCCGTGCCCGCGATCTTCTTCGTCGGCCCGCCCCGGGTGGCCTGGCGCTGGGTGCTGGCGGTAGGCCTGGTCCTCGGCGTGGTCAAGTTCGGGCTGCTCTTCCTCGGCATGCACGCCGGGATGCCGGCCGGCCTCTCCTCCCTGGTGCTCCAGGGCCAGGCGGGCTTCACCGCGCTGTTCGCCGCCGTGCTGCTGCGCGAACGGGCGGGCCGACGGCGGCTGATCGGCCTGGGGCTGGCCTTCGCGGGCATCGTCCTGAGCGCCCTCGACCAGGGCCTCGGCGGTCCGTTCGGCGCCTTCGTCCTGGTCGTGCTGGCCGCCGTCGCCTGGGGCCTGTCCAACGTGCTGACCCGCCGGGCCGCGCCGCCGGACGCGCTGCGCTGGATGGTCTGGGTCAGCGCCGTGCCGCCGCTGCCGCTGCTGGCCCTGTCCCTGCTGGTGGAGGGCCCGGACGCGGACCTGCGGGCGCTGCGCGGGATGACCCTGGGCGGGCTCGGCGTGATCGGCTACGTCGGGCTGGTCTCCACCCTGTTCGGCTTCGTCGCCTGGAGCTACCTGCTGCGCAGCTACGACGCCACCGCCGTCGCGCCCTACTCGCTGCTGGTGCCGGTGTTCGGGATGTCCTCGGCCTGGCTGCTGCTCGGCGAGCGGGTCAGCCCGACGGCCGCCGCGGCCGCCGTGCTGGTGATCGCCGGGATCGGGATCACCGCGCTGCGCCCGGGGGCGCTGTCCGCGGCGGTGGCCCGGCTGCGAGGAAGCGCGCCTCGGCGGCCCGCAGCACTCGCAGCAACACCTCCTCGTCCTCGGGGCTGACCTCGCCGAAGTAGTCCTGGGCCACCTCGTCCCGGACCTGGAGGATCCGCTCCACCGCCGCGCGCCCGTCCTCGGTCAGCAGGATCCGGACCGCCCGGCGGTCGGCCGGGTCGGGGCGGCGCTCGACCAGTCCGGCCTCCTCCAGCGCGTCGACCACGGTGGTGGCCGAGCGCGGGGCGATGTGCAGCTTGTCGGCGAGGTCGCTCAGCCGCATCGCGTGGTCCGGCGTCTCGCAGCCGGGCACGTGGGCGAGCGTGCGCAGCGCCCGGGCCTGGCCGGGGGTGATGCCGTACGGCTCCAGCCGCCAGCCGGTCTGCCGGCGGATCCGCTTGATCGCCCTGGTCATCGCGTCCGCGAGTTCGGCGGGGGTGCCGGGGGAGGGGATCGCCGGATCGTCGGTCGGCGTGGTGGTCATCGGCGGTCTCCTCGGCTGGCGTCGGCCCAAGCGTATCGGCCGGTCCCGGGCGCGAGGCCGACCCTGGAAAGTGCTCGGAGAAATATCTTGAGCCTAGCTCAGTATCTGCGTTACGGTACTTCCAAGTGAGGGGACCCTAAGTTCCCTCCCCTTCCTTGGAGCACCCATGCCCGTTTCCACCGCCCGCGTCGCCACCGACCGCCCCGCCCGCTACGCCAAGCAGCTCGCCGCCCACATGAGCAAGCGGATCGAGACCTCCTTCTCCCCCGAGACCGGCCACGGCACGCTGGTCTTCAAGGCCGGCACCGCCACCATGGAGGCCCAGTCGGACGCCCTGCTGCTCACCGTCGAGGGCGAGCGCGAGAACCTGGCCGGCCTGGAGGACGTGGTCGGCCGCCACCTCGTCCGCTTCGGCGCCCGCGACGAGCTCGTCGTCGAGTGGCACCGCGACAACGGCGAGGCCGGCCTCGTCCACCGCAACGACGACGAGGACGCGCCCGAGCAGACCACCCCCGAGCAGAGCACCCCCGAGGCCTGACGCCCTCAGGCGCCCGGCCGGGGCAGCCGACGATCGAGCACCCACAGCACCAGGACGGCCAGGCACCAGCTGGCCAGCACGTCCAGCAGCCAGTGGAAGTCGCTCCACACCAGCCCCGCGCCCACCCCGAGCGCCAGCACCACCGCGCCCGCGGTCAGCCCCCGGGCCGTCCGCCGCCCCGCCGCCCGGGCCAGCAGCAGCGCCGCCACCCCGTAGCAGAACGTCGCGGTCGCGGTGTGCCCCGACGGGTACCAGCCCCACTGCCCCGGCAGCAGCGGGTCCCCGAGCGGGCCCGGCCGGGCGAACCCGGCCTTCGCCGGGACCACGAGCAGCGGAATCAGCACCGCGGTCAGCGCCGCCACCGGCAGCGGCAGCCACCAGCGCACCGCCCCCGCCCGGCGCCACCACCAAGCGGCCAGCCCCCCGGCCACCAGCAGCACCGGGACGGCGGGCACCCCGCCGCCCAGGTCCGCCAGCAGGTGGCCCAGGTGGTCGAGCAGGGCGCTCGGGTGGTCACGGCGGGACGCGTGGACCGCCGCGCGCACCGAGCGGTCCACCCCCAGCAGCGGCCCGTCCACCGCCACCTGCCAGGACACCGTCAGCAGCACGACCGCCGCCACCACCGGCACCGCCACCGACCGGGCCACCCGGCCCAGGACAGCGGACAGCCGCCCCGGAGCAGGGGGGAGAGCTCCGGGGCGGCTCTGATGATCGCCGTTCCGTGCGCCCCGGGGGGTGTGGGTCGGACGGTCGGTCGATCGGCCTTCGGTGTGTGCCGCCCCTCCCGGGGCGGACCGGTTGTCCTCGCGGCGCCCGCGCGGACCCGCCCCTCGGGGAGGCTCCGCGGACGGCTCCGCCAATGGCTGAGGCTCGCTGTCCATCTGTGATGACACTACGTCAACCGTCCTTCCGGGCCGAGCGCCTTCAGCGATTCCGCACATCATCTTCACCCCTCCCCGGACCCTCCTCGGACCGCCTCCGGACGGCCCCGGGAAACCGAACGACCCGTGCGGACCAGAGGTCCCCACGGGCCGTTCAGCGCTGTCCGGACATCCCTCCGGCGGGGGTATTCAGACCCTGACGGGCGACACCGCTCAGACGGCGGCGAACGCGGCCTCCAGGATGTCCAGGCCCTCGTTCAGCAGGTGCTCCGGCATGACCAGCGGCGGCAGGAAACGCAGCACGTTGCCGTAGGTGCCGGCGGTCAGCACCACCAGGCCCTCGTTGTGGCAGGCCTTGGCGATGGCCGCGGTGGCCTCCGCGTTCGCCTCCTTGCCGCCCGGCTTCACCAGCTCCACGGCGACCATCGCGCCCCGGCCGCGGACCTCGCCGATGATGTCGAACTTCTCCTGCATGGCCCGCAGGCGGCCGAGCATGACCTCGCCGATCCGCTGCGCCTTGCCGACGAGGTCCAGCTCCTTCATCGTCTCGATCGAGCCCAGCGCGGCGGCGCAGGCCACCGGGTTGCCGCCGTAGGTGCCGCCCAGGCCGCCCGCGTGCGCGGCGTCCATGATCTCGGCGCGACCCGTCACCGCGGCCAGCGGCAGACCGCCGGCGATGCCCTTGGCGGTGGTGATCAGGTCCGGGACGATGCCCTCGTCCTCACACGCGAACCACTGGCCGGTGCGGCAGAAACCGGTCTGGATCTCGTCGGCGACGAACACGATGCCGTTCGCCTTCGCGAACTCCACGATCGCCGGCAGGAAGCCCTTGGCCGGCTCGATGAAGCCGCCCTCGCCCTGGATCGGCTCGATGATGATCGCGGCGACGTTCTCCGCACCGATCTGCTTGTTGATCATGTCGATCGCCTGCGCGGCGGCCTCGGCGGCACAGTTCTCCGCGCCCGTCAGCCAGCGGTACGGGTACGCCACCGGCACGCGGTGGATCTCCGGGGCGAACGGACCGAAGCCCTGCTTGTACGGCATGTTCTTCGCCGTCAGGCCCATGGTCAGGTTGGTGCGGCCGTGGTAGCCGTGGTCGAACACCACGACGGCGGTGCGCTTGGTGTAGGCGCGGGCGATCTTCACCGCGTTCTCGACCGCCTCGGCGCCCGAGTTGAACAGCGCCGTGCGCTTCTCGTGGTCACCCGGGGTCAGCTCGTTCAGCTGCTCGGCGACGGCCACGTAACCCTCGTACGGGGTCACCATGAAGCAGGTGTGGGTGAAGGCGGCCAGCTGCTCGCTCGCCCGGGCCACCACGGCCTCGGCGCTGTTGCCGACGTTGGTCACGGCGATGCCGGAGCCGAAGTCGATCAGCGAGTTGCCGTCCACGTCCTCCAGCACGCCGCCGTTCGCACGGGTGACGTACACCGGCAGGGTGGTGCCGACACCGGCCGCCACCGCACCCAGCTTGCGGGCCTGCAGCTCCTGCGACTTCGGACCCGGGATCGCGGTGACCAGACGGCGCTCCTGCGGGAGCGGCGATACGGCGCTCATGGGGTATCTCCAGACTTCTCGGCTCGGTGCTTCGCAGGCTACGGCCGCCCTCCCCGACCAGGCATGCGCCACTCGGTAGCACTGCGCCGTCCGACTTGTCCGGCACGGCCAGCCCGAGCGCCACGACTACCCGCAGGCCCGCTCCACTACCCTGAGCGCGGGCGTGTCGCCGGTACGGCGGCATGGGTATGGCGGCACCGACGGCGGTCGGGCCGGGCGGGCGAGGGAGCGGGGCCGTACATGGCACAGGACGGGTCACACCACCAGGTCGACCACACCACCACCAGACCCCCGACCCCCCTGCCCCACCAACGCCCCAACACCCCCCCGGGCGGGGCCTTCGATCTCGCCGGCTGGGCCACCGCCCCGCGCCCCGAAGCCGAACCGGGCGTCTACCGCCTCGGCTACCGCCGCCTCGACCCCGAACGCGCGGAGGCCGCCCGGGTCCCCACCTGGCCGCTGCTGCTGCGGGCGGCGCTCAACGCGGTGGTGGGGTGGCTGGCCTTCGTCTACGGCACCCAGCTGGTGCTCCGCCTCATCGTGATGACCGTCTGGGTCGAACACCCCACCGAGACCCAGGTGACCGTCGTCGGGTTGTCGGTGAACCTCCTGGTGCTCGCCGCCGTCATCAAGGTCTTCGGCCGGATGGGCCGCTGGCCCGAGGTCTGGCGCCGCTACGTCGCCCCGCTGCTGTCGCGGACGGTGACCCGGGAGGAGCCCGCCGAGGAGGCCGGGCCCGCGGTGGAGGCGGCCCGGGGGCGGGACCCGTGGGACGGGCTGCGGCAGGGCGGGGCGGTCGAGGCGGCGGCCCGGCTGGAGGTCGAGGCGGTCGGTGACGTCGATTACGTGCGGATTCAGCGCGCCTGGGAGTCGGCGCAGGCGGACCCGGCGTTCGTGCCCGCCTTCACCGAGCAGGTGGCCGCCCGCGGCGCGGCGGCCTTCGCCCACCCGTCCGAGGCGCGTGAGCTGCAGGGCCGGGTCCGGCGGCACGACCTGCTGCTGGGCCAGGTCTGCCTCGGTGTGGCGCAGGACGTGCCGAAGAACCCCTTGAGCCACCGGGCGGCGGACTTCGCGCTGGATCCGGCGGTGCTGGGCACCTCGTTGCTGGCGGTCGGTCCGGCCGGGACGGGGAAGACGGCGCGGTTGGCCCGACCGGTGGCCGAGGCGCTGTGCCTGCAGGCGCTGGCCGGTACCGCGTGCGCGGTGGTGGTCGGGGCGGCGGACGCCGACCTGGGCCCGGACGCCTGGTACGACGTGGTGATCGCGCCCGGTGATCCGGCCTCGGTGTACGGGCTGGACCTGTACGGCGCGGCGCAGGACCCGGACGAGGCCGCGGCCCGGCTGGCCGACGCCCTGCTGCCGGACGAGCTGACCGCCCGCGCGGAGAACGCCCGGACGGCGCTGCAGCAGGTGGTGGGCCCGTTCCACGCCGCCTACCGCCGCTACCCGGGGGTGCGCGAGCTGCGGGCCCTGCTGGGCGGCGAGGCGGATGCGCTGGCGGCGCTGGTGAAGGCGCTCGGGTCGGCGGGCCGACTGGCCGCGTACGAGCGGGACCTGGAGTACCGGGAGCGCCAGCGGGGCCGGGCGGACGACCCGGGCGCGCTGTTGGCGGACCGGCTGGGGCTGCTGGAGCGGCCCGCCTTCGAGGGGGCCTTCGCGACCGACGGCACGGGCCGTCCCCCGTTCGCCATGCGGGTGCTGGACCACCCGCTGCGGGTCCGGGTGAAGCTGCCCGAGCGCACTCACCCGGAGGCGGCCCGGATGCTGTCCCGGCTGGTGGTGGGGCAGTTCCTGCAGGCGGCCGGGGCGCGGGAGGACCGCTCGTTGTTCGCGGGCCTGGTGGTGGACGACGCCTCGGCCGCGCTGGACGCCGGCTCCGTCCGGGGCCTGCAGCGGATGCGCGGCGCGAACGCGGGCGCCGTGCTGCTGCTGCGGACCCTGGTGGACCTGCCGGAGGCGCTGCGGGCGCCGCTGTTCGGGGCGGTGGGCTGCCGGGTGGCCTTCCCCGGGATCGCGCCCTGGGACGGTCGGCTGTTCTCGGAGGCCTGGGGGACGCACCTGGTGCAGGAGACCGCGGTGACCCACACCCCCGACACCTCCGGTGGGGTGGTGCGGCGGGCCGGGCGGCTCGGGCGGAAGGCGTTGTCGGGGACGACGGCGCAGACGGAGTCGGTGACGACGCGGGACGTGGAGCGGTTGCGGTGGTCGCCGTCGGATCTGGCGCACGCGTTGCCGGCGGGGCACGCGGTGGTGTCGTTGACGGCGGTGTCGGGGGAGCAGGTGCCGCCGTTGCTGGTGGACCTGCGCGGTTGAGCCGGGGAAGTCGCCTCCGAGGTGGATTCGGCAGTGCCGGTTGTCCGGGGCGTCCATAATGAAGGGGAGAGACCCTCACCAGTCCCACTGCCCTCTCCTCGCCCGGCCGCAACGGCGCGGTCAGGTCGACCCTCCGAAGGTGCCATGCCCCCCACACTCGCCTCCGTCGTCCGCAACAGTTCGCTCCACCTGACGGTGCTCGCCGGTGCGGACCACTTGGAGCGGCCGGTCCGCTGGGTGCACACCAGCGAGCTGGACGACCCCACGCCGTTCCTGGAGGGTGGCGAGCTGCTGCTCACCACCGGTATCAAGCTGGGCCGTACGGCGGCGCAGCTGCAGGCGTACGTGCACCGGTTGGCCGATGCCGGGGTGGTCGGGTTGGGGCTGGGGGTGGGCCTGTCGCACACGGAGGTGCCGCAGCCGTTGGTGGACGCGGCGCAGCAGCGGGGGCTGCCGTTGCTGCGGGTGCCGGAGCCGACGCCGTTCATCGCGATCAGCAAGGTGGTGTCGGCGGCGCTGGCCGCGGAGCAGTACGAGGCGGTGACGACGAGCTTCGAGGCGCAGGAGGAGCTGACCCGGGCGGCGCTGGGCAAGGACGGCACCACGGCAGTGGTGCGCCGGCTGGCGGCCCGGCTGGGGGGTTGGGCGGCGCTGTACGACGGGTCGGGTGCGCTGTCGGTGGTGGCGCCGGACTGGGCGGCGCGCCGGGCTGGGCGGCTGGCGGCGGAGGTGGACCGGCTGCGTCGGCGGCCGGCGCCGTCGAGTGCGGCGCTGCAGGGGCGGTCGCCGGGGATAGACACGGCGGACGAGGACTACGTGGTGGTCCAGTCGCTGGGAGCGGACCGGCGGGCCCGGGGCTTCCTGGCGGTGGGGACCGAGGACCGGATCACGCCGACCGAGCGGTACGTGCTGAACGCGGCGGTGGCGCTGCTGACGCTCACCCTGGAGCGGTCGCGCGAGCTGCGGCAGGCCGAGGAGCGGATGGGCGCCGCGCTGCTGCGGATGGTGCTGGCGGGCGAGGTGGCGACGGCCCGGCAGGTGGCGGTGGGGCTGTTCGGCGGTATGCCGGAGGGGACGATACGGGTTCTGGTGGCCGGGGCGGGGCCGAACGCGGATGCCGCGGAGGGGCTGGTGGAGCTCGGGGACCGGGCCGAGCAGGCGGGTGCCCGGGTGGGCGAGAAGCTGCTGGTGGCGCGGGAGGAGGGTGCGCACGGGCCGCGGCTGATGGTGCTGGCGCTGGACAACGGCGCGGTGCACCGGGCCTGTCTCGGGGCGGTGGAGGAGCACGAGGGCCTGTCGCTGGGCGTTTCGGCGCCGGCCGCGCTGGAGGAGGCCGGTACGGCGTACGCGCAGGCGGAGCGGGCGCTGGCGGTGGCGCTGCGCGGTGGCCGGCGGTCGGTGGACCACGAGGAGGTCGGCGCGGGTTCGCTGCTGCCGCTGCTCGGCGAGGACGCGGTGACGGCGTTCGCGGAGGGGCTGCTGCGGCCGTTGCGCGAGCACGACCGGACGGCCCGCGGGGACTTGGTGGCCTCGCTGCGGGCGTGGCTGTCGCGGCACGGGCAGTGGGACGCGGCGGCGGCGGACCTGGGGGTGCACCGGCACACGCTGCGCTACCGGATGCGGCGGGTCGAGGAGCTGCTGGGCCGTTCGCTGGACGACACGGACGTGCGGATGGAGCTGTGGCTGGCGCTGCGGTCCGGTGAGGAGTAGCCGGCCCGGCTGGACGTGGTGGAGTGGCCCCGGAGCCGAACGCTCCTAGTCGGCCAATCCGGTCGGCCCGTCCTCGCCCCTACCCTCGGGTTCGGGTCCCACTCCCGTGGGCCGTACGACGACGAGGAGAGGGCCGGTACCACGGTGACCACCACGTACGATTTCTGGCTGGCCGGCCGCCGGGCGAGCGGTGACGCCGACTTCGAGGTGCACAACAGCTGGGACGGCCGTCTGGTCGGCAGGGTGAGCATCCCGACCGAGGCCCAGGTCGAGGAGGCGCTGGACGCCGCCGCGGCCGCGCTGCCGGTGTTCGCCGCGACTCCGGCGCACCAGCGGGCCGCCGCCCTGGACCACGTGGCCAAGCGGCTGGCCGAGCGCACCGAGGAGCTCGCCCGGCTGATCACCGCCGAGAACGGCAAGCCGATCAAGTGGGCCCGCGGCGAGGTCGGCCGCGCGGTGTCGGTCTTCCGCTGGGCCGCCGAGGAGGCGCGCCGCACCAACGGCGAGACGATGCGGCTGGACACCGACCCGGGCGGCGTGGGCCGTTTCGCGGTGGTGCGCCGCTTCCCGCGCGGTGTGGTGCTGGGGATCGCCCCGTTCAACTTCCCGCTGAACCTGGTCGCCCACAAGGTCGCCCCGGCGATCGCGGTCGGCGCGCCGATCATCCTCAAGCCGGCTCCGGCGACGCCGCTGTCGGCGATGGTGCTGGGCGAGATCCTGGCCGAGACGGACCTGCCGGCCGGCTCCTGGTCGATCCTGACGGTGCCGAACGACCGGATGCCGGCCCTGGTGCAGGACGCCCGGGTGCCGGTGATCTCCTTCACCGGTTCGGACAAGGTCGGCTACCAGATCATGGACTCGGTGCCGCGCAAGCACACCACCCTGGAGCTGGGCGGCAACGCCGCGGCCGTGGTGCTCGCGGACTGGTCCTCGGAGGCCGACCTGGACTGGGCGGCCACCCGGATCGCGATGTTCGCCAACTACCAGGGCGGCCAGTCCTGCATCTCGGTGCAGCGGGTGATCGCCGACGCGTCGGTGTACGACGCGCTGGTGGAGAAGGTCGTGGCGAAGGTCGCGGCGCAGGTCACCGGTGACCCGAACGACGACGCGACGGACGTCGGCCCGCTGGTCGACGAGAACGCCGCGAAGCGGGTGGAGTCCTGGGTGGACGACGCGGTGGCCAAGGGCGCCAAGCTGCTGGCCGGCGGGACCCGTGAGGGCGCGACCTACGCCCCGACGGTGCTGGCCGAGCTGCCCGCCGACGCGATCCTGGCCAAGGCCGAGGTGTTCGGCCCGGTGCTGTCGCTGCACCGGGTGGAGGGCGTCGAGGAGGCCTTCGCGGCCGTCAACGACTCGCCGTTCGGCCTGCAGGCGGGCGTGTTCACCCACGACCTGCAGACCGCGTTCCGGGCCCACCGGGAGCTGGAGGTCGGCGGTGTGATCATCGGCGACGCGCCGTCCTACCGGGCCGACCAGATGCCGTACGGCGGCGTCAAGGACTCCGGTGTCGGCCGTGAGGGCGTCAAGTACGCGATGGACGACTACACGGTCGAGAAGGTCATGGTGCTGACCGGCCTCGACCTCTGAGGGACCGCTCGCCGCGGGGCCCGGTCCGGTGCGGACCGGGCCCCGCGGCGCGTTCAGCCGTCGTGCCCGGCCGCGGCGGCGACCGCCTCGGCGACGGTGGCGTTCCCGGCGACCAGCTCCAGGGTCTGCCCGGCGGTGCCGGGCTCGCGCAGCAGTGCGGCGAGGACGGCGGCCACGTCGGCCCGGTCGACCGCGCCGCGGCCGACGGAGGGGGCGAGGCGGACCAGGCCGGTGCCGGGGCCGTCGGTGAGCCGCCCGGGGCGCAGCACCGTCCAGTCCAGCGCGGTGCGGGCGCGGACGGCGTCGTCGGCGGCGCCCTTGGCCCGCAGGTAGGTCTCGAAGACCTCGTCGGCGGGGTGGTGGGCGGCCGCGTCGGCACCCATGGACGAGACCATGAGGTAGCGCCGGACCCCGGCGAGTTCGGCGGCCTCGGCGAGCAGGACGGCGGCGTCGCGGTCGACGGTGTTCTTGCGGTCGGCGCCGCTGCCGGGGCCGGCGCCGGCGGCGAAGACCACCGCGTCGGTGTCGGCGAGCAGGGCGGCGAGCTGCGGGGCGGTGGCGGACTCCAGGTCGAGCAGCAGCGGCTCGGCGCCGGCGTCGACGAGGTCCCGGGCCTGTTCGGGGCGGCGGATGATCCCGGCGGGGCGGTCGCCGCGGTCGGCGAGCAGCCGTTCGAGCTTCAGCGCGATCTGTCCGTGGCCTCCGGCGATGACGGTACGCATGGGTCCGACGGTAGCCCGGGTGGTGCCGGGTCGTCCTGGGCGAGGTCCCGGACAGGACACAATGGGCGCATGACTTCGCTCGCCCACCCGCAGCTGCGTTTCGCGCCCACCGTGGCGGACCCCTCCGGCCCCCGGGAGCTGGTGATCCTCGGTTCCACCGGGTCGATCGGCACCCAGGCCATCGACGTCGTGCTCCGCAACCCGGACCGGTTCAAGGTGGTCGCCCTGTCGGCGGCGGGCGGCCGGGTGGAGCTGCTGGCCGAGCAGGCGCTGCGGCTGGGCGTGCACACCGTGGCGGTGGCGGATCCGGCGGCCGAGCCGGCGCTGCGCGAGGCGCTGGCGGCGAAGGCGGCGGGGGCTCCGCTGCCGGCGGTGCTGGTGGGGCCGGACGCGGCGACCGAGCTGGCCGCGATGGAGTGCCACTCGGTGCTGAACGGGATCACCGGTTCGATCGGCCTGCGGCCGACGCTGGCCGCGCTGCGGGCGGGCCGGGTGCTGGTGCTGGCGAACAAGGAGTCGCTGATCGTCGGCGGCCCGCTGGTGAAGGCGCTGGCGAAGCCGGGCCAGATCGTGCCGGTGGACTCCGAGCACGCGGCGCTGTTCCAGGCGCTGGCGGGCGGCACCCGGGCCGAGGTCCGCAAGCTGGTGGTGACCGCGAGCGGCGGCCCGTTCCGCACCCGGACCCGGGAGCAGCTGGCCGGGGTGACCCCGCAGGAGGCGCTGGCGCATCCGACCTGGGCGATGGGCCCGGTCGTCACGATCAACTCGGCCACCCTGGTGAACAAGGGCCTGGAGGTGATCGAGGCGCACCTGCTGTACGACGTGCCCTTCGACCGGATCGAGGTCGTGGTCCATCCGCAGTCGGTGGTGCACTCGATGGTGGAGTTCACCGACGGTTCGACGCTGGCGCAGGCCAGTCCGCCGGACATGCGGATGCCGATCGCGCTGGGGATGGGCTGGCCGGACCGGGTGCCGGACGCTGCCCCCGCCTGCGACTGGACCAAGGCCGCGACCTGGGAGTTCTTCCCGCTGGACGACGAGGCCTTCCCGGCCGTCGAGCTGGCCCGCGAGGTGGGCACCCTGGGCGGAACGGCGCCGGCGGTGTTCAATGCGGCGAACGAGGAGTGCGTGGAGGCCTTCCTGAAGGGCCGCCTCGCCTTCACCGGGATCGTGGACACTGTTGCCAAGGTCGTGGCCGAGCACGGGACGCCTCGGTCGGGAACTTCCCTGACCGTCGAGGACGTCCTGCACGCGGAGGACTGGGCACGCGCCCGGGCCCGCGAGCTGGCGGCGGGCTGACGGCGCCGACTCCGGTGGGCGGCGTCGGGACGCCGGTGCCCAGGCACCGGCGGTCCCCGGCGCGGCACGACACGGATCGCGGTACGACACGGCACGGCGCGGCACGGATCGCGGTACGACGAGACGATGAGCGGAGCGGCATGACGGAGGACCAGCGGTGGCAACGGTTTTGACGGTGGTCGGCATCCTGGTCTTCGTGGTCGGGTTGCTGGTCTCGATCGCCTGGCACGAGCTGGGCCACCTCTCCACGGCCAAGCTGTTCGGCATCCGGGTGCCCCAGTACATGGTCGGCTTCGGCCCGACCATCTGGTCGCGCCGGAAGGGCGAGACCGAGTACGGCTTCAAGGCGATCCCCTTCGGCGGGTACATCCGGATGATCGGGATGTTCCCGCCGGGCGAGGACGGCCGGATCACCAAGCGCAGCAGTTCGCCCTGGCGGACGATGATCGAGGACGCCCGTGAGGCCTCCTACGAGGAGCTCCAGGAGGGCGACGAGAACCGGCTGTTCTACACCCGCAAGCCCTGGAAGCGGGTCATCGTCATGTTCGCCGGGCCGTTCATGAACCTGATCCTGGCGTTCGGGCTGTTCCTGACGGTCATGATGGGCTTCGGCGTCTCGATGGCGGTGCCGACCATCGGCTCGGTCGCCCAGTGCGTGGTCAAGGCCGGCCAGCCCACCGACACCTGCCCCGCCGACGCGCCCAAGACCCCGGCCAACGAGGTGGGCCTGCGCCAGGGCGACAAGGTGCTCTCCTTCGACGGCGACCGGATCCGCGACTACGACCAGCTGCAGGCGGACATCCGGAAGTCGGCCGGCAAGCAGGTTGCGGTCGTGGTGGAGCGCGGTGGCCAGCAGCTCACCTTCACGCCCACCATCGCCGTCAACGACGTGCAGAAGTACGACGGCAGCGGCGTGCCGGTGAAGGGCCAGACCGTCCAGGCCGGGTTCCTCGGGTTCACCCCGAAGAGCGAAACCGTCCAGCTCGGCTTCGGGCAGTCCGTGAACCGGATGTACGACATGGCCGAGAACGGGGTGAAGTCGCTGGCCGCCCTGCCCGGGAAGATCCCCGGCCTGTGGAACGCCGTCGTCGGCAACGCCCCGCGCGACCCGGACTCGCCGATCGGCATGGTCGGTGCCGCCCGGGTCAGCGGCGAGGTGTTCTCCCTGCACGAGTCGGCCGCCCAGCGGGTCGCGATCTTCGTGAACCTGCTGGCCGGCATCAACCTGTCGCTGTTCCTGTTCAACATGCTGCCGCTGCTGCCGCTGGACGGCGGCCACATCGCGGGCGCGGTCTGGGAGTCGGTCCGCCGCCGCTTCGCACAGCTGTTCCGGCGGCCCGATCCGGGCCCGTTCGACGTCGCCAAGCTGATGCCGGTCGCGTACGTCGTGGCCAGTATCTTCATCGGTTTCACCCTGCTGGTGATGGTGGCCGACCTGGTGAACCCGGTGAAGATCGGCTAGGGCGTTCGGGTACGGCGGGTGTGCTGGGCCCCCGGACCGTGCCGTACCGTGGAGGCCGGGTGCGCGAACGTGGCGCGCCCGGCCTCGGCCGTCCCAGCGGCCGGGCGGTCGACCCACACCTCAACCCCGGGGAACCCTGCGCACATGACCGCGATCTCGCTCGGTATTCCGTCCCTGCCGCTCAAGCCACTGGCCAAGCGCCGGTACTCCCGGCAGATCATGGTCGGCAACGTGCCGGTCGGCGGTGACGCCCCCGTCTCCGTGCAGTCGATGACCACCACCGTGACCGCCG
Organism: Kitasatospora sp. NPDC058162; assembly: GCF_042884005.1. Classification (NCBI taxonomy): domain Bacteria; kingdom Bacillati; phylum Actinomycetota; class Actinomycetes; order Kitasatosporales; family Streptomycetaceae; genus Kitasatospora; species Kitasatospora sp. NPDC058162. The sequence goes on from NZ_JBHVUS010000061.1 coordinate 26,085, forward strand.
ACATCAACGCCACGCTGCAGCAGATCGCGGAACTGACCGCGTCCGGCTGCCAGATCGTCCGCGTCGCCTGCCCGTCCCAGGACGACGCCGACGCGCTGCCGATCATCGCCAAGAAGTCGAAGATCCCGGTCATCGCGGACATCCACTTCCAGCCCAAGTACGTCTTCGCCGCGATCGACGCCGGTTGCGCGGCGGTGCGCGTCAACCCGGGCAACATCAAGGCCTTCGACGACAAGGTCGGCGAGATCGCCAAGGCCGCCAAGGACGCCGGCGTCCCGATCCGGATCGGCGTCAACGCCGGCTCGCTCGACAAGCGGCTGCTGGAGAAGTACGGCCGTGCTACCCCCGAGGCGCTGGTCGAGTCCGCGCTGTGGGAGTGCTCGCTGTTCGAGGAGCACGACTTCCGCGACATCAAGATCTCGGTCAAGCACAACGACCCGGTCGTGATGATCAACGCCTACCGCCAGCTCGCCGCCGCCTGCGACTACCCGCTGCACCTGGGCGTCACCGAGGCCGGTCCGGCCTTCCAGGGCACCATCAAGTCCGCGGTCGCCTTCGGCGCGCTGCTCGCCGAGGGCATCGGGGACACCATCCGGGTCTCGCTGTCGGCCCCGCCGGCCGAGGAGATCAAGGTCGGCAACCAGATCCTGGAGTCGCTCGGGCTGCGCCAGCGCGGGCTGGAGATCGTCTCCTGCCCGTCCTGCGGCCGCGCCCAGGTCGACGTCTACAAGCTCGCGGAGGAGGTCACCGCCGGGCTGGAGGGCATGGAGGTGCCGCTCCGGGTCGCCGTCATGGGCTGCGTCGTGAACGGGCCGGGCGAGGCGCGCGAGGCCGACCTGGGTGTCGCCTCCGGCAACGGCAAGGGCCAGATCTTCGTCAAGGGCCAGGTGATCAAGACCGTCCCCGAGTCGAAGATCGTCGAGACCCTGATCGAGGAGGCGCTCAAGCTCGCCGAGCAGATGCAGGAGCAGGGCGTCGAGGCCGGTTCGCCGACCGTCGTCGCTGCGGAGTGACCGCGGAGTGACCGCGGGGCGGTCACGACGCGCCGGCCTCGCCGGGGTGGCACGCGGGTGACCGCGGGGCGGTCCGGGCGTGACTGGGGGGGTGGTCCGGGCGTGACCGCGGTGAAAGTCTTCCGGAGGCGGGGCCGTCCGTTCGTGGACGGCCCCGCGGCCGTAGCCGGGTGGGGCCACGGAGTAGGGTGCGGCCAGAGTCGTCTCAGTGAGGTGCTGTCTCGATGATCGATCGAGGTGTGATGCTCCCCAGCTCCTTCCAGGCCGCCCGGGCGCTGGCCACCACCCGTGTGCTGGAACCGCCCGACCTGGCGGACGCCCTGGAGATCCTCCACCGCGACCCGGTCGCCAACGCCTTCGTCGCCACCCGGGTCGAGGCCGTCGGGCTGGACCCGTGGCGGCTCGGCGGCGAGATGTGGGGCTGGTACGGCGCGGACGGCGTGCTCGACGCCCTCTGCTACGCCGGGGCGAACCTCGTCCTGGTCAACGCCGGGCCGCAGGCGGTGGCCGCCTTCGCGGAGCGGGCCCGGCGGCAGGGGCGGCGCTGCTCCTCGATCGTCGGCCCGGCCGAGTCGACCGCGGCCTTCTGGGCGCTGCTGGAGCGGAGTTGGGGCCCCGCGCGCGAAGTCCGGGGCCACCAGCCGCTGTTGGCGACCTCCTCGCCGTCGGCGGAGATCGCGCCCGACCCGCTGGTGCGGCGGGTGCGGCGCAGCGAGGTGGAGGCGCTGATGCCCGCCTGCGTGGCGATGTTCACCGAGGAGGTGGGGGTGTCGCCGCTGGCCGGCGACGGCGGGCTGCTCTACCAGGCCCGGGTGGCCGAACTCGTCACCACCGGGCGGTCGTTCGCGCGCTTCACCGAGGACGGCCGGGTGGTGTTCAAGGCCGAGGTCGGGGCCGTGACCCAGGGCGCCTGCCAGATCCAGGGCGTCTGGGTGGCGCCCGAGTACCGGGGACAGGGGCTGTCCGAGACCGGGATGGCGGCGGTGATGGACGTCGCGCTGCGGGAGGTGGCGCCGGTGGTCTCGCTGTACGTCAACGACTTCAACCTGCGGGCGCGGGCGGCCTATCGGCGGGTGGGGTTCCGGGAGGTCGGGGCGTTCATGAGCGTGTTGTTCTGAGAGTTCTGGCGTGGTGGTCTGAGTGTTCTGAGCGGGCTGGTCTGAGTGGTCTGAGCGTGGTGGTCTGAGCGTGCCCCGGCGCGGGGCGGTGTTGTGGCGCGGTTCGCCGGTGTTTCGCCGGTTGTTGGGTTCGGATCTTCGGCCGCGCCACGGGGCCGCTGGTAGTAACGTCCGGAGCATGGATCAGCTGACCGGGGTGACGATCGGGGCCATCGACCTCGCGGCCTGGGCGCCGCAGGCGCTGGAGGTCCAGGCGGTGGCGTTCGGGCTGACGCCCGAGGAGGTCGCGGTCCGGCTGCACATCGTCGGGCGGCACGCCCGGCAGCCCGGGGTGATCGCCTTCGGGGCGATGAGCGGCGGCCGGCTGGTCGGCTTCGGGTACGGGATGCCGAACCAGCGGGACCACTGGTGGAGCACGGTCATCGAGCCGTACCTGACCGCCCGCGGCTACGAGGACTGGCTGGACGGCGTGTTCGCGGTCACCGAACTGCACGTGCTGCCGGAGTTCCAGGGGCAGGGCGTGGGCTCGCGGCTGATCCGACTGCTGTGCGAGGGCTCGGGGCTGGACCGGAGCATCCTGTCGGCGATCGACGCGGAGACGCCGGCGCGGCGGCTCTACCGGGCGCTGGGCTACCGGGACCTGGCCCGGGCGGTGCGGTTTCCGGCGACGGACCGGCTGTACGCGGTGATGGGTGCGCAGCTGCCGTTGCGGCGGGCCGGGGCGGGGGCCGGGCACACGCCTTAGCGGTGTCCGCTCACAGGTGTTTGGTTAGAGGTGTCCGGCGAACTCGAGGTGGAGTTCGGCGTCCTCGCGGCGGCCGGTGGCCAGGGCGCGCAGGGCCAGGTCGACGGCGCGGAACAGGGTCCAGCCGCGTAGGCGTTCCCGGTCGACGTCGAGGGCGTCGGCGAGCTGCTGCAGCCGGCGGCGCACGGCGGCGGGGGCGCCGGGGGAGCCGATCAGGGTGTCCGCGCGGTCCAGGGCGAGCCGGGCCAGGTCGTAGGCGCGTTCCCCGGTCAGCGGGCGGGGGTCGATCGCCAGCCAGGGGGCGCGGTCGGCGGCGAGGACGTTGCCGTGGTGGAAGTCGCCGTGCAGCAGGAAGGTCTCGGCGGAGGAGTCGGTCAGCGTCCCGGCGGTGGCCAGGGCCTCGTCGACCAGGGGCCGCGCGGCGGCCGCGGCGGGGTGGGCGCGGTGCTCTTCGAGCCGGGCGGTGGTGTCCGCGACCCGGTCGGCGAGGGTGGGCAGCTCGGTTTCGGGGGGCGGCTCGACCCAGAGGCGGTGCAGCAGACTGGTGGCCTCCAGCATCGCCTTGGACTCGGCGAGGGAGCGCAGGGGGATCTCGCCGTGCAGGCGCTCCAGCAGCAGCACCCCCTCGGCCGGGTCGGCGTCCAGCAGGAGCACGGCTCCCCGGCCCGCCCAGTGGGTGAGCGCGGTGTGCTCGTGGGCGGTCTCGGGGGTGACCAGTCCGGTCTTGAGGACGGCGGGGGAGAGGTCGTCGCGGTGGACGTAGGCGATCAGGCTGAGGCTGCCGCCCGGGTCCAGGATGCGTTCGAGGGTGAGGTCCCAGCGGGTCAGGTGGGCGGTGGTCCTGGCGGGGAGGGTGGCCAGCCACCGGCGGCCCGCGTCGCCGTGGGCGGCGGTGACGGTGTTCGTCAGCCGGGTGGGGACGGGGAGGTGGGGGGTGGGTCCTGACATGGGTCCATTGTCGGGGGTGGGGGGTTCCGCTGCGCGGGGCTGGGGTGGGGTGGGGGGCTTTCGGGAGGGTGGGTGGGTCCGGGGGCGGTTCCGGGGGTGGGCGCTCCGGGGGCTGGATGAT